>JAOUPR010000061.1 GCA_029879725.1 Gemmatimonadota bacterium | reverse complement strand
GATGGAGGGAGATGGACCCGACATCACCGTCCTCGACGTAGACGCACAATCATTCACAAGAACACCGATTATCCCACCGGTGACCCCACCAGGCAAGGGATGCGCGGGACATTTCGGACCCGCGTGTCCGAAATGGATTTCGGGTCGCGGGGATCGTGACCCGCCGGCGGGGACTCACTCCAGGACGGTGATTCCTCCCACGAAGAGGATCGTCGGGAAGGTCCGCTCGAGGGTGCGGCTGGTGAAGTCGGTCATGACGTTCCCGTCGAGCCAGGCGACCGCATCGCCCTCCGCCACCTGCGTGAGAGGAGCGGCGAGCCAGAGGGTTCCCGCCTCCGTTTCCACCTCGACGTACGTGTACCCTCCCGCATCCATGGCCTGGATCACCCGGCCCCGGTTCTGCGGGAGAGGGGCCGACGCCGTGGTGAACCGCCCCACGAAGGTGATGTCCTCGAAGGTGCGGTCCAGCGACGTGCTCGTGAAGCGCCCCATGGGCATGGGGCCCACCAGGCCCACCGTGTCGCCCACGGCCAGCGCCGTCACCGGCCCGGCCGCCCAGATCTCTCCGTCCACCATGGACAGTCGCGCGTACGTGTAGCCACCCGCATCCATGGTCTCGAGAACGACACCGCGGTTCTCCGGAGCCGACTGGACGGCCGCCATGCCCGCGTGGGGGTCGGCGTGGTTCGGCTGCTGTGCTCCGAGTTCGGAGGTGCCGGGAGCCGGCGAAGGGCCATCGCAGGCGACGGCCGCGACCACCGCCATGAGGATGATTCGTCTATTCATGGATCCCCGTCCTGTTGGGTCATGGAGAACACGTTGATCGTCGAAAACTACCGTTCGCACGTTTCCCCGGCTGTGGGGAGACGTCCCAAGGAGCGTGTGGGGGGGAAGCGGCCCCTGCGGGTGCTGGCTGGGGGAGGCCGCGAACGGTGTCGGTGGTCAATGGGCGCTGAGGGACTCGAACCCCCGACCCCCTGCTTGTAAGGCAGGTGCTCTAACCAGGCTGAGCTAAGCGCCCCGAAGAACCCCAAATGTATCCGGAATCCCCGGCAGCGGAACCGGAACGGCCCGCGCCGCCGTCCTCGCTCGCCCCTACAGGATGATGGCGAGGGGGAGCAGGACCACGTAGGCCAGCACCAGGAGGAGTGGCGCGGCGGTGATGGACCCCTGCGCCAGGAGCCAGTAGCCCGCCACCAGGGTGGCCGTCCCCGCCGCAGCCAGGATCGCGTTCACCCGGGTGAAGCGGAGGGCTTCGGGCTGCCCCGAAGTGGTTCGGGTCTTCTTCTGGATCATGTCGGCTCTCACTCGGATCTGCGTCGTGAATTCGGATGGCACGTCTTCAGGAAAGATACTTCTCCACGTTCTTCATACTGATCCCCAGAGCCCGGGCCGACTCCTCCCGGTCACCACCCAGGCGCTCCACCACGCGCCGCACGTGGCGGCGTACCACGGTGTCCAGGGAAAGGTCCTCCCCCCCGGCGCCGCCTCCGAGTACCAGGTGCTCCGGGCCCAGCACCGGTCCGGAGGTGTGGATGGCCGCGCGGGTGAGCGCGTGCTCCAACTCCCTCACGTTCCCCGGCCAATCGTGGGCCTCCAGCTTCAGGTACGCCTCTTCACTGATGCCTCGAACGTCCCGTTGGGTTTCCCGGCGCACCCGGCCGAGAAGCGCGTCGGCGATGAGGCGAACGTCTCCTCGCCGTTCCCGGAGCGGCGGCACGTGGATCTCCACGACCTTGAGACGGAAGTACAGGTCCTCGCGGAACGTCCCGTCCTCGATGAGCGATTCCATGGGCTGATGGGTCGCTGCGATCACCCGGGCTTCGGTCCTGCGCGGAGCCTCGCCACCCACCGGGTAGAACTCCCGCTCCTGGAGAACCCGGAGGAGCTTGGTCTGGAAGTCCGGGCTGGTGTCGCCGATCTCGTCCAGGAAGATCGTCCCCCGCCCCGCCAACTCGAAATATCCCTTCCGCGAAGAAGTGGCGCCCGTGAAGGCACCTTTGGTGTGTCCGAAGAGCTCCGACTCCAGGAGCGTGTCGGAGAGCGCCGTGCAGTTCACCGCGATGAAGGGCTCTCCACTATGGATGGAGTGCTCGTGGATGGCACGCGCGATGACCTCCTTCCCCGTGCCCGTCTCTCCCCGGACGAGAACGGTGGCGCGGTTCCGAGCCAGGACGCCGATGGTCTTGTAGATCTCGATCATGGACGGATCCCGACCCACCAGCGACCGGGTCGCGATCGTCTCCGGTGCGACCTCCCCCACCTCGGCGGCCTCCGCGGCGAGGGCCTGCTCGCGGAAGCACTGCCGGGCCAGCGCCTCCAACGCCTTGGGGTCCACCGGCTTCACGAAGAAGTCGAAGGCCCCGGCCTTCATGGCGGCCACCGCGGTCTCCATGTCCTCGTGTCCGGTCATCACCGCCACGTTGACGTCGGGCATCCCCTCCCGAAGCCGGTCCAGGAGCTCGAGCCCGGTGATCCCGCTCATGCGGACGTCGGTGACGACCAATCCCGGCGCGAATTTTCCCACCCGGGCGAGCGCCTGCTCCGCGCTCTCGGCGATCTCGACCTCGAACCCGGCGTGACGGAGCCGGGTCTGGAAGACCTGGAGCGCATCGGTGTCGTCGTCGACGAGAAGGATTCTCTGGCTCATGTCCTCAAAGTGGCCCCGACGGGCCTCGACGCACCAGGGGTCGAAGCTCGAGAATCGGTACCGCCGCGTCACCGGCCATCTCCAGGGCGCGCAGGCGAGCCATGGCTTCACGGTCCCGACGACGACGGACCCGCACCAGGAAGAGCATGGAAACGGCGAGGAACGCCCAGAACGCGACCGAGTGCGAAAGCATGAACAGCCAGCCGAACCGCTTCCTGGCGTCCTTCCTCCAGTCTTCCTCGAACTGACCGGAGGTCACACCGAACGTGCTCCTCAGAGCCTCCTCGAAGACCCCACCCTCGCGCCACCTCGAGAGGAAGAGCGCCATTCCGCGTTCTCCACTCTCACCGAGGAGGTAGGCGACGGCTGAAGCCGAAAGGAGGTACGCGGACTCGGCGGCGAGCCGGTCGGAGGGCCAGGTGAGCCGCAGGGAATCGAGCGGCGGCGCCCTCCCCGTGGCGAAGAGGAGGCGCAGCCGCCAGATACTCCCGGCATCCCATCCGCCGGCGGCCCACTGCGCGTACCCTTCGTCGAACCAGCGCGGCACGCGGAGGCTTCCCAGGTACTCGTGCAGCGCGAGGTGCGCCCACTCGTGGCGGAGCGTGCGTACCCCGGCCGGCCCCACGGCACTCCACCGTGCCCCGGCGGGAAGTACGATGGTGGCGGTCCCGGGGAGGGCCACGCCGCCACTCCACTCCGGCGCCCCACCCTCGGTAGCCTCGGAATACGCCCGATCCGAGTGGGCCAGGATCACCGTCACCCGGGACGGCAACGACTCGGGAAGGCCGGACAGGGGTCCGAAGCCGCCGAGGTCGGTGGCGATACCACGGGCTCGCAGGGAGTCGTTCGGAGCGAAGCGCACGTGCAGGCGACCGGACGTCTCCTCCCGGTAGGACACTCCATCGTAGACCGGAATGGAGTCGCCGCCCGGAGCCAGGAGGAGGAGCGTGAGGAACAGCGTCACCCGACGTCCAGCATCTCCAGGCTGCTGCGCACCGCGTCGTTGGACGGGTTGAGATCCAGGGCCCGCCGCCACAGGAGTCGTGCCATGTCGCGATCGTTCTCCTTGTACGACAGCGTGCCGAGGCGAAGATAGACGTCGTCACCCAGACGGGGCGCCAACTTCACGGCCTTCTCGTACTGGACCCGGGCACCCTCGATCTCGCCGCGGGCGTACGCCTGGTCGCCGAGGTTCTTGTGCGCCTGCGGGGGCACCGGAGACACCGCCACGGCGCGCTTGTACAGGGCCTCCGCCGCCTCCAACTCACCGCGCCGCTCCAGCACCGCCCCCGTGTTCACGAGGATGGCGCCCACGTCCGGATAGTGGCCCAACCCTTCCCTACCCACGGCCACGGCGTAGTCCAGGTCTCCTCCCACGGCGGATGCCAGCACCGTCAGGGCGTAGTAGAGCGCCGAGGGCGTCTTGACCTTCGGAGACGCACGATACTTCCGGAACGCTTCGAGGGCCCGGGTCACCTGGCGCGTCTTCAGGAAGATGGCTCCGCGCGCGAGCCAGACCTCGTGGTCGTCTCCGCCCCGCGCGGCCTCCGCCCGGTCCAGCGCCTCCAGCGCCTCGTCGAAGCGACCCAGGAACTCGAGGGCGAGCGCCCGATTCCGGCACACCGGATAGCTGTGGACGGTGGCGTCGGACATGGAGTCCCAGAACTCGATGGCCCGCTGGAGCTTCCCGGCACGGAACGACATGAGGCCCATCATGAAGTTGGCCCGGGGCTGCTCCAGGTCCACCTCCAGGGCGGCGTCGAACTCCCGGGCGGCGTCCTCCATCATTCCCGAGCGGTAGAAGGCGATCCCCAGGTTCAGGTGCTGCTGGAGATCCTCGTCCCCCCCGGTTTCCGCCACCGTGGACTTCTCCCCGGTACGGCTCACGAACCCGGCCTGGATCAGGCCGTACAACGCCTTCCCGGTATCGAATTCGACCAGGCCGGCTTCGTTCATGATCTCCGAGGCGGTGCGCACTCCGTCGATGAAGGGGAGGACCTTGCGCTGCTCCTTGGTGAGCTCGAAGTCACCCTCGGCTTCGTCCGGATCCTTGTCCACCTGGAAGACCAGATCGAACGAGGGGATCTTCTTCTCCACCAGGCTCCACTCGTCCACCCTCCGTGCTCCCTCCAGGAGGAGGGAGTCGGGATTGATGGAGACGAGGAACACTCCCTCTTCGTCCGGCCTCTGGTCGGGGTCGAAGTGGAAGGACCCCTGATTCCAGGTGAAGAGGTGGTACACCGCCTCCTCGATCTGGAGTTGGATGAACTCGTTGAGCTTCTCGTTGCTGAGCGCGCCCTTGTCGACGAGAATCTCGCCGAGGCGCTTCCCCCGTTCCCGCCCCTGTTGCTCCATGGCCTGCGAGAGGTCCTTCCGCGTGATGGCATGGTTGCGGACGAGGAGTTCACCGAGCCGGTCGGGACGGTTCAGCACGGAGGCGTGGATCACCCGACCCTTCTCGAAATAGATGTATCCGAAGTTGGATCGGTCGGTGATGCTCAGGCACCCCGTCTTGCGCCCCATGCTCAGAAGCTGGCAGATATCCGCCAGGCTGACGTCCTGGAGTGAACCTTCGATGGCCATGGGTCAGACTCCTCGCTCCATCACTCCAACTCCTCCAGGAGCAGATCGTTCAGGTGGGGCCAATAGAGCACCGCGTTCTCGGAGGACGGGAACCACCCTCCCGGCCTGCGGCCCGCCGCTTCGGTCGGCTCCTTCTCGCCGGATTCGACCGTCGGGACATCGGTCTCGCCGGCCTTCGCCCCCATGGTCGGCGCGGGTTCACGCTTCTCACCGGAGAGCGCCTCCACCGGCACCGGCACGTCGGACGCCTCCGCCTCCTCACCCCAGAGAGCATCACCGGAGGGGGGAAGAGGACTTTCCGCCTCCACCAACTCGATCTCGGCCTCGGCACCCACGGCCGCCCCGTCCGCCTCGATCTCGAGAACGAGCCCTCCCTCGAAGCGGGAGCGGAGGCGGTCGTCGATGTCCTCGATCTCCGCCGGCGGTCGGTCGGCGGCGAACATCATCCGCGCGCCGCGGCGCTTGAGCGCCTCGAAGAGGTGGAAGAACTCGTCCTGGGCCCGTTCCGTGTCCTTCAGTACCTCCAGCCCGTGCACCAGGAGCAGGTCCACCGTCCACCACCGCTCCCGCCAGGCTCCCGCCACGCCTTCCCCCAGGGCCCGGATCAGATCGTCGGCGAAGTCCTTCACCGAGGTCACCGCCATCCGTGAGGACGGCTTGTCCGTCTGGAAGGTCCGGCCCGACGCACCGAGGAGCGCCCTCGCCAACTCACCCTCACGAGCCCACACGTACAGGGGATTGTACTCCGGCTTGGCCACGGCGACGAGCTGTTCCGCGGCCTTCACCGCGATCCCGGGAAGGCTCTTCACCTGGTCCAGCCGGGGGCCCGGTCCGATCTTGGGGAAGGCTCGCTGGCGCTCCGCCACGGAGGTGAGGAGCGCCTCGGCCTCGTCCAACCGCTCCGGGTCCTTCAGCACGCCCTCCGCCGCGTCCGGCCACGGGTTGCCCAGGCGATCCAGTTCCTTCTCGATCTCCCGCAGGCGGGCGATGTCCGCCCGGAACTTGGCCACGATCTCCTTCCACTGCTTGGGCTCGTACCCGTCGAGGAATCCCTTGATGAGATCGGCGGAGAATCCCTCCCGCTCGGCCAGGTCCACCGCCTCACGCACGGCCTTCCGCCAGGGCGCTTCGTTCGCCTCCACCGACTCGGACACGGTCTGGGAGAGTTGCGAGAGGAACGAACTGAAGGCGTCGCGGCTTCCCTCCCCTTCCGCCTGCTCCCCTCCCATGAGGTCGGCGATCTCCTGGGGAGTGACCTGACGGTCCTCCAGATCCTGCGTCGCGAAGATCTTGTTGAGGGCCCCCCCCAACTCACGCACGTTGCGGAAGGGATACTTCCCCAGCATCTCGGCGACACCCGTGAGAAGCGACTGATTCCGGGCCTCCGCCTTCTTCCTGATGATGGCGACGCGGGTCTCGTACTCGGGCATCCCGATATCGACGATGAGCCCGCCGGAGAATCTGGAGAGAAGGCGCGCATCCAGCCCGTTGATCTCGGCCGGAGGGCGGTCGCTCGCCAGCACGATCTGCCGCCCCACCGACGTGAGGTGGTCCAACGTGCGCAGGAGCATTTCCTGCGCTTCCGGTTGCCCCGTCAGGAACTGGACGTCATCCAGAAGGAGGATGTTCATCTCGCCGTAGCGATCCTTGAACTGCTCCCGCTCTCCCTTCTCGAGAGCGCCGGCCATCTCGGCGAGGTACTCCTCCAGCGTGATGTACGAGATCCTGGCCTTCGGGTGGCTCTTCTTCGCCTGATGGGCCACCGCGCTGAGGATGTGCGATTTCCCCAACCCCGACGCCGAGTACATGAAGATGGGGTTGTAGCTCGTTCCGGGAGAGTCCGCCGCACGGCGCGCCGCGGCACTGGCCAACCGATTGGCTGGACCAACGACGAAGCTCTCGAATGTCAATTTGGGATCGAGATCCGACATCACCAACGCTCTTTGGGAACCAACCCGAACTCCGGACGCGGGCAACCGCGCGGAACGTCACTGCGTAGGCGAGTTCCGACACGAATGCGGCCCTAAGTATCGTGTTGATCCCCCTCGAAAAAAAGGCCCCTCCCCCACTCGAGGGCGGGTCGGAGGTCCTCGGGAAGCGGTGCGTGGAAGCTCAGTTTCACCCCCGTCCCGGGATGGTCGAACGACAACCGCGCGGCGTGGAGGAATTGGCGAGGCGTCCTGCGGGCCAACTCACGGGCCCACCCCTGTTGCGGGCCGGACATTCCCCGCTCCCACCCCGCTCCGTATACAGGGTCTCCCACCACCGGATGCCCGAGATGCGCCAGGTGAACACGGATCTGATGCGTGCGACCGGTCTGGAGCGCGACGTCCAGCAGTTCCGCCGCGTTCCAGCGCTCCCGCGCGCGCACCCGCGTCACCGCCCGGCGCCCGGCCTCCACCACGGCCATGCGTTCCCGGTGCCGGGGGTCGCGTCCGATGGGCGCATCCACCGTGACCGGAGATTCCGCCAGATGACCCCACGCCGCGGCGAGATAGATCCGCTTGATGCGCCGTTCCTTGAGCGCCAGGGAGAGTGCGATGTGGGCCTGGTCGTTCTTGGCGACCACGAGCAGCCCCGACGTGTCCCGGTCCAGCCGGTGGACGATCCCCGGCCGGAGCCGTCCCCCCACCCCGGAAAGGTCCTTCACGTGGTGCAACAACGCGTTCACCAGCGTCCCGGAGCGATGCCCCGGCGCCGGGTGGACCACCATCCCCGCGGCCTTGTTGACCACCACCAGCGAGCCGTCTTCATGGACGATGTCCAGGGGGATGTCCTCGGGAAGCATCTCCACGGGCGCGGGAGGGGGAACCTCCACCACGACCTCGGCGCCCGCGTCGAGTCGCTCCGACTTGCGGGCCGCGCGCCCGGACACCGATACCCGGCCGGCGTCGATGAGCTTCTGGACCCGGCTCCGCGACAACCCGAGCGCCTCCGAGACGAACCGGTCCAGGCGAGTCTCTTCGCCCGGCTGCACCACCAGACGATGGAGTCCCTCCCCGGTACTCAAGTGGGCACTGCCCGGAGCCCGATCGTGACCGGCACACCGTCCAGGTCCACTTCCTGCCTGTGCTCCAGCGCGCCGCACACCTCGGGACCGCCCACGTCCATCTCCACGGCGAGGGTCTCCCCGCCGATGAATTCGGCGTGCTCCCGGGCGGCCTCCTGGACCGACGAGGGCCCCCCGACCCCGAGATGGATCCGGTCCGTGATCTCCAGGCCGGCATCCTTGCGGAGCCGCTGGATCCGACTCACCAACTCGCGCGCCACTCCTTCGGAGACCAGCGCATCGGTGAGCGACGGGTCCAGGGCGGCGGTGTACCCGCCTTCCCCCTTCACGACCAGCTCACCCGAAGCCTCCTGCACCACCTCGAGATCCCCCGGCTCCAGAGAGTGGCGCGCGCCGTCCACCTCCACCTCGACGGCCCCACCTCCCTGGAAGGTGGCCAGCACCTCCTGGGAGAGTTCCCGGATGGCGTCCGCCGCCGCCTGGGTCCGGTTCCCGAAGCGCGGACCCAGAGCCCGGAAGTTGGGCCGCGCAACCAGGGTGACCAACCCCGCCGACGAGGAGAGGAACTCCACGCCCTTCACGTTCAGTTCCTCCCTGACCAGGGCCAGGACGTCATCCTCCAAGGCACGCCCGCCGGGTACGACCGCCACCATCCTCCCCAGAGGTTGCCGCACGCGGATCCGGACCTCCTCGCGGGCGGCCCGCCCCAGCGACACCAGCGTGCGCACGGCCACCATGTCCTCCTCCAGCGCGGGGTCCGACGCTCCGGAGGGCTCGGGATACCGCTGAAGATGGACGCTCTCACCCGTGAGGGCGCGATGGATCCAGTCCGCCGTGAAAGGAACCACCGGGGCCGCCAGAACGGCCACGGTGCGCAGCGCTTCCCACAGCGTCCGGAAGGCCGAACGCGCGTCCGCGTCGTCCGCGTTCCCCCAGAACCGGGGGCGGCTGCGCCGAACGTACCAGTTGGAGAGGTCCTCCACCACGAACTCGCCCAGTGCCCGGTAGGCACGGGTCAACTGGTACGCGTCCATCTCCCGGGTGACGTCCCCCGCCAGGGTCTCCAGCCGGGAGAGGAGCCATCGGTCGATGAGTGCCCGATCCCCGGGCCGCGGATCGGCGTCCGACGGAGTCCACCCGTCCGTCCCCGCGTAGAGCGCGAAGAAGCGGTAGGTGTTGAAGAGCGTATCGAAGAACTTCCGGGCCGCTTCCTTCACGCCCGCCGGATCGTATCGCTTGGGCACCCACGGGTTCGACGACGTGATCAGATACCACCTCAACCCGTCGGCCCCGTGGTCCGCGATGGCGTCCCAGGGATCCACCGTGTTCCCCCGGGACTTGGACATCTTCTGCCCCTCGGCGTCGAGGATCAGATCGTTGACCACCACGTTCCGGAAGGAAGGTCCTCGCCCCAGCATGGTGGAGATGGCCATGAGGGAGTAGAACCACCCCCGCGTCTGGTCCAGCCCCTCGCAGATGAAATCGGCGGGAAAGTGGGCGTCGAACTCCTCACGGTTCTCGAAGGGATAGTGCCACTGGGCGTAGGGCATGGACCCGGAATCGAACCACACGTCGATCACCGCCGGTGAGCGGCGCATGGTACCGGCACAGCGTTCGCACCCCCACGTCACCTCGTCGATGAAGGGCCGGTGCGGATCGAAGCCGTCCGGGAGCCCCCCCGCCTTCTCACCCAACTCGGCCAGGGAGCCCACCCAGGTGACGTGATCCTCGTCTTCGTCGCAGACCCAGACCGGGAGCGGCGTTCCCCAGTAGCGGTCGCGGGAGAGGGCCCAGTCCACGTTCCCCCGGAGCCATTCACCGAACCTCTTCTCGCCCACTTCCGGCGGACACCAGTTCACCTGGGCGTTGTTGGCGAGCATCCGGTCCTTGACCGTGGAGGTGGCGGCGAACCACGAATGCCGGGCGACGTAGAGGAGGGGCGAATCGCACCGCCAGCAGTGGGGATAGCTGTGAACCGCCGACGCGATGTGGAACAGCCCGCCCCGCTCCCGCAACTCCTCCACCAGCACGGGATCGGCATCCTTGGCGAACATCCCCCCCACCACCGGGATTCCGGGGTGGAAGCACCCCGCCTCGTCCAGCGGGTTGAGCATGGGAAGGCCGTGGCGCCGCCCCGCCTCGTAGTCGTCGGCCCCGAACGCGGGGGCCATGTGCACGATCCCGGTACCGTCGTCCGCGCTGACGAAGTCCTCGGCCACCACGGTCCACGCGTTCTGCGGATCCTCCGGCGCCGTCACCAGATCGAGGGGCCGCTCGTAGCGCGTACCGGCCAACTCCGCCCCCGAATAGCGCCCCACGATCTCCGCGTCCTCGCCGAAGATGGCTTCCGCCCGGGCCTCGGCGACGATGACACGTTCGCCCTCGTGGAGCACTTCCACGTAGCGTAGACCGGGATGTACCGCGAGACCCACGTTGGACGGGACCGTCCATGGCGTTGTGGTCCAGACCAGGAAGCTACGCGCCTCTCCACCCGCGTCCTCCTCCACGATGCGGGCACGGAAGGTGAGGGACGGATCCTCCACGTCACGGTACCCCTGCGCCACCTCGTGGGAGGAGAGCGCGGTCCCGCACCGGGGGCAGTAGGGCACGCTCTTGTGCCCCCGATAGAGGAGTCCCTTGTCGGCCAGCTCCTTGAGGATCCACCACACCGATTCCACGTACTCGGGGTGGAAGGTCACGTACGGGCGGGAGTAGTCCAGCCAGTAGGCGATGCGCTCCGAAAGGTTCTCCCACTCCTCCTTGTAGGTGAAGACGGAGTCGCGGCATACCTCGTTGAAGCGGGCGATGCCCACCGCCTCGATCTCGGGCTTCCCGCTGATCCCGAGCCGCTTCTCGGCCTCGATCTCCACGGGGAGCCCGTGGGTGTCCCACCCGGCGATGCGCGTGACGCTTCGCCCCTCCATGCTCCGGTGGCGGCAGACCAGATCCTTGATGGTCCGGCTGATGATGTGGTGCAACCCGGGCCGGCCGTTGGCCGTGGGCGGACCCTCGAAGAAGACGAAGGGTTCCCCTTCGGCGTTGGCCTCCATGGTCTTGCTGAAGAGGTCTTCCTCGCGCCAACGCGCTAGGGTCTCCTCCTCCACTTCCTGGAGACGGCCGGGCAATTCAGGATACGACATACCGTGCGTGGGAATATCGGTCGTGGGGCCAACGGCACCCTGCGACCGGAATGAACGAAGGAATCGTGATCAGAACGGGGGAGCGGGGCCGGTCAGGCCGTGATCCCCCCCGCCTTGTCCTCGGGAAACTCCAGGGACAGGGCCTCGCCGGTGGGGGCCTCCACCACCTCGGTGGTCACCTCGGTCTCGGCGTCGGGGGCGGTCTCCGGTGCCCCCGCTGCACCCTTCGAGGCACCCTTCCTGGTGGAGGCCGCCGCCCCGGACCCAGCCTTCCCGGCTCCCAGCTCGAGCTCCACGGCGAACTCCTCGAGCGGCTTCCGGCCCTCTTCCACCTCCACCCCGTCGAGCTCGCGCTCCAGGAGCTGCCGCAGCAACTTGAGGAAGCGGGAACGCCGGCGTTCCAGCTCCGCCAGGACTTCCTGGAGCTTGAGCACCTGCGCCTGGGCATGTTTGATCACCCTGCGGGCATCCGCCTGTGCCTCGTTGCGGATGAGCTCGGCTTCCTTCTGTGCCTGGCCGCGGATATCGGTGCGGAGCTCCTGCGCCGTGACCAGTGCCTCCTGGACCGCCTTCTCCCGCCCCGACTGGGAGTTGAGCTGCTCCTGGGTGGAGTGGAGACGCTCCTTGAGAACCATGTTCTCGCGGACCAGTGCCTCGAGGCGCTCCGATACGATCTCGAGAAAGGAATCCACCTCCTGCGTCTCGTACCCCCGCAGCCCCTTCTTGAAATCGCCGCGCTTGTTCCGTACGTCCAACGGTGTGAGGTCGATCATCACGCTCGCTCCCCGAATAGTGCCGTCCCGATGCGGACCATGGTGCTCCCCTCCTCGATGGCGATCTCCAGGTCATGGGTCATCCCCATGGAAAGTTCCCTTCCCAAGGCCGGAACGACCTTCGCCGCCTGGTCCCGTATCTCCCGTAGTCTCCGGAAGGCTCCCCGGATCACGTCGTCGTCATCGATGAACGGCGCCATGGTCATGAGTCCTCGTACTTCCAGCCTGTCCATCTCCGCGAGGGCGTGGACCGCCTCCACCGCCTCTCCCGAGGAGAAGCCGCTCTTGGCCTCTTCGCCGGACGTGTTCACCTGGGCGAGAACGGCCACCCTCTTTCCTTCGCCTTCCGCCAGCCGTGAAAGGCGGTCCCCCAACCTGAGCGAGTCCACCGAGTGGATAAGATCCGCGTGCCGCACCGCCACCCCGGCCTGTCGCCGCTGCAGGTGGCCGATCATGTGCCAGTGGACCGTCTCCGCCGGCCCCACCGCAGCCGCCTTCGCGGCCAACTCCTCCACGCGATTCTCACCCAGGTCGGCCAGCCCCTCACCCAGGGCCGCCGCGACCGCTTCCGCCGGGTGACCCTTCGTCACCGCGATCAGCCGCACATCGGACGCCGATCGTCCCGACGCCTCCGCGGCTCGCATGATGCGTTCACGCACCCGCGGGAGATTACGGGCAAGTCGCTCCGCGTACATGGACTCCATTCTACACTCGCGCAATGGGCGGAGGTACCCCCGCCCCCGTTGAACCAAACCGACGAACCACAAAAAAGGGACCTCGCCGGAATCCCGGCGAGGTCCCTTTTCACTGGCCTTCCAGGCTTCCGGGCTACCGAACCTGGAACGTAATTGCGAAGGACACCCACACGGGGACCTTCTTGTCACGGTTCATGGCCGGCGTGAACTGGTACACCTCCGCGACCTTGAGCGCGGCGTCGTCCAGCGCCTGGTGACCGGAACTCTGGTCGATCCGGCGATCCCTCACCACACCGTTCTCGTCGATGAAGAAGTACACCTTCACCTGACCGCCGATTCCGGCGTCCCGGAGGAGCGGGGGATACTCCCGCTCCATGGCCCGGATCACGTCACCCCGGTTCCTGATGTCGGGAGCCACGGTGAAGGGCGTGAACGTCGGCGCGGCCGAGAGATCCTGACCCGCGTCCTCGGGGGGCGGCGGCAGGTTCTCCACCGGATTGTCCTCGAAGGTCGTGGGCGCGATCGTGATGTCCTCGTTGATCTCCGCCGCGGCGATCACCGGCGTCGCGGGCCGGGAGATCTGCTGAGGCGGCGGTGGGATCTCGATCTCCGGAGGGAGCTCGATGGCCTCCAGCTCTTCGGAGGTGAAGGAGAAGTCTTCCGTCTCCAACTCCGGCCAGAAGGCGAAGATCATGAAGTGGATGGCCGTCGCCGCGATCATCGATCCCCAGAACCAGGAACTGAACGACTGCTTGAACTGGTCGTTCGCGGTTCCGTTGACGTCCGCTCCGGCCGGCACTGCCTGCGCGTTCATCGTCTCTCCCTTTGCATGCTCTGCTCCAGTTGGGTGGCGAACACGACGCGTACCACGCCCGCGGCCACCAGTTCCTTCTGCACCTGATCCATGAAGCGATACGGAACCTCACGATCGCCCCGGATGGAGATCACCAGAGCGCGATCCGACGCCGCGTAGAGCGGGCCCACGACCTGGGAAACCTCGGCCATCTGGTATTCCTGGTCATTGATGAAGATCGCGCCGTCCCGCTCCATCCAGATGTTCAGGATGTTCTTCTGCTTCTCGTCGATCTTCTGGGCCGCCTCGGCCTCGGTCCACTCGATGCGCCGGTCCTTGTCCCGCTGGAACACGGTGGTGACCATGAAGAAGATGAGGAGGAGGAAGGCGATGTCCGCCAGGGACGAGGAGGGGATCTCCTCCGACGCCTTGTTCTTGCGCTTGAAGCCACCCTTCATGGACATGGGTCAGTTCTCCAGTACCTGCAGGGAGATCCGCTCGGCGTTCGCGCTGTGCAGCGCGTCGAGCACATCCACCATGAACTTGTACGGCGCGGTGGGATCGGTCTTGACCGCCGCGATGAGGTTCGGGTTGGCGGCTACCTCCTGCCTCCACAGGCTCTCGATCTCCGCCGCCCGCATGGTCTGAACCTGCTGGCTCTCCCCTCGCTTCACGTCCACCAGACCGTTGGCCTGGATGATGAGGTGGAGGATGTTCTTCTGGCTCACCTGGACCTCCTCGGCCTCCTCCGGGAGGACGATGGCCAGGCCCTTGTCCTTGGGGAAGGTCGTGGTGACCAGGAAGAAGATCAGGAGGAGGAAGGCGATATCGGCCGTGGACGACATCGGCACCTCACCCCCGACCCTCGACTTCTTGTTGTTGATCACTGCCATGTTTCGGTCCTCTGGTGGTCCTGGAGACTTACTGGAGGAAGTGTGAAAAGGTTCCCCACCATCACTGCCGGCGTCATGCCGGCGGGGTCGGCGCCGGCGGCATGGTGGACACCACCCGCGGCGTCGGCTCCTTCTTCTTGATCTCCAGGGATCCCTTCTTCTCGAGATCCCAGGCGACGTTGATGATCTTCTGGGACCCCTGCTCCATATCGAGGATCAAGCTGTCGATGCGGGTCACGAAGAAGTTGTAGGAGATGTTCACGGGCACCGCGATCACCAGTCCCGCGGCCGTCGTGAGGAGCGCCACCTTGATGCCCCCGGCGACCAGCGTCGGGTCCACGTTCCCCGCCGCCTCGATGGCGCCGAACGCCAGGATCATCCCGGCGACGGTGCCCAGGAAGCCCATGAGGGGCGCCACGTTGGCGATGGTGGCCAGGATGACCAGCCCCCGCTCGAGGAATCCGAGCTCGATGGTCCCCGTGGTGGAGACGGCCTTTTCAAGCTCCCCGTCCACGAGCGTGCCGGACCGGATCCGCCGGAGCCCCGCCATGAGGATGGCGGCGGCCGGGCCGGGCGTGGACGACGCGATGGCCACGGCGTCGTCGATCCGGCCCCCCATGGCGGCCTCCTCCACCTCCTGGAGAACCGTGTGCGTGCCCCTGTGGGCGACCCAGAGGGTCCACCCCTTGGCGAGGATCACGCCGAGGGCGATGAGCGAACACAGGACGAGGGGGTACATCATCCACCCCCCGTCTGCGAAGAGCGTCAGTAGCTGATACTGGGTGCCGGACAAGGCTCGCTCCTGGAAGGCCGCCACTGGCGGCGTCGTGCTGAAAATGAACCCGCCAAATGTACGGGTGCCCCGAGTGACGTGTCAACGAGAGCGGTCAAGCCCATCCGAACGTGCCCCGACGACACCGATTCACGGGCTTCTCAACCCGCGGAAACGGACGGAACCGCCGGGCTCGACGCCTCGCGCTCGGCGGACGGGCCGTAGAGCAACTGCCGCAGGCGGTCGGTGGAAACGCCCCGCTCGAGCCGTCCTCCGCTGGCCAGTGAGACCTGCGCGGTCTCCTCGCTCACCACGATCACCACGGCATCCGTCTCCTCGCTGAGCCCCAGGGCGGCTCGGTGCCGCGTCCCCAGAGATCGATCCGTGACGGACGACTGGGTCAGGGGGAGGATGGCCCCCGCGGTGGTGATGGTGTCTCCCCGGATCAGGACGGCCCCGTCGTGGAGAGGCGACAACGGCGTGAAGATGGTGACCAGCATCTCGGCGGACACCCGGGCGTCCACGGAGCTTCCCGTGTCGGCGTACTCGTCCAATCCCACGTCGCGCTCCACCGCGATGATGGCGCCGTGTCGCGCCCGCGAGAGGCGCTCACAGGCGGACACGATCTCGTCCGCCACGCGTGAACCCTCCATGCGCTGGAAGGCGCGGATCATGCGGCTCCGGCCCAGACGCGCCAGGGCGGCGCGGAGCTCCGGCTGGAACACGACCAACGCCGCGATGGCGCCGTACTGGAAGAGGTTCCGGAGGATGTACTGGATGAGGTAGAAGTCCAGGAGCACCGACGCCTGATACGACAGGCCCAGCAACACGACTCCCGTGAAGATCTGCATCCCCCGCGTGCGCTGGACGACCAGGAGGAGCCGGTACACGAGCACCGTGACGAGCGCGATCTGTACCGCGTCTCTCCAATCCGGGTGGAGGAAGTGGAGTTGGTCCCAGAGCCCGTTCATGCCGCCCCCGATCGGTTGGTCCTCGACTCGCCCGCGGCCCGGGCTACCGCCAGGGCCTGAACCACCGGGTCGACGTCGTGCACGCGAAAGATGCGCGCGCCCTCAAGATAGGCCATGACGCAAGCCGCGATGGTGCCCGGGAGTCGATCCCCCGGATCGACTCCCGCCACCCGGCCGATGAAGCTCTTTCGACTGGGGCCCACCAGCACCGGATACCCCAGCGCCGTGACGGTGGACAGGTCTCCGAGCAGAGCGAGGGTCTGTTCCGGCGTCTTGGCGAATCCCAGCCCCGGGTCCACGACCACCGCCGCGGGGTCCACGCCGGCCGCGAGGGCCCGCTCCACCGCCCCGCGCAGCTCTCGGGCCACGTCGGCTCCCGGATGTCCGTAGTCCGTGAGCCCCGCCATGGTCTCCGGAGTCCCGCGCATGTGCATGATCACCACGCCCGCGCCCGATCCAGCGACCACCCCCGCCATGGAGGGGTCGTGGGCGAGTCCGGAAACGTCGTTGATCACCGCCGCGCCGGCGTCCAATGCGGCCCGCGCCACGACTGCCTTGCGCGTGTCCACCGAGATGGGCACGCCCAGCGACTCGGCGGCGGCCTCGATGAAGGGGAGGATCCGGGACATCTCCTCCCCGGGAGGGACCTCCCCGGCACCGGGACGCGTGGACTCGCCCCCCACGTCGATCATCCCCGCGCCCGACGCCACCATGGCCCGGGCGGCGGCGAGCGCCGCCTCCACCCCGTGGACCCTCCCTCCGTCCCAGAAGGAATCCGGTGTCAGGTTCAGGATGCCGACGACGAGAGCCCGCTCCACGGGGATGTCTCCCGCACGGGTCTTCCAGACGCCCCGACCGGGTGGGGGCGCCGCCGGACTCACCCGGGAGGTGCCCCCGCGGCACCGGGCTCCGCCTCCACCACCGCTCCCGGCGCGGGTTCCGCTTCCACGGGGAGCGCCGGAAGGACCTCGGCGGACAGGAGGGGAGGGAGAGGAGTACCGGCTTCCAGCATCTCGATCTCCACCCGATCCAGCGTTTCGCGGTCGAGGAGTGCCTGGGCGATGGACTCGAGCAGGTCCTTGTGCTCTTCGAGCACCGTGCGGGCCCGCTGATGCGCGTCGTCCACGATGTTCTTCACCTCCTCGTCCACCAGGCGGGCCGTGTGCCCGGAGACCGTGCGGCGTTGCCCGATCTCCCTCCCCAGGAAGACTTCGTGCTCCGAATCGCCCACCGCCATCAGGCCGATGACGTCGCTCATCCCGAACTGGGTGACCATCCTGCGGGCGATCTGCGTGGCCCGTTCGATGTCGTTCCCCGCGCCCGTGGTGACCGCGCCCAGCCCGAAGATCATCTCCTCGGCCACGCGTCCGCCGTACAGCATGGCCAACTGGCCCTCGAGCCACTCCTTCGTGTAGGAATGGCGGTCCTCCTCGGGGAGGCTCGCCGTGATCCCCAGGGCCCGGCCCCGGGGCACGATGGTCACCTTGTGGACCGGGTCGAGGCCGGGGATCTTCAACCCCAGCACCGCGTGCCCCGCCTCGTGGTACGCCGTGAGCTTCCGCTCGCGCTCCGTGAGCACCAGGCTTCGTCGCTCCGTGCCCAGCATGATCTTGTCGCGGGCGCGCTCGAAGTGGTCCATGGCCACCAGATCGGCGCCGTTGCGCGCGGCGAGGAGCGCCGCCTCGTTGCAGATGTTCTCCAGGTCGGCGCCGGACATCCCCGGAGTGCCGCGGGCGATGACGCCCAACTCGACGTCGTCGGCCAGGGGAAGCTTCTTCGCGTGGACCCGCAGGATCCCCTCCCTCCCCCGGACGTCGGGAGCGTCGACCACCACCTGGCGGTCGAAGCGGCCCGGGCGCAGGAGCGCCGGGTCGAGGACGTCGGGGCGGTTGGTCGCCGCGAGGAGGATCACCCCCTCGTTGCTCTCGAATCCGTCCATCTCCACCAGGAGGGCGTTCAGCGTCTGCTCCCGTTCGTCGTGCCCTCCGCCCAGGCCGGCGCCGCGATGGCGGCCCACGGCGTCGATCTCGTCCACGAAGATGATGCACGGCGCGTGGGCCTTCCCCTGCTCGAAGAGATCCCGCACCCGCGAGGCGCCCACGCCCACGAACATCTCCACGAAGTCGGATCCCGACATCTGGAAGAACGGACGGCCCGCCTCTCCCGCCACGGCCCGCGCCAGAAGGGTCTTCCCCGTCCCCGGAGGCCCGACGAGGAGCACGCCCTTGGGGAGTCTCCCGCCCAGGCGCGAAAACCGGCCCGGGTCCTTGAGGAACTCGATGATCTCCTCGAGTTCCTGCTTGGCTTCGTCGGCGCCGGCGACGTCGGCGAACGTCACCTTGGGTGTGTCCGGCGAGATGAGCTTCGCCTTGGACCGCCCGAACTGGAACGCGCGGTTCCCCCCGCCCTGCATGGTGCGGAACAGCCAGATCCACACGGCGATGATGAGGATCCAGGGGAGGAAGTTCATGAGGATCACGCCGAACCCGGCTTCGGGAACCTCGGCGCTCACCAGAGCGCCGGAGTCGATGAGACGTTCCTCCAGCTTTTCCGTGTCGCTTCCGGGTGTGACCACCCAGAACTCCACGATCTCCGCTTCGCCGCGGGCCACGGGGGACTTCAACTCCCCCTCCAGGCGTCGATTCCCCTTGAACGTGACCTCGTTGATGTTGCCGGCGTCCACCTCGTCCAGGAACTCGGAATACGTGAACTCGTTCACCCGGTCCCCCGCGCCCCTCATCACCTGCATGAGGAGGAAGAGGACCATGAGCATGAGCATCCAGAACGCGCCGGTCTTGCTGAAGCGGGACCAGCGATTCTCGGAATCGGGTGGGGTCGGTTCTTTGTCGGGCATCATACTCTTTCAGGAGGCCGGCCTGCGGCGATTCCTACAGGCTGGCGATATAGGGCAGGTGGCGAAAGTCCTCGGCGTAGTCGAGTCCATATCCCACGAGGAATTCATCCGGCGCCTCGAACCCCACCCAACGTGGCACCTGGGTCGGGCTGGACGCACGCTTGTGCAACAAGGTACAGATTTCCAGGCTGGTGGGTCCCCTCGCCTCCAGTCGCGGAAGAAGCCGGTCCAGCGTGGTGCCGGTATCGACGATGTCCTCCACCAGCACGACGGCACGCCCCTTCAACGAAGCTTCCGGGTCGTACAGGAGGCGAACGTCTCCACTCGAAACCGTACCGGATCCATAGCTGGAGGCGACGAGGAAGTCCACATGCAGGGGGAGGTGGACGGCGCGTACGAGGTCCGCCATGAAGATGAAGGAACCCTTCAGGAGCCCCAGGAGGAGGAGTCGATCCGACGCCTGATACGTACGGGTGATCTCCTCTCCCAGCTCGCGCACCCGCCGCTGCACGTCCTCCTCCGGGAAGACGATCCGGTGGAGGCTCTGCCCTCCGAGCTGTGTGTTCTCCGTCAGTTCAGGCATGGTCCAGTCCGATACGGAAGGATTGTCGATCCGTGGGCGGGGCAACCCCCGCGGCCTCGGCAACTCCGGGCACCCATAGTACGCGCCCCCCTGCGTCGGTCACCACCGGTACCCGGTGTCTCTCCCCGGGGGGTAGCCGAGCTTCGAGAAAGCACTTCTTCAGCTTCCTGGTTCCCCCATGGGTGCGGATGCGGTCACCCGGTACCCACGACCGGATGCGGAGGGGAAAGGAGACGGTCTCGGGATCCAGACGGAGCCCCCACCGGGCTTCGAGCGCCGCCGGTGTCCCCCAGGACACCCGATACGCCCTGCCGCCCAGCACCACCTTCCCCTCCCCTACCGTCGTACCCTCCACGACGAGCACGGTGTCTTCTCCCGCGCCGACCGCGGCACCCATCACAATGCGATCGAACTCGCGCCGACACTCCGCACCGGACGCGAGGGAGACCGCGTGCCCACTCTGGCCGGAGCTAGTAAACTCCACCACCCTTCGGGTTCCGACGGAGCCGAGGGAGAGTCCGGCCCGCGCCGCCAGGTGTCGAGCCAGCCTGGCCTGGACCGCGGGGTGGTAGGCCAGCATCCTCTCCCGCAGGAACGAAATCCCCGCCTCGCCCTCGGTCACGTCCAGCGGAGCCAGGAGTCCGGGGAGGAGCGAGATCCAGGCCGACTCGTCGGCCCGCGCCGTCTCGGCCAGACGGATCAGCGCCCGCCGGGCGCCGGGATGGACGCGGGCCTCCGCGGCCGGGATGAGGACGTGGCGGATGGCGTTGCGGCTGTACCTCAGGTCGCGGTTGGTGGGATCGTCCCGCCACCCCACTCCACGTTCCCGCGCGTACCGGGCCAACTCCTCCTCCCACATGTCCAGGAGCGGTCTCCACAACCCGGACCCCAGAGTGGACATTCCGGCGAGCCCGCGGATCCCGGTCCCGCGCAGCACGCGGAACAGGACCGTCTCGGCCTGATCGTCGGCGTGGTGACCCGTCGCGATCCACTCCGCCCCCACCGCGTTCCGCACCTCCCTCAGGAAACGATGCCGGGCAACCCGCGCGCCCTCCTCGCCGGAGGGAAGGCCGTCCGCACGCGCACCCCGGAAGTCCACGCCCCAGGCCCGGGCGACGCCCCGCACCCACGAAACGTCGGAGGCGCTCTCCGGTCTCATCCCGTGGTCGAACGAGGCGACCACGATCCGGGACGGCTCCAGGTAGCCACCAAAACGGAGAAGGTGGAGGAGCACCATGGAGTCCATCCCTCCGGAGACCGCCACCACCAGGGGAGCGCTGGACGCCCGGATACCCGCCGCGTCCACCTCGCGCGCGAAGCGCGCCAGGAGTTCCGAGGTGCCTCCCCGCGGGCTCACCGGACCGGGGAGTCCCGGAGTCCCGGCGGCGGTGTCCGCCCCCTCTCCTCGACCAGGACCTCCGCGAGACGGTCCGGGCGGTCGGTCTGGATGGCATCCACCCCCAACGCGAGGAGGCGCCGCATCTCATCCGGCTCATCCACCGTCCAGACATGGACCGGGATGTTTCGGCGCTGCGCGAACCGAACGAAGCGACGCGTGACGACGGAAAGGCCCTTCCAGGAGGGGGGTACCTGGAACACGTCGGCGCCCGGCGTATAGGGACCGCCTCGCGGGAGGCGGTGGAGGAGCCAGAAGAGGAGGACCTGCGCGCGGCTGGCCCCCCACGGCCCCGGATAACCGCGGACCGAGCGTCGGGACGCTTCGTACTCCGCGGCCACGAGCACCCGATGCTCCGCGCCGTGGTCCCGGATGATCCGGACCAGGGGCGCCGCGACCTGCGCTTCCTTCGCCTCGACGTTCATGCGCACGCCCGGAAGGGCGGCGAGCACGTCTTCGAATCGAGGAACCACCACCCCCTTCCCTCTGAACGAATGCACGCCGTCGGGATCGGCGAAGCGGAAGCCCGCGTCCAGGGCCTGGAGCCGGTCCAGGGTGAGATCGGCCACCGCGCCGCTCCCGTCGGTGGTGCGATCCACGGTGGCATCGTGAATGACCACGACCTCGCCGTCCCGGGTGAGCCGGACATCCATCTCCAGCATGTCCGCCCCCCATACCTCGACGGCGGCGCGGAACGCCTCGAGCGTGTTCTCCGGCGCCAGCGCGGCCCCGCCCCGGTGGGCCACCAGCATGGGGGCGCCGGCCAGGTAGGGACGTCCCGGCCGAACCGCCGGACCGAGCCTCGTCAGCCCGAACACCCCCGGAGCCATGCCGCCACGCCTCAGCCGGCCCGGGCCGCCTCGGCGCGCTCCACGTCTTCGGGGGAGAGGCCGTGGAAACGGTACAGCACCAGATCGATGAGGCGGCTGGTCATGTCGGCTTCGCTGCGCATCCGATCCGCGTCCGCCTCGTCCGAGGACCCCACCTGATCCTGCAACTCCACCACACGTCCGGTGAGGAAGCGCAGGACGTCCTCGACCACGCCCGGACGCGGGCTGGCCGGAGCCAGGGCGTCGGGCATGACCTCGGTGAGGAGAAGACCCCTGATGAACGCGAGGAACCCCGGAAAGGCCAACTCGGTCAAAGGCCCCGCCTCCAACGCCTCTTCATCGGTGATGTGCTCCCACTCCAACTCGTTCCAGTACAGGTCCTCGGCCTCCTCGCGAAGGAAGCTCCGGACCCTCTCGGGGAGCGGACCCGCCTGGCCGAAATCCGGCGCGGCGAGAGGGTGGCCGAGAACCCGCTCGAGCCGCTCACGGCGTCCGCTCAGGATGGTGGTCACACGATCGGTCATGATGAACATCCCATGGGAATGGCGATGGATGGTGATGGGACACGAAGATAGACCGCCGGCGCCGCCGGGGAAACGCCGACGGGGCCCGGAGACTCTCCCCGTCACGGGCACGGCCTTCCCTCCTGGACCCGCCGGTGGACGGCCCCCGGCGCGTGCCCCCTTGAGGAATCGTCCCCGAGGGCCGATGGTGTCGTCGAGTCCCGACCACACCAACCCCGAACGAACCATGAACAGGATCCTCTCCGCAGGACTGGCTCTCGTCCTCCTCGCCCCTCCCGCCCAGGGGCAGGACGCGGTGGTGCTCCGACCCCGCCAGGTGTTCGACGGGGCCCTCATGCACCCGGGGTGGTCGGTGTTGGTGCGCGACGGCGTCATCGTGTCCGCCGGCCCCTCCCTCCCGCTCCCGGCTGGGGCCACCGAGATCCTCCTTCCGGACGCGACCCTTCTTCCGGGGCTGGTCGAGGGGCACTCCCACCTCCTCCTCCACCCCTACGACGAGACGCCGTGGACGGACCAGGTGCTCCACGAGTCGTGGGCCGAGCGGGTGGCCCGGGCGACCGTCCACGCCCGCAACACGCTCCTCGCCGGGATCACCACCGTGAGGGACCTCGGGAGCGAGGGCGCCGGCTACTCCGACGTGGGTCTACGGGACGCCGTGGAGAAGGGCGTGATCCCGGGCCCCAGGATGCTCGTGGCCGGACCCGCGCTGGTCGCCACGGGGAGCTACGGCCCCAAGGGAGCGCCGGAATGGAGCCTCCCCAAGGGCGCCCAGGAAGCCGACGGATACGACGAACTCGTGCGGGCCACCCGCGACCAGATCGGACGAGGAGTCGACTGGGTCAAGGTGTACGCCGACTACCGTTGGGGTCCCTCGGGCGAAGCCCGCCCGACGTTCACCGTCGAGGAGCTGGCGCTGGTGGTGAACGTGGCGGGAAGCTCCGGACGGAACGTGGTGGCGCATGCCTCCACGGCGGAAGCCATGGAACGGGCCACGCTGGCGGGCGTGCGCACCATCGAGCACGGCGACGGAGGAACGCTGGAGACGTTCCGCTTCATGGCGGACCGTGGCGTGGCCTTCTGTCCCACTCTCGCCGCGGGAGACGCCATCGCGCAGTACGGCGGGTGGAGGAAGGGGGTGGAGGCGCCGCCCGAGCGCATCCTCCGCAAGCGCAAGAGCTTCGAGGCCGCTCTGACTTCGGGCGTCGAGATCTGCTTCGGGGGTGACGTCGGGGTGTACGCCCACGGAGACAACGTCCGGGAGCTGGAGCTCATGGTGGAGTACGGGATGACGCCGCTGGCGACGCTTCAGACCGCCACCTCCGGGAATGCTCGGATCTTCGGCCTGGATGACCGCGGATGGGTGCGTCCCGGGCTCCTGGCCGACCTCGTGGCCGTGGAGGGAGATCCCTCGACCTCCATCGCGGCGCTGCGCGAGGTGGTGCTGGTGATGAAGGGCGGAACGGTGGTCCGAAGGGACTGATCCGGACTACCGCTTCTCCTTCCCCGTGCGGGGGACACGGCCCACCAACCGATCGTACAACCCCGCGGGGAAGACCTGTGCCCACCACGCCAACGACGACAGTGGGCGAGGAAAGGTCAGGAGGGGCTTCCGGTCCCGGATCGCCCGGTACATCCGGTCCACCGCCGGATCGAGCTCGACGAGGAACGGCCTTCGGTGCGCGATCTGCCCGGTGATGGCCGTCCGTACGTACCCCGGTGTGAGCACGGTGACGGCCACGCCGCTCCCGCGCAGGTCGATGCGGAGGCTCTCGAAGAAATTGTGGAGCGCGCCCTTGCTGGCCGAATAGGCAGCGGTGGACGGGAGCCCTCCGTATCCGGCCAGGCTCCCCACCGCCACCAGGTGACCCGCGCGCCGCTCGATCATCTCGCCCAGCACCGCTTCCGTGGCGTATACGCATCCCAGGAAGTTCACCCTCATGATGCGTTCGACCTGCGCCGCGTCCAGTCGATGGGCCGGTGTCCGTTCGCTCACTCCCGCGTTGGCCACCAGGAGGTCCACCGGGCCCCAGGTCGAGCGCACGGAGTCCACCGTGTGGACCACCTCGTCCTGGAGGGCGATGTCACACACACACACCAGGGCCTCCGCGCCCGCCGAGCGCACTTCGTGCGCCACCTCTTCGAGCAGGTCTCCACGACGGGCCACCAGGGCCACGGACCACCCGTCGGCAGCCAGCCGCAGAGCGAGCCCCCGCCCGATCCCGGAAGACGCCCCGGTGACCAGCGCCACGCGGCGCCCGCGTCCCGCGTCCCCGCTCACGAGGTCCCCGACCGGCGGTCCAGGCACTCCCCACAGAGCGGCCACCGGACTTCGATCACCGTCCCCTCCCCGCGTTCGGACCGTACCTCGATGGATCCCTGCGACCTCGTCACGGCTCCGTAGACCCCCGCCATCCCCAAACCCACCCCCTTTCCCGTGTCCTTGGTGGTGAAGAAGGGGTCGAAGATGTGCGCGCGGGTGTCCTCGTCCATCCCGGTCCCCGTATCGCGGACGGTCAACTCCGCCAAGCCGGGCGCGTCGTCCCACCCCGATTCGGGCGCCCGGGTCCGCAGGACCACGGACACCGTGCCGCCGACGCCGGCCGAAGCCTCGCACGCGTTGTGGACGAGATTGGTCACCACCATGCGGAACTGCCCCGGATCCAGGAGCACGCCACGGG
>JAOUPR010000115.1 GCA_029879725.1 Gemmatimonadota bacterium | reverse complement strand
GGCTGCGGGCGCCGGAGTGCGGGTGGCGAAACACGGGAACCGCTCGTTCACGTCCCGCAGTGGGAGCGCCGACGTCCTCGAAGCGCTGGGAGTGCGCATCGACCTCACGCCGGAACGGATGGCCGAAGTACTCGACGAGGTGGGGATCGTGTTCATGTTCGCTCCGCTCCTCCATCCGGCCATGCGCCACGTGGGACCGGTACGGAAGGCGCTGGGCGTGACGACCCTGATGAACATCCTGGGTCCCCTCACCAATCCCGCCGGGGCCCGCCGGCAGGTGGTGGGCGTCTCCGACCCTCGCGTCATGGGGTTGGTGGCGAGGGCGCTGGGGGAGCTGGGGCACCTGAGGGCCATGGTGGTGCACGGAGCGCCGGGGATGGACGAGATCAGCCCGTCGGGTCACACCCGGGTGTGCGAGCTCTCGGCGGACGGGATCCGGGAATACGATCTCACGCCGGACGAGTTGGGGGTGGAGAGCGTATCACTCGACTCGCTCGCCGGTGGGGAGCCGGAGGACAACGCCCGCGTCATCCTCGAGGTGCTCGGCGGAGGCCGGGGGGCTGCTCGGACGGCGGTGCTCCTCAACGCGGCCGCCGCCATCCACGTCGCGCGTGCCCCCGGCGAGGGCGGCGCGTCGCTGGCGGACGCGGTGGAACGGGCTGCGGCATCCATCGACGAGGGACGGGCGCTCGACGTGCTCGAGCGCCTCAGGTCGGCGACCCTCCGGGACGTCAGTACTTCCGGATGACGCCCACCACGACGCCCTGGATCCGCACGTCGGACGCGTCCACCAGGATGGGATCCATGGTGGCGTTGGCGGGCTGGAGGCGGATGCGGTTGCCCGGCTCGCGATAGAGCTTCTTCACGGTGGCGGAATCGCCCCCGACCAGCGCCACCACCATCTCGCCGTCCTGGGCCGTGGCCTGGGCCTGGACCACGATGTAGTCGCCGTTCCGGATCTGCTCCTCGATCATGGAGTTCCCTTCCACCCGGAGGACGTAGTTGTCCCGGTTGCGGCGCACCATGTCCTGCGGGACCGCGAGGGTCTCGGTGTCCTCGATGGCCTCGATGGGAAGCCCCGCGGCCACGGCCCCGAGGAGGGGAAGCTCCACCGCGGGCGGGCCTTCGCCGGGGTTGGACAACTCGATGGACCGGCTCTCGTTGTACGACTTCCGGATGTAGCCCTTCCGTTCCAGATTGCTCAGATGCTCGTGTACCGTGGCGAGTGACGTGTACCCGAAGGCATCGGCGATCTCTTCGAAGCTGGGGGCGTACCCCATGTCCTTGATGAATCCGTCGATGTAGTCGAGGATCTGCTTCTGGCGCTTGGTCAGTGGCATGGTCTACACTTCCTCGTCGAGGAACCCGAACAGGAACCGAAATAAGGATACCCGAACGTTGTCCGAATCGCAAGAAGTGCCATCGCTGCCGGGGATCCTGGCCTCCATCGTCGCCACCAAGCGCCGGGAGGTCGAGCACCTCCGCGGCTCGGCGGACGGGCTGGAGGCGGCCGCCGAGGCGGCCCCGGCCGCCATGGACTTCAGAGCCGCACTGGCCGGGGGCGACCGGGTGTCGGTGATCGCGGAGTGCAAGCGCCGCTCCCCCGGCGCGGGGGAGATCCGGCCGGGACTGGACCCCGCGGTTCTCACGTCCGGATACGAGGCCGCGGGCGCTTCCGCGCTGAGCGTGCTCACCGACGCCGAGTACTTCGGCGGTTCCCTGGCCGACCTCGCCGCGGTGCGGCGCGCGACGGGCATCCCCATTCTCCGCAAGGACTTCACGCTGGACCCGATCCAGGTCGTGGAGGCGCGTGCCGGCGGCGCCGACGCCGTCCTCCTGATCGTGCGGATCCTCACCGACGTGGAGCTCCGGTCCCTCCTGGAGGAGGCTCGCGGTCTGGGGTTGGGCGTCCTGGTGGAGACCCATCATGAGTCCGAGGTCCGCCGGGCGCTGGAGGCCGGAGCCGACGTGATCGGAATCAACAACCGGGATCTCTCCACCTTCACCACGGACCTGGACACCACCGCGCGGCTCCTGGAGGAGATCCCGCCCCACGTGGTCGTGGTGTCGGAGAGCGGAATCAGGAGTCCGGACGACGTGGGGTTCCTGGCGGCGCTCGGCGTGGACGCGGTTCTCGTCGGGGAGACGCTCCTGAGACGAGGAGATCCCGCCGCCGTCCTGGGCGAGATGGCGGCGCAGGTCCGGAGACGGGGTGCACGTGCCTGATCGGCGAGACGGGCTCGCGCCGCGGGTGAAGATCTGCGGGCTCACGCGGCGCGAAGACGCCCTCGCCGCCGAGACGGCCGGAGCCGAGTACCTGGGGATGATCCTCTCCTCCGGGTTCGGGCGCAGCGTCACCCTCGAGGCCGCGACGGCGCTGGTGCGCGGCCTCGCGGCGACGGCCGTGGCCGTTCTGGTGGACGAACCGGAAGAGCGGGTGGTCGAGGTGGCCGAGGCCGTGGGTGCCGGGGTCGTGCAGCTCCACGGCGCGGAGCCGCCCGAGATGGCGGCCCGTCTGGCCGCGCGCGGGAGCTTCCGCGTCTGGAAGGCGGTGCGGGCACGGTGCCTGGACGACGTCGCCCGGGGGATTCGTCTCTACGGGGAGGTCGTGGACGGGATCCTCGTGGAAGGGTGGAAGGAGGGCGCCGTGGGCGGGGCGGGGGCCCGGGTGGACCCGGGCATGGCCGCCGGGGTTCGATCCCTTGTGCCGGAGAGCATCCGGCTTATTCTCGCAGGGGGGCTGACACCGGAAAACGTATCGGACGCCGTCACCCGATTCCTCCCCGACGTGGTGGACGTGAGTTCCGGTGTGGAGTACGAGAGGGGAATCAAGGACCACACGCTCATCCAGCGATTCATGGTCGAAGCGGGGGCGAGTCGCGCCCCGCGGGGGCCGTGAACCGCGTTTCAGCTACAGGACGATCGGTGACTGCATTCGCCGCCGGCACGGGAAGGTTCGGAAGATTCGGGGGGCGCTACGTTCCCGAGACGCTCATCCGCGCGCTCGATGAACTGGAGGAGGCCTTCGAGGGATCGCGGAGTGATCCCTCCTTCACCGACGAACTGGACGACCTGCTGACCCACTTCGTGGGACGGCCGACGCCACTCTACCGAGCGCGGCGCCTGGAAGAGGCGTCGGGCCACCCCCGCGTGTACCTCAAGCGCGAGGACCTGAACCACACGGGGGCCCACAAGATCAACAATACGGTGGGGCAGGTGCTCCTGGCGCGGCGGATGGGGAAGAAGCGCATCATCGCCGAGACGGGCGCGGGGCAGCACGGCGTGGCCACGGCCACCGCGTGCGCGCTCTTCGACCTGGAGTGCGTCGTGTACATGGGCGAGGAGGACGTGGCGCGCCAGGCGCTCAACGTGTACCGCATGGAGTTGCTGGGCGCGGAGGTCCGCCCCGTCTCGTCGGGTACGCGCACGCTCAAGGACGCCACCAACGAGGCCATCCGCGACTGGGTCACCCACGTGGAGACGACGCACTACATCATCGGGTCGGTGGTGGGGCCACACCCCTTCCCGGTCATGGTGCGGGAATTCCAGTCCATCATCGGGCGGGAGGCCCGCGAGCAGATCCTGGCGGCGGAGGGGCGGCTCCCCGCGGTGGTGGTCGCGTGTGTGGGCGGGGGGTCCAACGCCATGGGAATGTTCCACGCCTTCGTGCCCGACGAAGGCGTCGCGCTGATGGGGGTGGAGGCCGCGGGAGAGGGACTCGGAACGGACCGGCACTCCGCGTCGCTGTCGGCCGGGTTGCCGGGTGTGCTTCACGGATCGCTGAGCTATCTTCTCCAGGATGAGGATGGCCAGGTCGCGCCGGCCCATTCGGTATCGGCCGGTCTGGACTATCCGGGAGTGGGTCCGGAGCATTCCTTCCTCAAGGATTCGGGGCGCGCCGAGTACACGTCGGTCACCGACGACGAGGCGCTGGACGCCTTCCACCGCCTGGCTCGGCTGGAAGGGATCATCCCGGCGCTGGAATCCGCCCACGCGGTGGCGTACGTTCTCCGCGAGGGAGCCCGGTTCGCCGGGGAGGGAGCCGTTGTGGTGTGTCTCTCCGGTAGGGGAGACAAGGACGTGGCCCACGTCGCGCGCGTCGAAGGTCGGGGCCTGAGTCTCTAGGAGCCTTTCTTGACTGAAGTTCCTGAACAGAACGCGGCCGAGGACTTGGGGGCCGAATGGGACATCGTGGATCTCCCCGTCGCGGAGGTCCACGAGTTGTTCGTCATTCTCGGGAAGGCCCTGCGCGCGCATCAGCTCTACGACGACAACAACCCGGTCCGCCAGAGGTTCACGGAGAGCCTGCGGCAGGCGTTCAGGAAGCTCTGGCAGGAACTGGATCACCTCACGCTCCACATCGAGGAGGACCGCATCCTCCTGGAGACCGAGGTGGTATACGCCAACGACAACCGATCCGAGTCGCTGGCGTTCCTCTTCTTCAAGGACGGTGTCCGGGAGATCACCTTCCTGCAGGGAATCGAGACCCAGGAACTGGACAAGTTCCTGGCGGTGCTCCAGAAGGCGCGTAAGCTGAGCCCCGAGGGGGACGATCTCCTCACCGTCCTGTGGGACGAAGACCTCATCAACTTCCGGTACCAGTACATCGACTACCTCTCCGAGGGCGTCGATCTCCCCGAGGCCGGATCGGGGAATTCCGAGATGGAGATGCAGCAGGTCCTGGAGGGTGAGCTCTCCGAGGAAGGTGAGGAGGACGCCCAGGCCCAGGCCGCCGGCGCGGCGGAGCCGGCTCCCGCTTCGGTACGGCAGGAGGACTTCAATCCCACGCTCTACTCCCTGGATCCCAGGGAGAAGGAGATCATCGCGGGGGAGATGGAGAAGGAGACCAATCGCGATCTCCGCAAGGACGTGCTGGCCGCCCTCTTCGACCGGCTCGAGGAGCCCCACCTCCCCGAAAGGCAGTCCGAGATCCTCGGGATCCTCCATCAGCTGCTGCCGAACTTCCTGAGTCGGGGGGCGCTGGTGGGGGCCATCATGGTGTTGAAGGAGCTCCGCGTGCTGGAAGCCACGCAGGGGATTCTCGACGCGCATGGAGTCAAGGAGGCTCAGGAGATCCTCGACGAGGCCAGTTCCGCCGAGACCATCCGGGAGCTCATCCAGGCGTTGTACGACGGCACCGTGCGCGCCACGCCCCAGCAGTTGTCGGCGTTCCTCCAGTTCCTGCGCCCGGGTGCCATCGCGCCTCTGCTGCGGGCCTCCGAGATGGTGGACCACCGGGAACTCCAGGCGGTGATCCGGAAGTCGGTGCAGGGGATCGCCGGCCGATATCGTTCCGCGGTGGTGAAGCTTCTCGACGAGGAAGACCCCGTGGTCGCGGCCGGGGCGGCGCGGTTGGCGGGCCAGATGGGGATCGTGGAAGCGGGTCCGGGGCTCGCGAGACTCCTTTCGCACGACGATCCGGCGGTGCGCCTGGCGGCGGTCGAGTCCGCCGCGGTTCTGAAGGCTTCCACCGCCGCCGGTGCGTTGCGCGACACGCTGGACGATCCCGTGCGGGACATCCGGGTCGCGGCCGCGCGGGCCCTGGGCACTCTCCGGTATCAGCCCGCGGCGGCCACGCTGGCGGACATCGTCACGGGGAAGGAGATCCGCGACGCCGACATCACGGAAAAGGTGGCGTTCTTCGAGGCGTACGGTCTGGTGGGCGGCGAGGCCGCCGTGAGCACGCTCGACAGGCTGCTGAACGGTAAGGGATTCCTGGGCCGGAAGGAGCACTCCGAGGTCCGCGCCGCGGCGGCGCTGGCCCTGGGCAAGGTCCACTCCAACTCGTCCCGCGCGGCCCTGGAAGAGGCGGTGGCGGACGAGGATCCCGTGGTACGGAGTTCGGTCAGCCGTGCCCTGCGTGAGGAGGAGGGGTCCGATGCCTGAAGGTCCACGGCCCGGTACGGTCACGGGGGAGAGCAAGCTGAACCTCCAGGAGGAGGGACGGAAGGTGCTCGGGGCGTTCTACAGCGCCCTCAACGCCCTCAAGCTCTACCCGGTGGAGAACGCCACGGTGCAGCAGGCGCTGGACGAACTCCACTCCCTGGTGACCCGGGTCGTGAAGGCGGAGGCCGGGGCCGAACTCCGAGTGGTCGGCGACTTCTTCTTCCTGAACGAGACGCGCCTGCGCCTCGACCTGAGCAACTTCGCCACCTTCGGGTCCTTCGCGAGGGCGCTCCAGGAGCACGGGATCGGAGCGGTGGAGATCCTTCCCGGGATCCGGCGCGACGAGTGGGCACCGTTCATCGCCATGCTCCTGCGCAAGCCCCAGACCGAAGACCCCTTCGAGAACTTCCAGATCGGGTTCGACCAGACGCCCGTGGAGCACATGGAGCTCCGCCCCGAAAAGGACGTGCAGGAACCCGAACACGACGAGGAGGCGCTCACGGCGGCGAAGCGCACGTACGCCCAGTCGGTGAAGGCGGCCAAGGACGCCCTGGGGGACGTGCGTCTGGGCAAGGCGGTGAACGTCCGCAAGGTCAAGCGCGCCGTGCAGGGCATCGTCGATCAGGTGATCTCCAACGAGCCTTCCATCGTCACCATGACCACGCTGCGGGACTTCGACGAGTACACGTTCACCCACTGCGTGAACGTGTGCATCTTCAGCGTCATCATCGGGACGCGCCTCGGGATGACGAAGCAGCAGCTCTACGAACTGGGGCTGGGGGCTCTCTTCCACGACATCGGGAAGCAGCGCGTGGGGGTGGAGATCATCAACAAGACCGGCGGCCTCACCGACGAGGAGTGGAATGCGATCAAGGAGCATACCACGGAGGGGCTCCTCGTCCTCTTCAAGATGCACGGGTTCGCCGACGTGCCCTACCGGCAGATGCTCATCGCGTACGAGCATCACATGAAGGTGGATCTCACGGGATATCCGCCGAAGAAGAGAGACCGGGAGCCCACGCTCTTCACCCGGATCGTGGCCGTGGCCGACGCCTTCGACGCGGGGACCTCGGTGCGTAGCTACCAACACAAGCCGTGGCCCCCCGATTCGGTGCTCCAGGAGATGCGCGACAACCCGCGGCGGGGGTTCGACACGCTCGTGGTCAAGGCACTCATCTCGGCGACGGGAGTGTATCCGGTGGGGACGCTGGCCATTCTCGACAGTCACGAGCTCGCCGTGGTCTCGCACGTCAATCCGGACCCGAACCTCCTCCACCGCCCCAAGGTGAAGGTGATTTCGGACGCCATGGGAGTGCCGCTCTCGCAGCCCATCACGTTGGACCTGTCCCAGAACCATCCCACCACGGGACAGCCCATCCGTTCGATCATCAAGACCACGGATCCGCAGAAGTACGGGATCCGGGTGAGCGACTATCTCATCTGATCCCTCCCGAAGGACGACGGACTCCATGACGACCATCGCCGACGCGTTCCGCAGGCGATCCGAAGGGGGGCGTGCCGCCCTCGTGCCCTACGTGACGGCGGGCTATCCCCGGGTGGGCGACACCGTGGCGGTGCTCCACGCCCTGAGCGATGCCGGAGCCGACGTCATCGAGCTGGGGATCCCGTTTTCGGATCCCCTGGCGGACGGTCCCACCATCCAGCGCTCGTCGTTCCGGGCCCTCGAGGGTGGGGTGACCACCGAATCCGTGCTGGCCGACCTGCGCGCCTTCCGGGCGGAAGACGACACGCCGGTCGTGCTCTTCACGTACCTCAACCCGGTGCTGCGCTACGGAGTCGCCCGCTTCCTGGAAGACGCCCGGGGGGCCGGAGCGCAGGGGCTCCTCCTCACCGACCTCCCGGCGGGTGCGGACCCGGAATTGGAGGACCAGGTCAGGGCGTCCGGCCTCGATCTGGTCCGCCTGGTGGCGCCCACCACACCGCCGGAGCGAATCCCCGACGTGGCGGCCAGCGGGAGCGGGTTCCTCTACTACATCTCCCGAACCGGCGTGACCGGCGCGAGAACCTCGCTCCGGGAGGACCTGGCCGACGAGGTGCGGTCCGTGCGCGATGCCGTCTCCCTTCCCGTGGCGGTGGGGTTCGGTATCTCGACCCCGGAGCAGGCCGCGGCCGTGGGCGGTGTGGCGGACGGCGTGGTGGTGGGGAGCGCCATCATCCAGGCGTTGGACGAGGGAGGCGTCGAGGGCGCGCGCGCCTTCGTGGCTTCGCTGCGCCAGGCCATGGATAGGGCCTGAGCACCGACTCCGGATTCACGTCGCCAGGCGATCTTCCATCGTAGGGTCGGGGTTCACGAACACGGTCTGCACGCGGTCGGGGATCACCGCGCCCCGCGCTGCCTTCCGCGGTTTGCGGACGTGCTTGCGGAACGTCCAGTCCACCGGAACCGTTCCGGAGGTCCGGGCGCGGGAGTTCAGCGCCGCCAGGACCGCGGCCTCCTCCAGGTCCCGGGCCGGGGGCTTCTCGGTCCTTCCCCAGCGGAGGATCACGTGGGCGCCGGACACGTCGCGGGCGTGGAGCCAGACGTCGTTGCCCGCCGCGTGGCGGAAGGTGAGGTCGTCGTTGTGTCTGGCTCCGCGGCCCACGCGGATCTCCAATCCGCCCGAACTCCGGTAGCTCCGATACGGAAGCGTGGCCCGCTCCTCGCCCTTGCGCCCCGGAGCCGTCGATCCAGCGGCGGGGAGAAGG
>JAOUPR010000060.1 GCA_029879725.1 Gemmatimonadota bacterium | reverse complement strand
CGGCACGACCTCCAGGGATGCCCTCAATGACGACGCCGACGTGTACAGCCGGCGGATGCGCGCGCGGGTCAACCCCTCGAGCATGACGCGCGCGGTCCCGTCGGGGAGGCTGGTCACCTGAGCCACGTGCGCCACGGTTCCCATGACATGGAGATCGCTCTTTCCCGGATCGTCCACCTCGGGGTCCTTCTGCGTCACCAGCAGGACGAGGTGCCCTTCACGCTCGGCCTCCGCCAACGCGGCCACGGAGCGGGCCCGCCCGATGAGGAGGGGGAGGACCATGTAGGGAAAGAACACCAGGTCGCGGAGAGCGATGACGGGCAGACGATCGGGGACGTCGATCGGATCCTCTGCTCGTGTATGGGTCGCCATGGCCGCGGAAGCTCTGGAGAGAAATCGAACAGGAGGGCGGGAGCCCACCGACGCCTATGGTATCTTCCCGGGAGAGGCGGGAAAAGGCCCTGCCTCAGGCCTCCTTCTTCTTCTCCTCGGGATGGAGAACGAGGAGTGGCTGGACACCCTGTTCCACCGCCTCCCGGGTCACCACCACCTCCCGCACGTCGTTGCGCGAGGGGAGATCGAACATCACGTCCCGCATGATGGTCTCGATGACGGAGCGGAGCCCGCGAGCACCCGTGCCGCGTTCCAACGTCTTCTTGCCGATGGCCGTCAGGGCCTCGATGTCGAAGGTCACGCCGATCCCTTCCAGCTCCATCATCTTCGTGTACTGCTTCACCAGCGCGTTCTTCGGCTCCTGAAGGATGCGCACCAGAGCCTCCTGGTCGAGATCGTCCAGGTGGACCATCACCGGGAGCCGGCCCACCAGCTCGGGAATGATCCCGTAGCGCTGGAGGTCCTCCGGCTCCACGTCCTGGAGGATGTTCCCGTCGGTGCTGCGGCGTCCGTCTCCCGCGAAGCCGATGCGGCGTTGGCCGACCCTGGCCTCCACGATCTTCTCCAGCCCGTCGAATGCCCCTCCGCAGATGAAGAGGATGTTCCGGGTGTTGACCTGGATGTACTCCTGCTGCGGGTGCTTGCGTCCTCCCTGGGGCGGAACGCTGGCCACGGTCCCTTCCAGGATCTTCAACAGCGCTTGCTGCACACCCTCTCCGGAGACGTCCCGTGTGATGGAAGGGTTCTCCGACTTCCGGGAGATCTTGTCGATCTCGTCGATGTAGACGATCCCCCTCTCGCACTCCGCCACGTTGTAGTCCGCCGCCTGGAGGAGCCGGACCAGGATGTTCTCCACGTCCTCCCCGACGTATCCGGCCTCCGTCAGCGTGGTGGCGTCGGCGATGGTGAACGGCACCTTCAGGATGCGCGCGAGGGTCTGCGCCAGGAGGGTCTTCCCGACGCCCGTCGGCCCGATGAGGAGGATGTTGGCCTTGTCGATCTCGACCTCGTCCAGCACTCCCTGGTGGTTCACGCGCTTGTAGTGGTTGTACACGGCCACGGCGAGGGCCCGCTTCGCCGGCTCCTGACCGATCACGTACTCGTCCAGAACCGCCTTGACCTCCCGCGGAGTCGGGCTTGCGACCACCGATTCCTTGGTGTCCCGCTCCTCTTCCTCGGCGAGGATCTCGTTGCAGAGGGACACACACTCGTTGCAGATGTAGACGTTGGGTCCGGAGATGAACTTCTTCACGCTCTCCTTGGATTTTCCGCAGAAGCTGCAGCGCAGATGCTTGTCGGTAGTCGTCATGATTGACTCAGCCCTGGTCGGAGTCCTTCGGCTTCCCGGTGTTCGGGACGGGGCCCGTCAACACCTGGTCGATGAGCCCGTATTCCACCGCTTCGGCGGGGCTCATGAAGCGATCACGGTCGGCGTCCTCCCCGATTCGTTCCGGATCCTGCCCCGTGTGACGGGCGAGGATGGCGTTGAGGCTCTGGCGGATATGGAGGATCTCCTTGGCGGCGATCTCGATATCGGACGCGGTGCCCTGCGATCCTCCCGACGGCTGGTGGATCATGATCCGGGAGTTGGGGAGGGCATGACGCTTCCCCTTCTCCCCCGCGGCCAGGAGCACGGCCCCCATGCTTGCCGCCATCCCCACGCAGAACGTCTGCACCGGGGCACGGAGGTGCTGCATGGTGTCATAGATGGCGAACCCGGCGTACACGCTTCCGCCCGGGGAATTGATGTACATGAAGATATCGCGCTCCGGATCCTCTGCGTCCAGGAAGAGGAGCTGCGCGACGATGATGTTGGCGACGTTGTCGTCGATGCCGCTTCCCAGGAACACGATCCGGTCCATGAGAAGGCGGCTGAAGATGTCGTAGCTTCGCTCGCCTCGACTGGTCCGTTCGATGACGTATGGTGGATAGATCGGCATCGGCCTCTTTTTCGCTCCGTGGTTGTCAGGTGGCGGGTACGTCGGTGATTTCGGACTGTTCCGCGAGGAAGTCGAAGACCTTGCGTTCCGTGATGTCTCTCTCGAGCTCGTGCAGGCGGCCCGCCTTCTGGAGGCCGGCGTACACCTGGGCGGCCGTGGACGCGTTGTCGGCGGCGATCTTCTCGATACGCTCGTCCAGATCCTCTTCCGTGGCCTCCAGGCTCTGGGTCTCGGCGATACGGTCCACCATGAGGAGACGCTTCACGACCCGTTCCGCCTCGGGCCGGAGGCTCGCGTGGATGCTCTCCACCTTTTCCGGGTCGAGGCCCTTCTGGTCGCCCAGGAGCGAATCGACGTAGCGCCGGATCATGGAATCCGGGACGTCGAACGGGTTCGCCTCGATGAGCGCGTCGAGGAGGCGGGCGCGAACCACCTGTTCCGCCTGGTGCTTCGCGTCCTTTTCCAGATCCTCCAGGACCTTGGATTTCAACTCCTCCAGGGTCTCGAAGGGTCCCGCCTGCTTCGCGAACCCGTCGTCGAGTTCGGGTAGCTCCCGCTCCTTGCGCTCGACCAGGGTGATCTCGAGCGTCTCCTTGCTCCCGCGGCGTTCCTCGTCTTCGAAGTCGTCGGGGAAGGCGACGGTGAATTCCCCGGTCTCGCCGAGAGCCAGTGTCTTGATGGCCGCCTCGATGTCGGGTATGGCGTCACCCTGGCCCAGGATGATCTGATAGTCACGCGGCTCCACGGCCGCGCGCTCTCCCTCGTCGATCCCGTCGAGGCGCCGCACCTTCAACGAGACGAGATCACCGTCCTCGGGAGCCCCTTCGGCCATGGGCTTCCATGCCCCATTCTGTTGCTGGAGTCGTGCCAGGACCTGGTCGACGTGCGAAGCCTCGACCGTGGCCAACGGTCGCTCGATCTTGAATCCACCGAGCTGTGCCGGGTCGAAGCGGGGCTGGACGTCGAAGGAGATCCGGAAGACCAGGTCTCCACCCGGTTCGTATGCCACGTCTTCGAGTTCCCCTTCACTGATGGGGTTGAGGTCTTCCTGCTTGAGCGCAGTCCGATAGGCGTCGGAGATGACCCGGTCCATCGTTTCCTGGCGGAGCGCGTTCCCGAAGCGGGACTCGATCATTCCCGGGGGGACCTTTCCTTTGCGGAACCCCTTCATGTTGAGCCGCGCGGCCAGCGCCTGTGCCGCCTTCCCTTCTTCGGCGGCGACGGCGGCGGAGGGAACGGTGACGCTCAGGCTCCGGCGCCAGCGGGCGTGTTCCTCTACGGAGACCTGCATGTTCGCTTGATCCATTCTGTGGGCCTGGATGGTCCTGACAGGGTGTGTGATTCGAAAGCCGCTGGACTTCGGGGCTTCAATGCGAAAGGGGGGACTCGAACCCCCACGGCATGAAGCCACGAGATCCTAAGTCTCGCGCGTCTACCAGTTCCGCCACTTTCGCCGGGAAATCTCTGCGCGAAAGATAAACCGGGCCGGAAGTGCGTTCAACGGAACCACTTGCACGGTGGCTTCACCATGGCCTCATGAGACCGAGGGTGCGGATGGCGTCGCCACCCGCACCCTCGGTCGAGTATCGGCTCGTTGCGGGGTGTTCGTCAGTTCGGCATACGCACGTTGACGACCCGGCTCGACCCGTCGGGAGCCTCGATGTGGAGCGATACGATCTCCCCGCCCCCGACCGCGTCCAGCGCCCGTCGCAGATCCGCCGGGGTCTCGATGTCACGGTCGTTCACCTGGGCCAGCTTTCCGCCGATGTACTGCCCCAGGCCACGCCGAGCCGCGGCGCTCCCTCGCGCCACGCTGGTGATGATCACGCCGCCGGCCTCGGGGTACTCGTATTCCCGGGCCGTGGCGTTGTCCAGGACGGCGACCTGGATTCCGAGGCGCTCCTCCGAATGGACCGTATTCTCCGCCGTGCGCTGCGCGGGCTCGTTGAGCGGAGCCTCGTCCAGACGCACCTTGATGTCCCTGGCCCTCCGGTCGCGATAGACCATGAGGGTCACCTGGTCGCCCGGGTGATGCTGGGCGATCTTGGCCTGGAGTTCCGCGGAATAGCCCACGGGGACACCGTCGAGCGCTACGATGACGTCCTCAGGCCGAAGCCCGGCGGCGGCGGCGGGTCCGCCCTCGGTGACGCCCTGCACCAGCACCCCGGACACCGATGGCAGACCGTACACCTCGGCGTCCTCCGCGGACACGCCCAGGATCTCGACGCCGAGCATGGGCCGCCGGACGTGGCCGATCGCGACAAGGTCCTCCATGACCCGGCGCGCGAGGTTGATGGGGATGGCGAAGCCGTATCCCTGGTAATATCCGGTGGCCGACGCGATGGCGGAATTGATGCCCACCACCTGGCCGCGGAGGTTCACCATGGGCCCCCCCGAGTTCCCGGGGTTGATCACCGCATCGGTCTGAATGAAGTCCTCGATGCTGTATCTCGCCACTTCCGCGAGATCGGGATCCCGGGACAGATCATCGTTGAGCAGCCCCAGGCCCCGTCCGCGCGCGCTCACGATTCCGCTGGTCACCGTGTAGTCCAGCTGAGTGGAGGCCCCGAATCCCGGGTTGCCGACGGCCAGCACCCACTCTCCCACGCGAACCTGGTCTGAGTTCCCGAAGCTCAACGTCGTGAGAGGGGCTCCCGCGTCGATCTTGATCACGGCGACGTCGGTGAAGGGGTCGGTCCCCACGATCTCGGCTTCGAAGTACCTGCGGTCGGCCAGGTACACCAGCACCTGGTCGGCATCTTCCACCACGTGGTTGTTGGTGAGGATGTACCCGTCTTCCGACACGATGAACCCGCTGCCACCCGCGATGTCGCCCTGCGACGGCGGCTGCTGGTGTTCGGGAACGTCGTCGAAGAAACGCCTGAACACGTCGGGAACCCGCTGGCTGGTCTGGCGGGCGGGGCGTCGCGCCTCGATGCGTACCACCGCGGGCGTCACGGCATCCGCCAGGTTGACGAACGCGTCCGACAGATCCAGGGCGGGCTTCACCGCCGCATCGGCAACCTGCGGGATCTCGGTGCCCACGGGCATGGCGTGGGACGACCCGGTCCATCCCATACCGGATGCCAGGCCGATCCCGAACAGGAAAGCGACGGCCGTGTACACGGCGACTTTGGTCTTCTGGCGTAGGGGGTCGTACATCATTCCCTCGATCTTCGCTCGGGTTGATTGCTGCGAGTGTGACTACTACACGCGACTCCCGCCGAGCGTTCACTCGGCGGGAGTCACGGGTCCTGCTACGATCGGTGGAGCAGGGACAAGGGTTGCCTACTTCTCCTCGTCCACGATCTCGTAGTCGGCCTCCACCACGTCCTCTTCTTCCGCGGAGGACGACTCGGCGGCACCCGCCGAGGGCTCGCTCTCTCCCTCGGGCTGCGCTTCGGCCGCCTGTGCCTGGTACATCTCCTGGCCCGCCGCGCTGAACGCCTGCATGAGTTCATCGCGAGCCGTACCCAGTGCGGTCACGTCGTCGCCCTTGAGCGCCTCCTTGGCCTTCTGCACGGCGGCGTCGAGGCGCTCCCGCGTGGCTTCCGCCACCTTGTCGCCCCACTCTCCGCTGTCCTTCTCCACCTGGTAGACCAGGGAGTCGAGCTGGTTGCGGGCTTCCACCTTCTCGCGCCGCTCCTCGTCCTCTTTCGCGTGGACCTCGGCGTCCTTCACCATCTTGTCGATCTCGCCCTCGCTGAGCCCGCTGGACGCCTCGATGCGGATCTTCTGTTCCTTCCCGGTGGCCCGATCCTTGGCCGACACGTGGAGGATCCCGTTGGCATCGATGTCGAAGGTGACCTCCACCTGGGGCATCCCCCGCGGTGCCGGCGGAATCCCGGTGAGCTGGAACTTCCCGATGGTCTTGTTGTCCAGGGCCATCTTGCGTTCGCCCTGGAGGACGTGGATCTCCACGGTGGTCTGATTGTCCTCCGCCGTGGAGAACACCTCGGACTTCTTCGTGGGGATGGTCGTGTTCCGCTCGATGAGCGGGGTCATCACGCCGCCCAGCGTCTCGATTCCCAGAGAGAGAGGGGTCACGTCCAGGAGGAGGACGTCCTTCACGTCTCCGGCCAGGACGCCGCCCTGGATGGAGGCGCCCACGGCCACCACCTCGTCGGGGTTCACGCCCTTGTGGGGCTCCTTCCCGAAGAAGTCCTGCACCACCTGCTGGATCTTGGGGATGCGCGTGGAGCCACCCACCAGGATCACTTCGTCGATGTCGTCGGGGGTGAGTCCCGCGTCCTTCAGCGCCGCCTTCATGGGCGGGATGGTGCGCTGGATCAGGTCGTCCACGAGCTGCTCGAACTTCGCGCGGGTGAGCGAGAGGTTGAGGTGCTTCGGACCTTCCTGCGTCGCCGTGATGAAGGGGAGGTTGATGTCGGTGCTCGACGTCGTGGACAGTTCCATCTTGGCCTTTTCAGCCGCCTCCTTGAGGCGCTGAAGGGCCATGGAGTCCTGTGACAGATCGATGCCCTGATCCCGCTTGAACTCCTCCACCAGCCAGTTGATCACCTTCTGGTCGAAGTCGTCACCACCCAGGTGGGTGTCTCCGTTGGTGGCCTTCACCTCGAAGACGCCGTCTCCCAACTCCAGGACGGAGATGTCGTAGGTACCACCTCCCAGGTCGAAGACGGCGATCTTCTCTTCCTTCTTCTTGTCGAGGCCGTACGCCAGCGCCGCGGCTGTGGGCTCGTTGATGATCCGCATCACCTCGAGTCCCGCGATCTTTCCCGCGTCCTTGGTGGCCTGCCGCTGGGCGTCGTTGAAATACGCCGGAACGGTGATCACGGCCTGCGTGACCTTCTGCCCGAGATAATCCTCCGCGGTCTGCTTCATCTTCTGCAGCACCATGGCCGAGATCTCCGGCGGGTTGAAGGTCTTCCCGTCCGCGTTGGGGATCGTCACCTGGACGCGATTCTGGGCATCGTGCCCGACCTTGTACGGGACGAGCTTCTCCTCTTCCCTGACCTCGTCGTGCTTCCGCCCCATGAAGCGCTTGATGGAGAAGATCGTGTTCTCGGGGTTCGTGATGGCCTGACGCCGGGCGACCTGCCCCACGAGCCGCTCTCCATCCCGCGTGAACGCCACGACGGACGGAGTGGTGCGGCCACCTTCCGAGTTGGGGATCACCACCGGCTCACCACCCTCCATCACCGCCACCACGGAATTCGTGGTTCCCAGATCGATTCCGATCACCTTGCCCATGTGTTCTCCTGAGGTATTCGTTCAAGCGTCCGGTGGGCCATCGCGATCCGGCGCACCCATCCGGTGATCTTCCATCTTCGAGGTGTCGGGGCCCGCGCGGCGGGCCGACATGCAGGGTGTGGGGTGCAACCATCATGCCGGGGGAACGGCGCCGATTCCGGCCACATCGGCGGGATTCGGGGTGACCGACTGCCACTTTGGCGTATATTTCCACGGTTTGCGACCATCTTCAGGAGGCGGCGGCCATGTTTCCCCTTCGCGACGACAACCCCACCGAGCTCTTCCCCCTGTTCACGTTGGGACTGATGGCCGCCTGTATGGGGATCTGGATCGGGGTACAGGGAGGAGGATTCTCCGACGGCGCGCTGGTGGATTCGTTCTGCAGGTACGGGGTGGTTCCCGCCGGGCTGACGGGAGCGTCGACGGGACCGGAGGCGTCCCCGGGGATGTGCGGATCCGGCGGAGGGAACTGGGGCGGCGTGTTCACCTCGATGTTCCTCCACGGGTCGTGGCTTCACCTGGTGGGCAACCTCTGGTTCCTCTGGATCTTCGGGAACAACGTGGAGGACTCCATGGGGCGCCTTCGCTTCCTGGCCTTCTACGTCGTGACGGGGCTGGTCGCCGCGGCCGCCCACATCCTGTTCGAGCCGGCTTCCACCGTGCCCATGGTCGGCGCTTCCGGGGCCATCAGCGGGGTCATGGGTGCGTACATGGTGCTCTATCCCCGGGCTCGGGTGCACACGCTCTTCTTCCTGTTCTTCTTCGTCCGGGTGGTCGCGCTCCCCGCCTGGCTCCTCCTCGCGCTCTGGCTCCTGATCCAGGTGGTGTCGTCGGGCGGGGCCGGGGCGGGCGGGGTCGCATACGGGGCCCACATCGGCGGATTCCTGGCTGGAGTGGTCCTCGTCAAGGCGCTGGCGAACCCGAAGTTGGTGGGTGCCAAGCGCGGTGGCGTGGTCCTGTCGCGGTCACAGATCGACCACGGTGGCTGGTGGTGAGCCCGTTCATCGTGGATATTGCCCGGACCGAGCCGCTCCCTTCACCCCAGCCCCGATCACGATGAACGCTTCCCGCCCGTTCGCCGGACTGGCATTTTCGGTCCTCCTCGCCGCAGGCGCCCTCCCTCTCCCGCTCCACGCGCAGGGCTCGCTCCCGGCTCCCGCCGGGGTGGCGGAGGTCGTGGGGACGGAGGCGCCCGTCGAACACGGGGCCGCCTTCCACCCCGAACGCGCGGACGATGCCCTCGAGGGTGGCGCTCCGGCGCAGGAGACGGGACGCTCGACCATCGTCGTCCCCCGTGGGAGCCTCGGCACCCCGTTGATCGATCGTCTCCGGTCCGTGGTCGGGCTCCTCGTCCTCACCCTCCTGGCCTGGCTGTTGAGCGTCAACCGTTCCAAGGTACCGTGGCGGGTCGTGGGGTGGGGGCTGTCCCTCCAGCTCGTCTTCGCGCTCTTCATCCTCAAGACGCCCATGGGAGAGAGCGTGTTCACCTACATGAACACGGTGGTGGTGGCACTGCTCGGGTTCACGGTGGACGGCGCGAGCTTCGTATTCGGGAACCTGGTGTGGAACAACGTCCCGGTGGGCGCGGGTCCGGTGGGGCAGGGGGCGTTCGATGCCATCCCGGGCCAGGTGGCCAACACCGGAGCGTTCTTCGCCTTCAACGTGCTCCCCACCATCATCTTCTTCTCCAGTCTCATGACGGTCATGTACCACCTCGGGATCATGCAGAGGCTGGTCAAGGGGATGGCGTGGGTCATGCAGAGGACCATGCACACCTCCGGGGCGGAGACGCTGTCCGCCGCCGGGAACATCTTCGTGGGTCAGACCGAGGCGCCCCTCCTCATCAAGCCGTTCATCGAGAAGATGACGCGATCGGAGCTCATGGCCGTGATGACCGGAGGCTTCGCCACCGTGGCCGGTGGCGTGATGGCCGCCTACGTGGGGATGCTGGTGGGGTTCTTTCCCGACATCGCCGGACATCTCATGGCCGCGTCGGTGATGTCGGCGCCGGCGGCCCTGGTGGTGGCCAAGATCATGTATCCCGAGGAAGAGGAGGCGGAAACGGCCCACACGCTCGAGATCTCCGTGGAGCGCCCGGACGTGAACGTCATCGACGCGGCGGCGCGCGGCGCGTCCGAGGGCCTGTACCTCGCCCTGAACGTGGGGGCCATGCTGCTCGCGTTCGTGGCCCTGGTCTATCTCTTCAACAGCGTCCTGGGGTGGGCGGGAGGAATGGTCGGACTCGAAGGGCTCTCGCTGGAGGCGATCCTGGGCTGGGTACTGGCGCCGCTCGCCTGGCTCATGGGTGTGAGTTGGGCGGACGCGCCCACCGTGGCCTCGCTCATGGGCGTCAAGACGGTCATCAACGAGTTCTTCGCCTATCTGCAGCTGGCGGGCACCCTGGAGGGCGGCGTCGTGTTGGAGCCGCGGTCCGTCATCATCGTGACCTATGCCCTGTCCGGGTTCGCCAACTTCTCGTCCATCGCCATCCAGCTCGGCGGTATCGGCGGGCTCGCTCCGTCCCGCAGGCACGACCTGTCGCGCCTCGGCCTTCGCGCCATGATCGGGGGATCGCTGGCGGCCTTCATGACCGCCACCGTCGCGGGGATGATCCTGTGAGCGCCGTCGACGTCACCGCCGCGGCGGAGGTTCTGGGGAGCCGACTGGGTTTCTCACCGGACGTGTTGCTGGTCCTCGGTTCGGGGTTGAGCCACCTCATGGATGCGGTGGAGGATCCCACGGTCATCCCCTTCGAGGACGTCCCGGGGTTTCCTTCGGCCGGCGTGGTCGGGCACGCCGGGAAGTACGTGGGGGGCACGATGGGCGGTCGCCGGGTGCTTCTCCAGGCCGGGCGGTTCCACCTCTACGAAGGCTACTCGGGTGATACCATCGTGGCTCCGGTGCGCATCGCGCACGCGCTGGGCGTCCACACGGTGATCCTCACCAACGCGGCCGGGGGGGCGAATCCGGCGTACGAACCCGGCGATCTGGTCCTGCTGGACGACCACATCAACCTCATGGCCTTCAATCCGCTCACCGGTCCCGTGCGGCCGGGCGAGACCCGATTCCCCGACATGTCACGCCCGTACGATCCGGCGCTCCAGGAAATGACCGTGGGGCTCGCGTCCTCGCTGGGGACGCCGCTCCATCGGGGCGTGTACGCCGCCGTCTCCGGTCCGTCGTTCGAGACCCGCGCGGAGGTGCGCATGCTGAGGCAGATGGGTGCGGACGTCATCGGGATGTCCACCGTGCCGGAGGCCATCGTATGCTCCGCCCTGGGGCTGCGTTGTCTCGCGTTCTCCCTGGTCACGAACAAGGCCACGGGGCTCTCGGACACTCCTCTCGATCACGAGGAAGTGCTGGAGACGGGGGCTCGGGCGGGAAGGCACCTCGGAGCGCTCCTGAAGGCGCTGCTGGCCGGCATGCCGGCGGCTCAGTCCACCGGGGCGAAATGATTCACCGGGCCGTGGCCTGCCCCCAGCCCGGGTGCCGTCGCGATGGCCCGGGAGATGAACGACACTGCGGCGTCCACGGCCGTCTCGAGCGGATGGCCCCGACCCAACCCCGCGGTGATCGCCGCGGACAGGGTGCATCCGGTACCGTGGGTGTGTGGCGTCCGGACGCGGGGATGACGCCAGACGCGTTCGTGCTGGCCGTCCCAGAGGACGTCCACGGCATCCCCGTCCAGGTGGCCTCCCTTCACCAGGGCCGCTCTCGCCCCCATCTCCGTGAGGGCGCGCGCCGCCTTGAGCATGTCCTCCACCGAGTCCACGGGGAGCCCCGTGAGGATTCTCGCCTCGTGGAGGTTGGGGGTCACCAGGGCCGCCAGGGGGAGGAGCGTCGTCCTCAGGGCACCTTCGGCTTCCTCGTCGAGGAGGCGGTCACCGCTGGTGGCCACCATCACCGGGTCCACGACGAGGTTGGGAAGGGCGCTGGATCGGATCTCCTCCGCCACGGTGCGCACCAGGTCGCTGGTGGCGAGCATCCCGGTCTTGCATGCCGCGGGCGGGAGGTCGTCGGCCACCGCACGGAACTGCGCGACCACGACGTCGAGTGGGACGGTGTGTACGGCGGTGACGCCCAGGGTGTTCTGGGCGGTGACGGCCGTCACGACCGACGTGCCGAACGTGTGGAAGGCATGGAACGTCTTGAGGTCTGCCTGGATCCCGGCTCCCCCGCCGCTGTCGCTGCCGGCGATGGAGAGGACCACGGGGAGGATCGGTGTGGGCGTATCCATGCGGGAAATGTAACGCGGTGGACGTCATGGCACTGAGTCGTCGGACCGTCCAGCTGGTGGGGCGCCTGCATCGGCGGAAGACGCGTGCCCGGGAGGGACTGGTTCTGGTGGAGGGCCCGCGTGCATGTGCGGAGGCGGTACGGGCCGGAGCGGTGGTGCGGTTCGCCGTCCACGCTCCGGAGCTCACCGTGGAAACGGAGGCCGCCCGGGTGCTGGAACACCTGCACGCCCGTGGAGACCGAGTCGAAGAGGCCGCGCCGAGGGAACTCGCCGCGCTCTCGGGGACGGAGTCGCCCCAGGGAATCCTCCTGGTCTGCGTGGAGCCCACACCCGATCCGGGCTCGACGACGTCCTGGAGGAGGTTTCTCGTGCTGGACGGAGTCCAGGACCCGGGAAATGCCGGCACGTTGATCCGGGCCGCCACCGCGTTCGCCATGGACGGCGTGGTGGTGCTGGATGGTACGGTGGACCCATGGAGCCCCAAGACGGTACGGGCGTCGGCCGGGCTCGTCTTCCGGGTCCCGGTGGTGTCGATGGATGGGGATACCTTTCTGGACCGTATGGCGAGTCACGGGCCGACCCTACTTCTCGCGGATGCCCGTGGCCGGCCGGTGGCCGCCGCCCATCCGGACGAGTCATGGGCGCTGGTCATAGGGAACGAAGGCGCCGGCCCCAGGGATGGCGTCCGGGACGCGGCGGCGGCGGCGGTGGCCGTTCCCATGTCGTCCGAGGTGGAGTCACTGAACGCGGGAGTGGCCGGGGCCATACTCCTCTATGCGCTGACGAGGGAGAGCGAAGGTGATTGAAGACTGGGCATGGACACCCGTGGCGGGCCTCTTCGGCCTGGCCGTCGGATCCTTTCTGAACGTGTGCTCCCTCCGTTGGCCGCGGGAAGAGTCGGTGGTGTCGCCACCGTCCCGTTGCCCGGGGTGCGGAGAGGGCGTGCGATGGTACGACAACATTCCCGTTCTGAGTTGGCTCGTCCTCCGCGGGAAGTGCCGCTGGTGCCATGAGCCCATCTCCATCCAGTACCCGGTGGTGGAGGCCACCACGGCGCTGGTCTGGGCCGGCGTGGTGTACGTCCATGGACCGTCGTGGGAAGCCTTCCGCGGGGGCCTCTTCCTGACGCTGCTCTTCGGGATCTCCCTCAGCGATGCCCGCTTCTACATCATCCCCGACGAGTTCTCCATCGGGGGAACCGTGCTCGGGTTGGCCGCCGCCTTCGCTCCGGGAGGGATCGGATGGATCGAGGCGTTCACCGGAGCAGCGGCCGGATACCTCTCCTTGTGGGTCGTGGCGGTGGGGGGCACCTGGGTGATGAAGCGGTTCTTCCCGGGCCGGTTGGAGGAAGCCGGCGTGGATCAGGCCATGGGGGGAGGGGACATCAAGATGATGATGATGGTGGGGGCGTTCGTCGGCGCCTGGGGTGTCGTGGAGACCGTCTTCCTCGGATCGGTTCTCGCCCTGATCGTCTTCGGGCCCATGGCGGCCTTTTCCAAGCGCCTGATCCCTCTGGGCGTGTTCCTCGCCGCGGCGGGCGCGGTGGCGTACGGGTGGGGCGACGCGCTCGTCGTCTGGTACCTCACCGCCGTGGTGGGTCTGCCACCTCAGGGGTAGAGGGCGGGCCGCCGGGACGGCGCCGTCAGGGGTCCGAACAGTCGCGCTGGTATCCGCAACGGGGACACGCGAGTTTGCAGTGACGGTCCAGCATGGGGGTCTGGCAGAGGTCGCAACGCACCTCGGGTTTCCTCCGGGGGTCGAGCGGCGGATCCGTGGGCACGCCCGGTTTCACGATCCGTCGCCGAATTCCGGGAACAGGGCCCGATACTCACGGGAGAGCTCCACGTAGTGGGCGCCGCCTCGCTCGATCCAGCGTGCGGCCGACCCGTCGAGCGTCTTCTTCACCTTCCCCGGTACGCCGGCGACCACGGAGCGCGCCGGGATCACCGCTCCTTCCAGCACCACCGTGTTCGCGGCGAGGACGCACTCCTCGCCCACCACGGCATTCTGGAGGATCACGGCATTCATCCCGACGACGCAGCGGTCTCCGATGGTGCAGCTCTCGAACTTGGCTCCGTGACCCACCGTCACGTCGTCGCCCACCAGCGTCGGCGCCCACGCGCCCACGTGGACCACGCAGTTGTCCTGGATGCTGCTGCGGGCACCCACCACGATTCCCTCGTCCGGGTGGTCTCCCCGGAGCACGGCGCCGAACCAGACGCTCGATTCGGGCCCCACCGTCACGTTGCCGATGAGGACGGCGGTGGGAGCGATGAACGCCGTGGGGTGGATGTTCGGGGTGATCCCGTTGAAGGGGAGGACGAGGGCCATGGTCGACTCGGGCTCAGGCGTTGGACGACTCGGTGGACTCGCCCTGGGGGATGAGGGTGATCCGTGCGCGGATCACCTGTGTCTCCGTCGCTTCGGTGACCTCGATCCGCATCCCGCTTCGGTCGAGGATCTCTCCGACGGCAGGGACGTACCCCAGCTCCTCCAGGATGAACCCGTTGAGGGAGCGGTGTTCGTCGTCGGGGAGGGACACGCCGAGGAGATCGTTGACCTCGCGGACATCCACCCCGGCGTCGGCCTCCACCTCCGTGGACGAGATCACCACCAGCTCCTCTTCCTCCTCGAGGTCCCGCTCGTCCACGATCTCCCCGACCAACTCCTCCAGCACGTCCTCCAGGGTCACGAGTCCGTCCGTGCCGCCGAACTCGTCGGCCACGATCCCGAGGTGGACCCGCTGAGCCTGGAAGTCCTGGAGGAGACGGGAGAGGGAGAGCGACCCGGGAACGAAGAACGCTTCCCGCGCGATCCTCGAGATGGGCTCGCCTCCTCTGCCGCCCACCACGGCCTCGTAGGCGTCCCGAACGTAGAGGACACCGGTGATGTCATCCACCGTTTCCCCGTAGACGGGAACCCGGGAGTAGGGGAGGGTGGAGAGTTCGCCCACGACCTCTTCCAGGGTCCGCGTGTCCGGTAGCGCGAAGACGTCCACCCTCGGGGTCATGACGTCCCATGCGGTGGTTTCGTCGAGGCGGAAGGCCCGCTCCACGAGGAGATTCTCGTCTTCGCCGACCATGCCCTCCTCGCGACCCAGCTTGCTGATCTCCGCGTACTCGCGCTCGTGTGGCGGCTTCTGACCCTCCCCCTCCGGAACCAGTGCTTCTTCCATGAAGGTCAGCGGGGCGCCGATGAGGGAGAACCAGCGAGCGGTGTGGAGGAGGAGGGGTGCGGCCCACAACGCGAGCCGAACCGGGTGCCGGGAAACCACCAACCGGGGGAGCGCGTCGGACACGAAGAGCACCAGCATGGCCGTTCCCGCCACGCGAAGCACGGCCGACCCCGTTCCCGACGCCAGAGCGGGCGGGACCACGGCGGTCACGAGAAGCCCCACGGCGAGGAGATCCAGTCCACCGCAGAACAGGCGGATGCCCAACCGGAACGTAGGGGGCGCGCTTCGCAGCGATGCCAGTGCGTGCGCTTTCGGGAACCCTTCTCCCTGAAGCGTCCGGACCCGGGAGGGTCCGACCCGGAAGACCGCGGTCTCCGCCAGCGTGAGCACGGCCGAGATCGACGCCAGTGCCGCGGCGGTCCAGATGAACGGACCCATCAGGCACGCTCTCCCAGGCCGGCACGGGGAGCCGGGGGGGAGCCCGTCCCCGTCACGACGTCGATGAAAGGTCTACTCGGAGGGTGGTCACCACCCTCCGGTACGAGTGCTAGGTCCAACTGACGCTCTCCTGGAGGAGCTCTGCGATGATGTCCCGAGCGGAGCGTCCGTCGGCTTCCGCCTCGAAGTTCGGGACCACACGATGCCCGAGCACCGCCGGGGCCACTTCCCGGACGTCGGCCAACGTCGGGAGTGCTTCGCCCCGGGCGGCAGCCCGCGCTTTGGCCCCGAGCACAAGATACTGCGATGCGCGCGGTCCCGCTCCCCAGGACACGTACCGGCGGGTCACCCCTGCGGCCTCGTCTCCGGGGCGGGTGGCCCGCACGAGCCGTACCGCGAAGGAGACCAGGGAGGGGGACGCGGGGATGCGACGCACGAGATGTTGGAGTGCCATCAGCTCGCTGGCGGACACCACGGGCCGGATCTCCTCCTGGGCGCCTCCGGTGGTGCGCATGGCCACCTCCTCCTCTTCCTCCCGGCTGGGATAGCCGATGGGGAGCTCGAGCATGAAGCGGTCGAGCTGCGCTTCGGGGAGGGGGTAGGTCCCTTCCTGCTCGATGGGGTTCTGCGTGGCCAGGACGAAGAACGGTGGGTCGAGGGGGAACGTGTCCCCGGCCGCGGTCACGGCCCTCTCCTGCATCGCCTGCAGGAGCGCGGCCTGGGTCTTCGGCGGCGTACGGTTGATCTCGTCGGCCAGGACGATGTTCGCGAAGATGGGGCCCTTCACGAAACGGAACACCCGCCGCCCCGTGGTGCGATCCTCCTCGATGACCTCCGTCCCCGTGATGTCGGTGGGCATCAGGTCCGGAGTGAACTGGATGCGCGAGAAGTTGAGGTCGAGGGCCTCCGCCACGCTCTGGATCAGGAGTGTCTTGGCCAGCCCGGGCACTCCGACCAGGAGGGCGTGCCCATTGGCCAGGAGCGCAGTGAGCAGCCCATCGACGACCTCGCGTTGGCCCACGATCTTCTTTTCCACCTCGCGGCGAAGCGCTTCGGACACTGCCGCCGTGCGTGAAAGGAGTTCGACGTCCGTCTCTTCCGTACTGGCCGACTCCGTCGGTGCACTCATGGATATCCTTCGCGGGATGTTCCTGCGTCGTCGGCCGCAGGGCCGCGGGCGGCCATCCGTCGACGTGTGCACGTCCCCCGGAACCGTCCGTGCACGACAGTGGAATGTATACTGATCGGTTCCGAATAGACCGGGTATTCCCACGTTTCGTCAAGCGGTCCGGGGAATTCAGCGTCGACACGAAAAGCTCCGCGCGACGCGCGCCCGCTCGGGCTTGCGCAAATTTTCACAAACAAGTATCCTTTGCAGGCTCTGGAGGAAAGGGAGTCGGCGCACGATCGAGGACCCATGACGGACGGCCCCAGGAAGGACGAGGTACGTCTCCCCGGTGAAGTCCTGGGATTGGGTCTCAACATCGTGGCGGCAGGCTTCCTTTTCGGATATCTGGGCCATTGGATTGGAGGGAAGGTGGGCGGGGCCGATGTCCTGGCCGTCGTGGGCGCGCTGCTCGGCGCCCTGGCCGGGTTCTACAGCCTCTACGTCCGCCTGGTTGTTCGTCCGCGGGACGATGGAGAGAAGAAGTCCGGATGAAGGCACTGGGGCTCTACGCGGCTACGGCGGCGCTGGCAATCGCGGCGGTGGTCGTTGGGTTCTGGTTCTTCTTCGACGAGGTGGGTCGGCGTAGCCTGCTCATGGGCGCGTCGGTGGCCTGGGTGGTCCAACTCGGAGCGTTCGCGCTCCTGACGAGGGCGCGGTCGCAGCCCGGTTCGTTCTTTCTTCTCTGGGGCGTGGGGGCGCTGGGGCGGATGGCCGTGGTCGTGGTGGTCGGTCTTGGGATGGATCGTTTCGAGGGCGTAGAGCCCTCGGTCCTGATCCTCTCGTTGGTCGGTTTCCTCTTCCTCTCCCTTCTCATCGAGCCACTATTCTTCGACCGAACCCGAGAGACGGCACCCATCGCGCAATGAGCCTTCTCAGCACGATACAGGAACACGCCCAGGAGGCGGCTCAGCACGGGGAACCCGTCGCCGAGCACGCCGCGGCATCCGAGGTCCACGGCCTGGGTTCGATCTCCGAGATCCCGGAGTTCATCACCCATCACCTCCAGGACTCGCGTGAGTTCGAGTTCGCGGGGATGCACTGGGACCTGAACGCCTTCGCCATGGATCCCATCCATCTGGGTCCGCTGACCATCGACCTGTCCCCCACGCGCCAGCTCATCTTCATCTTCCTGGCGGCGCTCCTGAGCATCGCGGTCTTCGTGCCTGTGGCCCGGAGTCTCGCCCGCCGGGAGCAGGGGAAGGCGCCCAGCGGTTTCGCCAACGGGATGGAGGCGCTGATCCTCTATTTCCGGGACGACGTGGTGCGGGCGAACATCGGCCACGGGGCCGACGCCTTCACCCCGTTCATCCTGACGATCTTCTTCTTCATCCTCTTCATGAATCTCTTCGGGCTCACGCCCCTGGGGATCACCGCGACGGCCAACCTGTCGGTGACCGCGGCCCTCGCGTTGATCTCCTTCGCCGTGACCGAGGTGGCGGGGATGCGGAAGCTGGGACCGGCGGGGTATGCCAGGACGGTGTTCTTCCTCCCCGCTGGACTCCCCTGGGCCATGAAGCCGGTCATGCTTCCCATCATGGCGGTCGTGGAGTTCCTCGGGAAGCTGACCAAGCCCTTCGCTCTGGCGGTTCGTCTCTTCGCCAACATGATGGCCGGGCACATCTTGATCCTGGCCATCGTCGGTCTGGTCCTGGTGACGCAGAGCTTTCTTGTCGGAGGAGCATCGGTGCTCGTCATGAGCGCCCTGATGATCCTCGAGTTGTTCGTTGCATTCCTTCAGGCGTACATCTTTGCGATGCTCACGTCGGTGTTCATCGGTCTGATCCGGCACGCGCACTGATGCGGACGGCCCCGGTGGAGTTCAGTTCGTTCAATCACGTCCGCACGATCGGACGCCAAACCCTCAACAGTTAGAGGATCTTCATCATGTTCGCTCTCTTTCAGGCAGCTCAGGAAACCGCGGCTTCCGGTGGTGTGGGCGCGGGTCTCGCCATCGGCCTCACCGTGATCGGCGCCGGCATCGGCATCGGTCAGATCGGAGCCCAGATGGCCGCCGGTATCGCTCGTCAGCCCGAGGCCACGGCCAACATCCAGACGGCCTCGATCATCCTGGCGGCCCTCATCGAGGGCGCGGCGCTCTTCGGACTCGGTCTCGCCTTCCTGAAGTTCTAGCCCCCTTCGAGATGTCCGTGTCCACGACGGAGCGGACTTCGGGGATCCGGAACTGAAATGGAGAACGTAATGAGGACGAGGTTCGTAGCGTTTGCCGTGGCGGCACTCACGGCGGGTGTTCCGGGATCGGTCCGGGCAGCCGAGGAGGCGGGGACCACCCCGTTGTTCTCGGTCAATCTCGGGACGACCGTGTGGACCGCCATCGTATTCCTGATGTTGTTGGGAATCCTGTGGAAGTTCGCGTGGGGGCCCATCCTCGCCGCGGCGGACGCCCGCGAGAAGGGGATCCAGGACGCGCTGGACGAGGCCGCGAGGCGCAACGACGAGGCGACGAAGCTGCTCGAAGAGCACCGTCGGCAGCTTTCGGACGCGAGGCGGCAGGCGAACGAGCTCATCGCCGAAGGAAAGGCCGCCGGCGAGCGTGTCCGCAAGGAGATCGAGGAGAAGGCCCGTACCGAGGGCCAGGGGATCGTGGATCGCGCGCGTGCCGAGATCGAGCGCGAGCGTGACGCCGCCATCGACGCGCTCCGCAAGGAGTCCGTGGATCTCGCCTTGGCCGCGGCCGGCAAGCTGATACTGGAGAACATGGACCAGGCCAAGGACCGCAAGCTCGTCGAGAAGTATCTCGACGATCTGGCGGGTGGTACGGGAGCCCGGGCGTGAGAGACGAGACCGTTGCGCGGAGCTACGCCGAGGCGTTGTTCGAGCTCGCCCAGCGGCATGAAGGGCTGGAGGCGTACGGCGCCGGTATCGGCGCCGTGGCCGGGCTTCTGGACGAGGACGCGCGGTTCCGTTTGTTCCTCGAGACGCCCCGTATCGCCGATGCGGACCGCAAGGCCGTCATGAAGAAGGCGTTCGGCGGCGAGTTGCCCCGGCAGCTCCTGAATTTCGTGCTCATCACCATAGACAAGCGGAGGCAGCGGCTCCTGCGGGCCATCGCCTCCCAGTTCAACCTGTTGGTGGACGAGCATCTGGGTCGGGAACACGTGGAGGTGACCGTGGCGCGGCCCATGGACGAGGACACCCGGACGGTGATCGCGCAGCGCCTTTCCGCGGTGCTGGGTAAGGAGGCCATCCCCCATGTTCGGGTGAAGCCCGAGGTGTTGGGTGGCCTCATCGTACGTACGGGTGACACGATCTACGACGGATCGGTGCGGCGGCATCTCGAAGACATGCGTCGCAGCTTGATGAAGGCCGAGATCCCTTCCGGGGCGGCCGGCGCGGGCGCGTCCTGAGCCCGATCCATTCACTTTAGGACCGAATAGAAGATGGCCAACGATTCCCAGCTTCGAGCCAGCGAGATCAAGGGTGTTCTGCTTTCCGAGATCGAGCACTACGAGGAAGAGCTTCACGCCGAGGAAATCGGCGAGGTGCTTGAGGTAAAGGACGGCATCGCGCGCATCTACGGCCTGACCAAGGCCATGGCGTCCGAGATGCTCGAGATCACCCCCTCCGGATCCGGTGAGGCGGTGACCGCCCTGGCGCTGAACCTCGAAGAAGACAACATCGGCGCCGTGATCATGGGTCAGTGGACCCATCTGCACGAGGGCGACCAGGTGCGCCGCACCGGTCGCGTCCTCGACGTGCCGGTGGGTGCCGGGTATCTCGGCCGGGTCGTCGACCCGCTCGGAAATCCCGTGGACGGCCTGGGCCCCATCGATCCCATCGAGGGTTCCCGCCAGATCGATATCGTGGCTCCGGGGATCGTGCTCCGGCAGCCGGTGGGCGAGCCCCTCCAGACCGGGCTCAAGGCCATCGACTCGATGATTCCGGTGGGCCGGGGTCAGCGCGAGCTGATCATCGGGGACCGCGGCACGGGAAAGACCGCCGTGGCCGTGGATACCATCATCAATCAGAAGGACACGGACGTCATCTGCATCTACTGCGCCATCGGTCAGCGGGCCGGCAAGGTCCGCGGAGTGGTGGAGACGCTCCGCGAGGCCGGCGCGCTGGACTATACCATCGTGGTCACGGCCAACGCCTCCGACCCGGCGCCCATGCAGTACATCGCGCCCTATTCGGCGACGGCGCTGGCCGAGCACTTCATGTGGCAGGGCAAGCACACCCTGGTCGTGTACGACGACCTTTCCAAGCAAGCCCAGGCGTACCGTCAGCTCTCGCTGGTGCTCCGCCGTCCTCCGGGGCGCGAGGCCTACCCGGGTGACGTGTTCTATCTCCACTCCCGGCTCCTCGAGCGGGCGGCGAAGCTGTCCGAGGAGCAGGGCGGTGGGTCCCTCACGGCGCTTCCCATCATCGAGACCCAGGGCGGAGACGTTTCCGCGTACATCCCGACCAACGTGATCTCCATCACCGATGGGCAGATCTTCCTGGAGCCGGATCTCTTCTACTCCGGTGTCCGTCCCGCGGTGAACGTGGGTATCTCGGTGTCCCGGGTGGGTGGTTCGGCGCAGATCAAGGCCATGAAGAAGGTGGCCGGTCGCCTCCGCCTCGATCTCGCGCAGTATCGCGAGTTGGAGGCCTTCGCCCAGTTCGGGTCCGACCTCGATGCCGCCACCCAGCGCCAGCTCGCGCGGGGTGCCCGGACCGTCGAGATCCTCAAGCAGCCCCAGTACCAGCCCATGACGGTTGAGAGCCAGGTCGCGGTCATCTACGCGGTGACCAACGGGTATCTCGACCAGGTCGGGGTGGAGCGGGTGCGCGTGTGGGAGCTGGGCTTCCACCAGCACATGGCCGCGAGGTTCCAGGAAGTGCTCGACGGGATCCGGGAGGGCAAGCAGCTCACAGAGGAGATCGAGGGCAAGCTGGTCGAGGCCATCAAGGATTACAACGAGGTCTTCGCGTCCGAGGAAGAGGCCCGGCAGTCCGCCGGCGCGTCGGCCTGACGTTCGTGAACACGAAGACCCTGAACGAGGACTGACGAGACGTGGCGGGCGCAAGAGACGTAAAACGCCGGATCAAGTCGGTTGACAACACCCGGCAGATCACCCGGACCATGGAACTCGTGGCGACTTCCAAGTTGAAGCGAGCCACGGACCGTGTCTATGCCGCACGTCCCTATGCCGAGGCCCTTCGCGACGTCGTGGGGAGCCTGTACGCGCCGGGGATGAGCGAGAAGTACCCCATCCTGCGCCAGCCGGCACAGGTGAAGCGGGTGGCGGTCCTGCTCCTGACGGCCAACCGGGGACTCGCCGGTGCGTACAACGCGAACCTCATCAAGGAGGCCCGGAACCTCCTGGAGGATCTGCGGCGGAAGGGGATGGAGACGGAGCTTCACATCGCGGGAAAGAAGGGGATCGCCTTCTTCCGCTTCCGTGGTGAGGAGATGATGACCCAGCGCGTCGACATCGGAGACAGTCCCACCGTGGAGGATGCGGAGTCCCTCGTCGGACCCATCCGCGACCGCTTCGAGGCGGGTCATGTCGACGCGGTCTACGTGGTGGGATCCGACTTCAGGTCGGCCGTGTCCGCTCCGCCCGCGGCGCGGGAGTTGCTGCCCATCCGACCGAAGGAGAACGCGGCTTCGGCCGACACGTTCATCCTGTCACCGGCGGGCGATCACATCCTGGAGCGGATCCTTCCGCTCTACGTGCGAAACGCCGTATTCACGGCGTTGGTGGAAAACGTCGCCGCCGAGCAGGGTGCCCGGCGTACTGCGATGAAGAATGCGACGGATAACGCCGGGGAGATGCTCGAGCTTCTCACCCGTTCCTATAACCGGGCCCGTCAGGCCCAGATCACGCAGGAAATCGCCGAGATTGTGGGCGGTTCCGCAGCCCTCGAGTAGGGTCGCCAACCAGCGGCGTTCGGAGACAGGGAAACATGGCTGATCAGAATATCGGAAAGGTCGTACAGGTCATCGGGCCGGTTCTCGACGTGGAGTTCGACCCGGAGCATCTGCCGGACATCTACAACGCCCTCCGTGTCACGGAGAAGCGGGAAGGTGGTACCGACATCGACCTGGTGGCCGAGGTGCAGCAGCACATCGGACGCGGACAGGTTCGTGCGGTTTCCATGACGTCCACCGACGGGATCACCCGTGGCATGGACGTGGTGGACACCGGACAGGCGATCTCGGTACCGGTGGGTGAGGCCGCCCTGGGGCGGATCCTCAACGTTCTCGGTGAGCCGGTGGACCAGCAGGGTCCGGTGGGGGGAGACAAGGCGGCCGAGGTGGAGCGCTGGCCCATCCATCGTGATGCGCCCAAGTTCGATGCCCTCGAGCCCAAGACCGAGATCTTCGAGACCGGAATCAAGGTCGTCGACCTCCTGGCGCCGTACGTGAAGGGAGGGAAGACGGGTCTCTTCGGTGGTGCCGGTGTGGGGAAGACCGTCATCATCATGGAGCTCATCAACAACATCGCCATGGAGCACGGTGGACGTTCCGTGTTCTGCGGCGTGGGCGAGCGGACCCGTGAGGGGAACGACCTCTGGCTGGAGATGAAGGAGTCGGGCGTTCTCGAGTCCACGTCCCTGGTGTACGGTCAGATGAACGAGCCGCCGGGAGCGCGCCTCCGGGTAGGACTCTCCGGCCTCACCATCGCGGAATACTTCCGCGACGTGGAGCAGCAGGACGTCCTCCTCTTCGTGGACAACATCTTCCGATTCACCCAGGCGGGATCCGAGGTTTCGGCCCTCCTGGGCCGCATGCCCTCCGCGGTGGGGTACCAGCCCACGCTGGGTACGGAGATGGGTGAGCTCCAGGAGCGCATCACCTCCACGCGGAACGGATCCATCACTTCGGTGCAGGCCATCTACGTGCCGGCGGACGACCTCACCGACCCCGCTCCGGCCACGGCCTTCACCCACCTGGACGCGACCACCGTGTTGTCCCGCGCCATCTCGGAGCAGGGCATCTACCCCGCGGTGGACCCGCTCGACTCGACGTCCCGCATCATGGACCCGCAGTTCGTGGGAGAGCGGCACTACAAGGTGGCGACCCAGGTGCAGGCGATCCTCCAGCGGTACAAGGATCTCCAGGACATCATCGCCATTCTCGGCATGGACGAGCTCACCGAGGAAGACAAGATCATCGTGGGCCGTGCCCGTCGGATCGCGCGCTTCCTCTCCCAGCCCTTCCACGTCGCGGAGCAGTTCACCGGCATTCCGGGCAAGTACGTGAAGCTCGAGGAGACCATCGAGTCCTTCGAGCGCGTGGCCAACGGTGAGTTCGATCACCTTCCGGAGCAGGCGTTCTACATGATGGGTGGCATCGACGACGTCATCGCCAACGCCGAGAAGTTGGAGAAGGGAGGCTGACGTGGCCGACAAGGTCTTGAACGTTCGGGTCGTGTCACCGCAGAAGGTGGTGTTCCAGGACGCGGCCGCTTCCGTGGTCGCCCCTGCGTGGGACGGGCATCTCGGTATCCTTCCCGGGCACGCGCCCATGCTCGCGCTTCTCGGGGCCGGAAGCCTGGCCGTCGATCTTCCGGGGGGCGGGAGCCGCTCGTTCCAGATCGGCGGTGGCGTGTTGAAGGTGGAGGGAACGGAGGTTACCGTCTTGACGGAGCATGCGGGTGACGAGTTGCCCGCCGACCTCCTGGCGGGATTCGTCATCCATCCCGAGGACGTGGCGTAGGCAAAGGCGTCTTCGCGGGCGATCAAGAGGCGGGAGGACGAGAATCCGTTCTCCCGCCTCTGTCTTTTCCCCATTCGTGGGCTCGGCTTCACCATGCGTATCGATCTGCACATCCACACGGATGCCTCCGACGGCCAGTGGTCGGCGGCCGAGGTGATTCACGGGGCCGCCCGCGGAGGACTGGATGTCATCGCGATCGCGGACCATGACACCACCCGGTCCGTCGAGGAAGCCCGCGAGTTGGGGCGGGACCTCGACGTGCAGGTGATTCCCGCCATCGAGGTCAGCTCGACCTCCGAGTCGAGGGAGATCCACGTACTGGGGTATTTCGTGGACCCCGACGCTCCCTCCCTGCGGGACCACGAGTCGCGGGCGTGCCGCCTCCGGGAGGACCGGATGCGGGAGATGGTGGCGCGCCTGGTCGCTTCGGGCGTGGACGTGACGTTCGAGCAGGTGTTGGAACAGGCGGGGGGCGCGTCCTCCACCGTGGGGCGTCCGCATCTGGCGCGCGCGCTGGTGGACCAGGGGTATGCGTCGTCCATCCCCGACGCGTTCAATGCCCATATCGGTGATCATCGGCCCGCCTTCGTGCCCACGGGGATGATGTCGCCGGAAGAGGCGGTGGAACTCGTGCTGGCCGCCGGCGGGATTCCGATGTGGGCTCATCCTCCCGGAGATCTGGTCGACCAACTCCTCCCCGGAATGATCCGAGCCGGGCTGGGAGGCATGGAGGTGTACCGACCCACCACCCGCCGGAACGACATCCTCCGGCTGGAGGGGATCTGCCGTACGTCGGGCCTCCTCATGAGCGGGGGGTCGGACTGGCACACGCCCCTGTCGGGCCAGGCCCTGGGCGACTTTTTCGTCACCGCGGACGAAGTGGAGGGACTCCTGGCGGCGGGGGGCCTGTAGCCGGAATCGAGGCCCCGGAATCCGTTGACGCCCCAATGGGGTTGTTCTATCTTTCTTAGCTCCGCCGGAACTGTGGTTTCGTTGCGATTCGGGCGGACGACGAGCTTATTGACAACCAGGGTAGAGAGAGAAGAAGAAGAGCCTTAGGCGGCGATGCGCGCGAGCGTGTTGCTGAGCCGAGGTGTGTTGGAAGGCTTTTGGAATGACTGGCGGAGAAGAGAAGTTGG
>JAOUPR010000183.1 GCA_029879725.1 Gemmatimonadota bacterium | reverse complement strand
TACCGAAGTCAGTTGCGAACCAGAATCGAACTCCGACGCCAGGCCCAGGGAACCGCGCTACAGGACCGCGCTCGCGCCATTCGCGCCCGACTCGACTCCCTCAGGGACTCAATCCCGATGGTATATCACTAGCCTCCCGCGACTTGCTATCTGGATCCGCCTAACGGCTTTCAATTCAGCTGCGCGGGCAACCAGCATACACCGCGTGCGTCAGCACGCGCCACCACGTACTCCCGTGTCAGCTGCAATTGATTGTTAGAATGCCGCAGCTAGGAGCCCATCCGCCAGTGCTCTGATCTTGCCCGCCATGACCAGACGGTCCACCCAGTGCCCTGGGATACCAGGTTCACCCCAGTGTGCTCCTGCCAACTGGCCACACACTGCTGCTGTCGTATCGGCATCGTCTCCCAAGTTCGCTGCCCGAAGCACGGCCTCCTCGAAGCTCGAAGACTGCCAGAAACACCACAGAGCCGCCTCGAGCGACTGCACGACGTATCCCGAACCCGTGATCTCTGCCTCTGACTTGTCTCGGTATGCACCCGACGCGACGTCCTTCAGACCTGGCGATATCTCCCATCCCGGAGCGTCAAGAATGGCAGCCTCCTTCCTCGCCCCCGCCAGCAATGCAACGAGAATCCCGCCAAGGATCGCACATGCATCTAGGGCCTCTCTAGTACCATGGGTCGTACGGGAGCTCTCGACAGCGTAACGAACTACTCGGTCTCGACTCGGATAATACGCGATTACGACGGGTGCCAGACGCATGACGGACCCGTTTCCGGCCGAACGAGGATGAGTAGGACCGCTGAAAGGGTCGCCCGTGCGTTCAAAGTCGGTCAGCGCCTTCCGCACCGTGTTGCCGATATCGAAGCATTCGCCTGTTGAACTGAGATAGCCGGAACGAAACCAACGCACATACCTCTGCATTTGGTCTCGTGCATCGAACCCCTTCGACCTGACGAGACTCTCGGCAAGGCATAGAGCCATCGATGTGTCGTCGGTCCACTCACCTGGTCTCAGCCCAAATGGTCCCCCACCCACCATATCTATCAAGGGCTCGAAACTTCCGCGTGGAGAAAACTCCACCGTCGTTCCCACGGCATCACCACAGGCGAGCCCAACCAGGGCACCCCTGGCCCGATCTTGCTCAGTCAGCAATACCTGATCCCCATGTGCGGCATTCTAACGGCTTTCAATTCAGCTGCGCGGGCTATCAGCTTACACCCGGCGCGAAGCGCAGGCCACCACGTACTTCCGCGTCAGCTGCAATTGATTGTTAGGCAGGTGGCTCGCCTCTGCCCAACTCTGCCTGCAGGAACTCTTGCCTCTGCTGAAGAGCAGACACGCACTCAGGCGGTTGTCCCTCCTGCATTCGTTCCAACACGTCCACCCGCCACATGATGTGGTCTCCGTACGCCGCTGCGTCCCAGATACTGTCCGCGTAGAAATATCTCGGCTCGATGCGGCTCCTCACCTGTAGGCGCCTCCCATTGCCCTGCGAGTCGGAATCTCCGCCCAATCTGACGTACTCGGCGTCCCACTCACTCCGCAGCTCTGCGCCCCAAGGGTGACATGCTGAGAATGGATTCTCCCGCTCAAAGAACTCCCCAATCAGCAGTTCGGGGTATCCGTCAGCATTTAGGTCCACGGCGACGGCGTTGGTCCCTTCGAACGAGCTCTCGAAGCTCGATTTCGTGTACGTGTCCCCCGCAACCCTGTTGAGGAACACCCAAGCGCCAGCCATCTCCTCCGAGGCCCACTCTACGAACAGATCATCTGTCCCGTCCGCGTCAAAGTCGGCCCACTGGAGCCTCTTTGGCCATACCCAGCTGTCCTGGTGAAACTCCCAGACGACAGTCTCCTGGTCACTTCCGAGGACGGCAAATCCTTCTCCACTATGGGGCCACTCCTCGGCTTCCTCGTACGAGTACCAAAGGATATCGAGCGGACCGTCTTCGGTATCCGGCGTACGGTATGCCTCTGTGACCGAGGCCCTCAGGATTTGTGACACCTGTTCGAGTGGACGGCCTGATATGACTACCTCAGTCGTATCCTCAGTCGGAGTAGCGTGTGGCACTGGTACCTCTTCCTCAATTACCATGACCGGAGGCAGGGGAGAACGAGACGAATCATTGACCAAGCCGCTGACCTCACTGGCGGACCCCT
>JAOUPR010000059.1 GCA_029879725.1 Gemmatimonadota bacterium | reverse complement strand
GCGTGGAGTTGTGTGGTGACCTTCACCCCGGCGGTGAAGTAGATGGTGCCCCCGTCCTCCGACCAGAAATCCACCCGAGCGCTGTTGTCGAAGTCGGCGGCGAGCTTGCGAAAGGCGCCTCCCCGGTCCGATACGTCGCGGATGTACACGCGGTCTTCCGTCATGGAGTAGCGCTCCATGTCGTCGGGGGCGGAGAAGGCGATCCAGCGCCCGTCCGGTGAGAAGCTCGCGTTGCTCTCGGGCACCTCGTGGTTCCGGGTGAGGCGCTCGACCTCTCCCGTGGCGGTCTCGAGGAGGAAGAGGTCGGTGTACAGGCGCGCCATGGTGATGTTGCGTTCGTAGCGCTCGGAGGAGCCGCCCGTGAAGCCGATCCACCGACCGTCGCGGGAGACGGTGAAGGAGACCACGTCCACGTCGGAGTCGTGGGTGAGCTGCCGTTCGTCGCCGGACGCCACGTCCACCACCCACAGATGGGACAAGGGCGTGACCATGTTCTTCACGTCCACGGTGAAGCCTTCGTCTCTGCGCTTCTTGTTGTCCTCGTCGAAGCTGTCGGGACGGTTGAAGTAGATCAGCGCCCCGTCGGGCGACCACTCGAACTCGTCCACGCCGCCGCTCCCGTCGGTGACCTTCTGGCCTTCCGCATCTCCGAGATCCGCGACCGGCAGGCGGTACAGTTGCTCCTGACCGGAGGGGCCGCTGCGATAGACCAGCCACTCTCCGCCGGGACTGAAGGAGAAGGTCGTCACACCCTCCTTCGCGTCCGTGATCCTGCGCGCCTCGCCCCCGTCGTGCCGCATCATGTAGAGCTGGTTGCGGCCTCCGTCACCATTGCCCCCCGCGTCGCGATCCGACGCGAAGACGAAGAAGCGTCCGTCGGGCGACCAGGTCGGATTCGTCTCGTTCTTCTTCTCCGTGAAGGTCAGTCGGCGAGACGAAGGCACGCCGTCCCTCATGGAGACCACGTGGATGTCGGAAAAGGACTTCGCGTCCTCCCAGTCCGGAGTGCTCACGGTGTACAGCATGAGCCTCCCATCCGGGGAAGGCTCCCACGATCCGGGACGCGCCATCTCCTGGACGTCCATCCAGGTCATGGGACGCTGAGACGTGGACTGCGCCGTCCCCTGGGCCGCGAGGGCGCCCAGGGCAACGAGGGTCATGGAGATTCGGGCCATCATGGAAGAGGCCCTCCGGGGGGCTACGGACGTCGGGGTCATCGGAGCGCTCGAAGTTGGGTGGACGTTGACTCCGCTCACTAATACAGCGGCGGACGGAACTGCGCACGGGGGAACGGGGCGGTCATGTGGGGTTGGCGACGGTCGAGCGGCGCCCGGAGTTGCCGGTGAACTCGGCGCAGGATACGGCGGCGGCCGTGATCCTCCTCTCGTGGACATGGCCGGCAGGAGCAGGGCGCGTGGCCGTCGGCGCCGGGCCTATATTGTAGAAATCTTGTCTCCTCTCATCGGGTGTCCTTTCCATGCGACTCGCCGTGTTTCGCCTCCGCACCCGGCGCGCCGGGATCACGACCGCCCTCGCCGTGGGTGGGTTCTGTGCCCTCGCCACGCTTCCTCTGCGGGCTCGGCAGTCCGTCCCACGCACGCGGGTCGTGATGCTGGGCACGGGTACGCCCAACGCCGATCCGGAGCGGTCGGGACCGGCCGTGGCCGTGGTGGTCGACGATCGGGCGTATCTGGTCGACGCGGGGGCCGGGGTGGTACGCCGGGCCGCCCAGGCCGCTCGGGACCTGGGTATCGCCGCATTGGAGCCGGACCGTCTGAACCGGGTATTCCTCACGCATCTCCACTCCGACCACACCGTGGGGATCCCGGATCTCCTGCTCACGCCATGGGTGCTGGATCGTCCCGACCCTCTCACGCTCCACGGCCCGGTCGGAACCGGGCGCATGCTGGACCTCATCGTGCAGGCGTGGAGCGACGATATCGCGGTACGCCGGGACGGTCTGGAGCCACGGGACCACAACCGGGACGCGTACCTCCCCGTGGTCGAGGAAGTGCTGGAGGGATTGGTCTTCGAGGACGACCTGGTTCGCGTGTACGCCATTCCGGTCGTACATGGATCGTGGGAGCGGGCGTTCGCGTATCGCTTCGAAGGACCCGACCGCACCGTCGTGATTTCGGGGGACACCGGCCCGGGAGACGTGTTGGCGAGGGCGTGCTCCGGGTGCGACGTGCTCGTCCACGAGGTCTACTCCGTCGATGCCTTCGTGACCCGCCCTCCCGAGTGGCAGGCGTATCATCGGCGGTTCCACACGTCCACCACGGAGTTGGCGGAGATCGCGTCCCGCGCGGCTCCCGGCACGTTGGTGATGTACCACCAGCTCTTCTGGGGGAGGGGAGACGAGGACCTCATCCGGGAGCTCCGGAGGGCGGGGTACGGCGGGCCCGCGGTGTCGGCCGTGGATCTGGGAGTGTACTGACCACGTCCGTCGTCTCGCGAAATCCCCGGGTTTGCGCTTATTCTGTGAGAGGGGGGCGTTCGGCCCGAATCGCGCCCACGTGTCTTTCGACCGCTTGTCCATGCCCAGAGTATCGATCAGCACATGGTGGGTGACGTGCGCGCTCCTCGTCGGTCTCGTGTACCCTTCCCCGGCGCGCGGCCAGGCCGACGGCGGGGGAACGCTGGAGGACTCGCTTCCGCATCTTTCCGGCACGCCGCGAGTCCACGCTCTGGCGGAATTGACCCGCGCCAACCGCTCGGTAGCGCCGGAGAAGGCACTCGCCTTCGGCCGGGAGGCGCTCGCGCTGATCGAGGATCTCCCGGACGCGCAGGCCGAAGTGACCACGCTCAACGCCATGGGGTGGGCACTCATGGAACTGGGCCGGTACGAAGACGCCATCGGAACATTGGAGCGGAGCCGGAGTCGAGCCGAAGGGGAGGGGGATCGCCCAGGCCTCGCCCGGGCGCTCAACAATCTGGGGGTGATCCAGCGGCGCACGGGCGGCTATGCCCTCGCGCTCGAGTACTTCCGCGAGTCCATGGACATCTACCGTGCGCTGGGCGACGAGGAGGCCCAGGCCACGTCATTGAACAATCTGAGCGTGGTGCTGGGATGGGACCTGGGCACGTACGACCGTGCCCTCGACTATCAACTCCAGGCGCTGGAGATCCGTGAGGCGCGGGGAGACCGGGAAGGGATCTTCCAATCCCACAATACCCTTGGAGTGCTCTACGCCAACCTGGGGGACTATCCCGAGGCGCTCCATCATCTCGGGGTCGCCCTGGATGGGTGGGAACAACTCGGTCTCGCGCCTCGGATCGCCGCCACGTTGCACAACATGGCCGGCGTCTACATCGACACGGGCGATCTCGGTTCGGCGTTGGAGGCTCAGGAGCGGTCCCTGGCCATCCGCAAGGAGTTGAAGTCCACCTCGGGGGTGGCGAACTCCGAGGCGAGTATCGGAACGGTTCTCACCCGGATGGGGCGCCTCGGTGAGGCGAGGGTCCACCTCGACGAGTCCTTGCGGGTCCGCCGGGAACTGGGAGAACGCAAGAACACGGCCCTCTCGTTGATGGCGATGACCGAGCTTGATCGGATCGAAGGCCGGTTGGAGTCCGGCGAGGCACGGGCAGTGGAGGCCCTGGCGATCGCCCAGGAGACGGGGTCCCAGGACGTGGAGAAGGACGCCCATGCCATGATCGCCACACTTCGCGAGGCCAGGGGGGACTTCCGCGGTGCGCTGGAAAGTCACCGGCGAGCGGTGGAGATCGAGTCCCGGATATTCAGCGAGGCGCGCTCCCGGCGCATCGAGGCGCTCCAGGTCGAATACGAGGCGGACCGCTCGCGCCAGGAGATCGAGCGGCTCGCGGCCGAGGCGGCGTTGGTCCGGTCCGACGCGGAACGCCGCCGCACGCAGTTCCTGGTGGTCCTCCTCGTCGTGGCCGTGGCCATTCTCCTGTATCGCAGGCGTGTCGCCCGGCACATCGCCGAGGAGTTGGAGCAGCAGGTGCGCGAGCGTACACAGGAGTTGTCGGTGGCCAACGCGCGCCTTTCCGATCTGAGCCATACCGATCCGCTCACGGGCCTCAGGAATCGTCGACACCTCCTCTCCGTGGTGGACACCGAGGTCTCGTCGGCACTGCGGGAGGGAAGAGACTTCCTCGACGGGAGGACGTCCGAGGGTGACGGAAAGGCACTTACCTTCTATCTCATCGACGTGGACCACTTCAAACGCGTCAACGACCAGTACGGCCACGCGACGGGGGACCGGGTCCTGGAGCAGATGGGAGCCGTGCTTCGGGATACGGTGCGTGGAGCGGACACCCTGGTGCGGTGGGGAGGCGAGGAGTTCCTGGTGGTCAGCTCGGGTCGGGACCGAGGTGCCGCGGGTCATTTCGCGGAACGGATCCGCCGTGCGGTCCACGACAGTGTGTTCCGAGTCGGAGAGGGCGTGGCGTTGCGGCTCACCTGCTCCATCGGATTCGCGTCTTTCCCCTTCATACCCGAGGAACCCGGGGCGGTGGCCTGGGAGCAGGTGGTCACTCTGGCCGACCATGCCACGTACGTGGCGAAGCGCTCCGGGCGAGACGCATGGGTGGGAGTCCGGGCGACCTCTCGTACCGAGGAGGGGTCCACCCAGGGGATCCTCGACGACTTCCGATTCGCCGTCCAGGACGGTCAGTTGGAACTCGTGACGTCCCTTTCGTCCGAGGGACGTGAGGTCCGGTGGGGAGACCCGGCAGGGGGAAGCTTCGCCGCCGGTGGGTGAAGGCCGCTCAGAAGGCCCACCAGAGGCGGGCGCCCACGAACCGCGTGTCGGTCTCGCCGAAGTCTTCCTGCACCTGGGAATAGGCGGATACCAGCACCCCTGCGTTCCGGGCCAGTCGGTAGCCGAGGGACGTTTCGTACCGCGCCACGTCGTAGTCCCAATCCACCTCGATGGTCTCACCCGTCACCGGCCGGAAGTCGATGTATCCGACCCGGGCCGCCAGGAAGATCCCCGCGGCCAGATCCACCTGTCCTTCCACGGTATAGTTGACGTCGACGACTCCCTGGGGGACGCCGGGGATCTCCCAGCGGTCGAGGATCGCTTCTCCACGGAGGACGACGGGCCCGCGTGCGAAGGTGAAATCCGCGGAGAACATCTCCTGATCTGAATAGGGATCGTGATATACCGTCGCCCCCGGAGTGTCGTCGTGGGACAATCCCCAGTCCGTCCACGGGCCACGATTGTATCCCAGTCCGAGCCGGAGGGAGGGAGAGAGGGTGATTCCCGTGCCCAGTACCCATGACGGGTACTCGATCTCGGACAGATCGTACCAGGCATCCGGCTCGCTCGAGGGCGCGCTGTTCACGCCGGCGAGACGGAAGTCCATGGGTCCGATCTTCCAGGTGAGCTGTCCGCCCCACTGGTAGGGGACGTCCCAGAGAGGGGGCACGCCGGGCTCACGCCACCGCGAGGAGTCGTCCCGCCAAGAGAGGAATCCGTCGATGCTCCGCGGGTCGATGAGCCGGTGGAGGACGGTGTGGTAGTCGTACGGGAGGGGAGGACGGAGAAAGGGGTCCGCCGTGGTGAGGTGCCGTTGGGAGTAGGATCCGAACGGGGCGGGGATCAAACCGACCTGGAAGCCCAGTGAACCGGCGTCGTTGGTGAAGCGCAGGTATGCCTGCTCGATGCGGGCGGAAACGGGATCGTCGCTGGGGGCGTGCCCCCGATCACTGCGGAACTCGATCAGCCCATACACGTTGTCACCGACGAACACGTCGGTGAAGATCCGCAGACGGTGTGCGGCCAGGCCTCCCGCGCTCTCCTGGTGGACGAGTCCCGCCCAGGGGGTGCTCGTATGAAGGGCTTCGATGTCCAGTTGCCCCGAGAGCCCGATCTGGAAGAACCCGGACGGAGAGACGTATTCGAGCCCGGCACCGGCCAGGGTGGGCCATTCTCCACCCTGGGCATGGCCCGCCGCCGGGGCCAGGAACATCCCTGCCAGGAGGATGGCCAGGGACCGCCCGCGCGGCCGGGCCTTGGGCCGATCCTCGATGCCGGTTTCCACGGAATACACCTCCACCTCCGACGTGAATCCTTTGAAAGGGCGGGATCCCATGGATCGGGCGGGAGGCGCGTCGCCCGCCGCCTCCAGCGTCTCGCCGGTGCAGAGGATCTGTCCGCCCACGGCGCTCTTGCACAGCCTGGCCGCGAGGTTCACGGTACCTCCCACCACGGTATAGTTGAGCCGATCGCGCGATCCCATGTTTCCGGCCACGGCGATTCCCGTGTGGACTCCCACGCCCACGCTGATGGGGTGGTCCCCGCGGCGCGTGCGGGCCGAACTGATGTGTTTGGCGGCTTCCTGGATCATGCGGGCAGCACCCAGCGCTCTGGCGGCCTCACCCCCCTGGGCCACCGGGACCCCGAACACGGCCATCAACTCGTCTCCAACATACTTATCGACCACTCCGCCGGCTCTCTCCACCGCGTCACTGAAGTGCTGCATGATCTCGTTGAGGAGATTGATCACGCGTTGCGGGGGCATCCCCTCCGTGAGTTCGGTGAATCCCCGGATGTCCGCGAAAAGCACCGTGACCATTCGGGTCTCGCCGCCGAGTTCCACCTCTCCGCTCATGAGTTTGCTGGCGACCTCGGGCGACACGACCTTGTCGAGGACCGAACGGTAGCGCTCCTTGAGGAGCAGCCCTTCGGTCATCTGGTTGAAGGCGTGCGCGAGGTTGCCGACCTCGTCGCGGGAGACCGCCTGTACCCGGATGTGGAAGTCGCCCTGCGCGACCCGCTCCGTCGCCGCCACGAGGGCCCTCATGGGGCGCGAGAAGCTCCTGCTCATGAAGGTCCCGATGATGATGGCGAGGAGGAACGAGCCTCCGCCACCCAACAGGAGTGCTCCGCGGATCCGCTCGAATGGTGCCAGGACCTCGTCCAGTGGGATGGCGACCACCTGGGATCCCTGACCCGGTTCCGCGTCGCTCAGGGGGGTGGCCTGGATCGACCAGAGGCGTCCATCGACCTGGACCCGTTCTCCCTCCATCGCGGCGGACATCATCCGTGCGGACAGGGTGCCTCGGGCGCGCGGCGTCCCCACCACGCAGGCGCCATCCACCGCCAGGCACAGCTCCACGCCCAGGACGTCACCGATGCTGGAGACTTCGCCCGGGGTGATGGGAAGACCCAGGGACACCGTCCCCACGGCCCTGCCACCCAGGGTGATGAGGTACGTCCGTACGCTGTACAGCCGACTGTCGAACACCCGGTACGCGTGGCTCTCCAGGGCGGAGGCGTCATCGAGAAGGGAAGCGGCAAGAGGACGCACCTCGAGAGGGTCCTCTCCCGGGATCATCATCTCGTCGTGGAGCGTGAGCACCGGATCGCCGGCGCCGTCACAGAATGCCACCACCACGTCTTCCAGCGTGGCGAGCTGAAGCTCGTAGGCCACGAGATCCGCCAACTCCCCCTTCGCTTCCGGCGTGACGGCCTCGTCCAGAGCCGCCAGGGTGCGGCGGCCGAGGACGAAACTCCGCGAGAAACGATCCGCCTGCCGTCTGCGAAACTCCTCCAGGGCCCGGAACTGGGTCTCGGCGCTGGTGACCGCATGCCGGGCCACCACCTCCACCTGCCGGTCCGTCTCCGTACGGACCACCAGGAAGGTGACGAGGAACAGGACACCCACGGTTCCCAGAAGGCCGGCGAGGAGCTTGGCCCCGAAGCTCTCACGAAGGCGGATCACGGCCCTACCGGCTCAAGACCATGGAGACACGGAGGGTCTCGCCGTCCCGGACCGTGACCTCCCGGCGGGTCTCACCCACGTCCGGGTGGGACACGACCAGCGTGTAGCTCCCGGGAGGGACTTCTCCGATCCTGAAGTTCCCCTCCGGCGAGACGACGGAGTGGAAGGGATGATCGGTGACCAGGACCACGGCGCGCATGAACTCGTGGACCTCGCAATAGATCTTCACCATTCCCGGCTCGGTGAACGTCACGTTCTTCGACTGCCCCCTGGGATACCGGCCCAGGTCGAAGCGGGCGTTGCCCGAGTAGGAGAAGACGTTGTGGTAGAAATCGTCCTCGTTGGGGAACGCCACCACGCTGCCGGTGGACACCACCACCGCGGACGGCACGAAGGCCGTGTCGCGCTGGGCGATGGCGACGCGGGTGGGCGTGGCGCGGGACGCCGCGGATGGGAGGTCACCCACCAGGTAGGCGACGGCGGCCACCGCCTGTACGCCCCGGGTCGCGGACGGCCCGCCCGCGTAGCGGGACACGGACCTCCGCTGGGGCGGGGGGCGCAGTTCCACGTGTCCCACGATCGAGCCGGGGGCCGACTGTTCGTGAGCGGACGTTCCCGGGGTTCCGGCGGTCATTACGACGGCGAGAACCGGGAGGACGGCGAGGGACGCACGAATCCTGAGGGTCAACGGCGGACTCCTGAACTGGGCGGTGATCCTTCACCTAGTACGATACCGGATGGTGGTTGGCAACCAAAGGAAATTCTGCGTCACCGGTCCGCTATCGGAGATTTCCGACACGGGCTATTATGACGCCATGAGCCGACCCTCCCTCTTCGAGTCCCTCAAGCGGGCGCGCGTATTCCAGGTACTCGTCGTGTACCTCGGCGCCGCCTGGTTCCTTCTCCAACTGGTGGACACCCTGCAGGGGATGTTGGCGCTCCCCGACGCGGTCGGTCCGGTCACCATCGTCCTCCTGATGGTGGGATTGTTCGTGGTCGTGGCGACGGCGTGGGTGCAGTCGCTCCCGTCAACGAACAGCAGGGAGGAGGCCGGCGAAGTCCCCACGGACTGGCAGGTCGCCCCGCGGGACATCCTGCGGAGCCTCCGGGCGGGCAGGCTCCCGCACCTCACGTGGGGGCGGGCGATCATGGGTGGCGTCGTCGCCCTGTCGCTCCTCTTCGGTGGAGCGGGCCTGGTCGTGCTCCTCGGCGACGGCAGCGTCGGGTTCGGCTCTCTCGGCCCGACGCCGGCCGGAGCCACGGAGGCCGCCACGGGGATCGCGGTGGTCCCGTTCAGCGTCAACAGCGACGAGCTGGACGTATGGCGTGAAGGGATGGTGGACCTCCTCTCCACCAACGTGGATGGGCTCGGTGGCTTCCGGGCCATTTCGTCCCGGACGGTCCTGGCGAGGTGGGGATCGTTCGTGAAGGACGATGAGGTGGCCGGCCTGGACGACGCCCTGCGGGTGGCCGGGGGCGTGGGCGCGCGATACGCCCTCGTGGGAAGTGCGGTGTCGTTGGGTGGACGCGTTCGTCTCACCGCGGAGCTCTACGACGTTTCGGACGGGAGCAAGGTGGGCCAGGCGGTGCAGGAGGGCACGGAGGACGAGGTCCTGCGGATGGCCGAGTCGCTGGCGGTGGAGGTGGTCAAGGAACTCCTGGAGAACCAGGGAAGCGAGCACCTCGTGTCGGAATCGCAGGTGGCCAGCCTTTCCACCCACTCCCTGGAGGCGCTTCGCTCCTACCTGGAGGGGGAGGCCCTGATTCGCCACGGAGAGTACGAGCGCGCCGCCACCGCGTTCGAGGAGGCGGTGGGCCTGGACAGTACCTTCGCGTCCGCGTACCACCGACTCGTGGAGACGTACGGATGGATGGAGGCGGGCGGTGATCGAGCGGATCGGGCGGAACTCGCGCTCCGCGCCCTTCGCGAGAGCCTGCCGCCGCGCGACCGGGTGCTTCTCGAAGGTCGTGAGGCCCTGATGGTGGGAGACGTGGCCGGGGGGATACGCATCATGGAAGAGGCGACCCGGAGGTACCCCGACGACCCGGACGCGTGGGCGCTCCTGGGCGAGTTCTACGTGCACGGCGGGGACCAGCAACTGCGGATGGAGGAGGACCGGTGGACCGCGTACAGCCAGGCGGTTCGGCTCGACTCGACCTTCGGACCCTCCTACATCCACCTCGTGGAGACGGCCATGCATCTCCAGTGGCCGGACACGGCGGCGAGGCTCCTGGAAGCCTATACCGCGTTGGCGCCGGGGAGCCACCAGGCCACCGCCCTGCGGCTCGGTTGGGACGTCCAGTTCGGCGGCGACGAGGCCCGCACCGCGGCGTTCGCGGCCATGGATACGCTGGGAGTCCACACCGCCGGGGACATGACCAACGGTCTTGCGTTCACGCCGGCGGGGCTGGACGCCTGGGGCACGCTGGCGGAGGTCATGTGGAATCGGACCCGCTCCCCTCGTTGGCAGGCGGATCGACTGCGTGTTCTGGTGGCGCGGGGACGGTTGGCGGAGGCCCGGGATCTCGTGGGCTCCGCGGAGGGACGGCTGGGCGCGCGCGGTGCATTCCTGCAGGACCTGGCCGAAGTGTCCGCGTGGGTCCCGGTGGGTGGCACGGACGGGTGTGAAGCCGGCCCGGAGTGCCTGCTGCTGACCGGCGTGAAGGCCGTGGATCGAGGAGACCCCGCGCTGCTCGCGGAGGTTCGTGAGGCCCTGGAGAGTCGGAGACTGGAGGAGACGGCGGGCGGGCATTCCGGCCGGCCGGCCGTGATCGCGGGCGTGGAGTCCACCCTCGACGCCTACGATCTCCTACGGGGCGATGACCTCCACGGGGCGCGTTCGGCGTTGGAGGCCGTGACGCGGGTTCCGGGGATCTCCGGTTGGGAGTCGGCGCTGGCCCGCCTGTGGTTGGGGCGGATCGCCCGGGAGGAGGGCCGCACGGCGGATGCGATCCGGTACTTCCGATCATTGGAGCCGGGGTCGGACCTCGGTTGGTACGGGGTCCTTCTTCAGGCGCGTGCCCACCGGGACGACGGCGACGACGTGGCGGCCCGAGCGGAGTACGGGCGGTTCCTGGAGTACTGGTCCGACGCCCCGCGAGACCATCCCTTCGTGACGGAGGCGGTGGGCGGAGCCGCCCCTCACTAGGGAAGCCGCGACGGACCCGTCCGCCCCTCCGCGCCGGATGGAACGGAGGGGTCCCGCTACGTCGAGCCGCGTTCCGCCTACTGTCGGGGCGTGTCCGGCCGCCGGTACAGCACCTTTCCCCCCACCACCGTCATCTCCACCTCCACGTCCATGATCCTCTCGGGGTCGATGGTCAGGAGGTCGTCCGAGAGCACGACCAGGTCCGCGAGCTTTCCCGGCTCCAGGCTTCCTTTGGTTCGTTCCTCGAAAGTGAACCACGCGGCGTGGCGGGTATATCCCGTGATGGCTTCCGCCATGGTCAGGCGCTCTTCGGGTCCATAGACCTCTCCCGACATCCCCTTCCGGGTGACCGCGGCATAGACCCCCACCAGCGGGCCGATGGGCAGGATGTCGCTCCCCAGACCCATGAACACCCCGCGATCCATGGGGAGCTTGAGGGGGTTGTTGTGGGCCAGGCGGTCCCCCTCGAGATTGGCCACGTACCGTCCCTCCAGCGTGTAGGTGAAGTTGGGCTGTTGCGCCACCGCGATCCCGAGAGCCGCCATGCGGTCCAGGGTCCCCACCGGTGGGGAGACCGTGAAGTGGTTCAGGTAGTGGCGGTGGTCGTCGCGGGGGTGGGCGGCCAACGCCTGCGCGAAGGCGTCCACGGTGAGGACGATGGCGGAGTCTCCGATGGCGTGGAACCCGAGCTGCCATCCGAGTCGATTGGCCGTATCCACCAGGGCGTACAACTCCTCCACGGGGAGATTGAGGGAGCCGCGGTAGCCGGGCTGCCCCTTGTATGGCTCCCGGGTATACGCCGCGGGCCCCGTGAACCCGCCGTCGACCAGGACCTTGACGGCACCCACGCGAAGCCGGTCGTCGCCGTCTCCGGTGCGCCGGCCGAAGGCCGCCAGGCGGTCCGACCCGACCCAGCGGATCTGGACGGTCGCGCGGGGAAGCTCCTCCCCCCGGGCGGCGTAGATGCGCTCCCACATTGCGTACCCCTCCGGGGTCTCGCCGGCCTGGATCAAGCTCGTGATTCCGAGAGCCAGCTGATCGCGGAGCATTCGGGCAAGGCTCTCCTCGATCTCGTCCTCCGTGGCGTCGGGGACCATGCGGCTCACCAGCCCGGCCCGCTCCCTGATCACTCCATTGAGGCGTCCGTTCCGGTCATGCTCGATCACGCCTCCTTCGGGTTGAGGGGTGTTCTCGTCGATCCCGGCCAGGGTCAGCGCCCTGGAGTTGGAGACGGCGGAGTGGCCGCCCGCCCGTGTGAGGATCACCGGATTGAGAGGAGCCGCGTCGTCCAGATCCCAACGGAGAGGGCGCCGTCCCTCGGCCAACTCGTCTTCGCTCCACCCGTAGCCGGTGATCCATTCTCCTTCGCCGAGCTCGGCGGCCTTCGCGCGAACCCGCTCCTGGAGCTCCGCGATGGACTGCACGCCCGCCAGTTCGAGGTGCCTGCGGGAGCGCCCACGGATATGCGTGTGCGTGTCGATGAACCCGGGGATCACCGTGCGTCCCTCCAGGTCGATCACCTGGGCCGGATCGTAGCGCGATGCGATCTCTTCGCCACCCACGGCCACGATGTACCCCCCGCGGACCACCAGGGCCTCGGCGAGGCCGAACCGTTCGTCCGAGGTGACGATCTTCCCGTTGTGGAGGAGGAGGTCCGCCGGTTCGGTGGACGTGCACGCGGTGGCGATCAGGAGGGCGGGGAGGAAGTGTCCCACGAATCGCCTCCCACGGGTACTCCCGGCTCCCGTCCCATGAATCCTGGAGGGAAGGTCGACGTGCTTTCCATTTCCTGGTCTGCTCGGGATCATGGGTATGCGCTCTCTTGTCGGAAGCCTCGGTGCGAGGGCCGTGGGTCCCGTCCGGCCGCCCTTCCCTGCGCGGGTACGCTCTGGGAGATACCCAGCGAGAATAGATCCTGACGAGGCAGGTCCGCCACCGTCGCGGACCGTACCGATCCCGGCCGGGTAGGAGGCGACCGGATTTCAGCGATGCGGTGCGGCCGCGAGGATGGAGGATGGGGTACCGGATTCGGGAGCTGTGGCGACGGCTGCGGTGGGGAGGGACCCGCCGATCGAGGGGCCGCGGGATGAAGGTGGCCGGCCTGGCGTTGGCCGTCGCCCTCGTCGTGTGGTACGTCGTGATTCCGTACCCGTGGACGCTGCGCACCCGCGACCCGGAGCGCACGTCACTCATGGAGCAACGGGCCCGTGAGGCCGTGGAGGCCGGCACCGTCCTCGAAATCCGTCAGGCGTGGGCTCCTCTCGATGAGATCTCGCCCAACCTGGTACGGGCGGTCCTGGTGGCGGAGGACTACCGATTCCGGGAGCACGACGGGATCGATTGGGTTTCTCTCGCCGAGGAGGTCCGGTGGTCCGGGGACGATGACTTCTCCTGGTCGAGCCCCTCCGATCTCGGCGCCCTGGCGCGCGCGTTGCGGTATGCGTGGGTTCACCGTGAAGAGCTCCGGGGCAGGAGCACCATCACCCAGCAGTTGGCCAAGAACCTCTACTACGGCACACGCCGGTCGTTCCTGAGGAAGGTCACGGAGCTCGTGGTGGCCCGGAGGCTGGAACGGCGGCTGGGAAAGGACCGTATCCTCGAGCTGTATCTGAACGTCGCGGAGTGGGGTCCGGGGATCTTCGGGGCCGACGCCGCGGCGCACGCCTACTTCGGCGTATCCGCGGCGTCCCTCACCCTGGACCAGGCCGCCACCCTGGCCGCGACGCTTCCCCACCCGCTCACCTCGAATCCCGCGCGGCGTCCGGGACGGATGTTGTGGCGAAGGGATCTCATCCTGAGCCGGATCGATCCGACTCGAGGGATCCCCCCGGAACCCCTCCCGTTCCCGTCCCCGGAGATCGACATCCCGCTTCCGGAGGTCGACCTCCAGGTGCCGGTCGGAGATTCGGGACGGCCCGCTCCGGAGGCGATCCCCGACACCGTGGGGACCCTACCCGACTCGGCGGGGGGAAGCCGCGGCTCCCCCCGCTGACCCTCATCCGCGGCGGGACCGGGGATCGACCCCTCACCGCCCCCGTACGACCGTGTTGCGGAGGACCCCCACGCCCTCCACCTCGACTTCCACCACGTCCCCCGGGCTCAGGGGCCGCGTGCTCTGCGGCGTGCCCGTGAAGATCAGGTCTCCCGGCGCGAGCGTGACGTATCGGCTCACGTAGCTGACGATGGCGCGCACGTCGAAGATGAGGTCCCTGGTCCGCTCGGTTTGACGCGTCTCTCCGTTCACGCGGGTCTGGACCAGGACGTCGTCGGGATCCATCCCCACGGCGATGGTGGGCCCCACGGGTCCGAAGGTGTCGGAGGCCTTGGCCCGGAACCACTGGAGGTCGTTGGCCTGCCAGTCCCGTTCGGAGACGTCGTTTCCCGCGGTGATCCCGAAGACGCACGCCATGGCATCGTCTTCGGAGACCGCGGTGCATTCCCTTCCGATCACCAGCACCATCTCGCCCTCGTAGTGGAGGTTCCCGGCGTCGGCGGGCATGACGATATCGGCTCCGTGAGCCACCAGGGAAGTCGGATATTTGGCGAACAGGCCCGGATAGGCGGCGGCGGCGCGATCACCGAGATGGCTCTGGAAGTTGAGTCCCACCGCGATCACCTTGGACGCGTCGGTGGGTGGGAGGAGGGTCACCGCATCGAGAGCGACCCACCGATCCGTGACGCGATGATCGCCGAACAGGTCTCCGTCGATTTCCTGGATCCGCTCTTCCCTCAGCACTCCGTAGGACGTGTGCCCGTCCCTCTCGTAGCGGACGAAGTGGACGACATCGGACCGGGACTGAGCGCCGAGGGGAGCGATGCTCGCCAGAGCCAGGGCCAGGAACAACGCGGTGTTCCCGAATCCGGTTCGCGCGGCGTGGAGAGTTGGACGCATGACGACCTCCGTGGGTGGTAGGGATTTCGTCATGCTGGGGCGAAAGCCCGCCCCGCACAAGGTCGGATCAGACCCGCACGAGCACGCTTTCCACGAAGTCCACGACCTGGGTGCGGAGCCAGGGGAGGTCGGCGTCGACGAGGGGAGCCCGCGCCTGGACGATGGGATGGGTGGGGTCGGACGCGAACCAATGGGACGCGACCACGGTAGGCTCGTCACCCGACTCCACCCGGAGCTCGAGCGTGGCCTGGGTACGGCCTTCGCTCATTCCGAAGGATCCGGGATGGGGCCAGATGAGCATCCGCAGAGAGGGATCGGGGAGATCCAGGAGGTCCTGGATCATGGTGAAGTGCCTTGCCGCCTCGAGGCGATCGCCCACCGACTTCATGGCGGGGACGCCGACGCTGCGGAGGATCTGCGAAGCGGTGGGAACCGGTTGTGCACCGAAGGCGAGCGGTGAGACGCTCCGCCAGCGCGCGGATAGCCCGGTCGCGGGGTGGGAGGGAACGAAGGGTGGGGTCGTCCGTGCGTGCGGGGGGGTGTTCCGCGGTGGGAGTGCCGCGAAATCCGTCCACGGCTCGAACACTTCGATGGGCTCCTCTTCGTGCCGTCGGTTCATGGGGGGTCTCCGGGTCTTCCGGTCCGGTCCTGGTGGGGAGCCGTAGCGAGCGTCAGGCCCGCTCCAGCGTCTCCGATACGAACGTGTACAATTGATCGTGGCACCACGCCTCGCTCAGTTCCTCCGCACGCGCGGAGCTCTGGATGGTGAGCTTGTCGAGCCCTTCCGAGGTCCAGTGCTTCACGCAGAGGCGATCCCGGTCGGGGTCGCCCCACACGAACTCCAGTGTGGAGCGAGAGGGCACCCCATCATCGAGAGGTCCCCCCCGGGGCCAGAGGTGGATGCGGATGCTCGGCGGAAATGCGTCCATGAGCTCATGGTGGAGCACTCTGTGCCCGGCTTCCGTCACCCGCAGCACGAAGTCCCTCGCCGGATAGAGGACGAAGCGGCGGAGCAACTCCGCGCCCTTCCGGCGGTCCTCGTCCAGCTTCAGGGCGCGCTCCACCTGCACACGCGTTTCTTCCTGCTTACGGCGCTCGTAGCCCTTGAGTAGCTGGTCCAGTCGGTCTGTGCTGCGCTCGGACATGGGGGTGTGGTGGTGGAAAACATATGTAGTCGAGGATTCCCAATATGTGACCTCCAAAAGGGCGACGCCACCTTTTCCTGGGTGGTGCTTTCGGGGGGGTCGGAGAGAGGCCTATCTTTCCGCCACACCCACCCGTCGCCTTCACCGGAGCCGAAGCCCCGTGCGATCATCGACCTGTATCATCCGTCTCGCCCCGCTCTCTCTCGCGGCTCTCCTGGTGGTTCATGCCCCCGCCCGGGCGCAGAACGTTCCGTCCGCCGAGCACCGGGACCTGGCCCGGTCCATCTTCGCCGAGCTCATCGAGATCAACACGACGGACTCGGAACGCGGGGACAACACGGTGGCCGCCCGTGCCATGGCCCGCCGCCTCCTGGACGCGGGCTTCCCCGAAGAGGACGTCCACGTCCTGGTTCCGGCGGATGCTCCGACGAAGGGGAATCTCGTCGCACGCTATCGTGGACGGGATACAGGCAAGAAGCCGGTGCTCCTGCTTGCCCACATCGATGTCGTACAGGCCCTTTCCGAGGACTGGAGCGCCGATCTGGACCCCTTCGAGTTCCTGGAGCGGGAGGGTTACTACTACGGCCGGGGCGTCACCGACGACAAGGACGAAGCGGCCATCTACACGGCCAACTTCATCCGGATGCGGGAGGAGGGCTTCGTGCCCGACCGGGACATCATCCTGGCACTCACTGCGGATGAAGAGGGTGGACCCAGGAACGGGGTCGCGTACCTCCTCGAGGAGCATCGCGATCTGGTGGATGCCGCCTTCGCGCTGAACGAGGGTGGAGGCGGGATGGAGAAGGACGGGCGCAAGGTCTCGAACAACGTCCAGGCCAGCGAGAAGATGTTCCAGTCCTTCTTCTTCACGGCCACGAACCCCGGGGGACATTCGTCGCTCCCCGTGAAGGAGAATGCGATCTACGATCTGGCGCGGGCGTTGAGCGCGGTGCAGGAATACGATTTCCCGGTCATGCTGAACGAGGTCACCGAGGCGTACTTCTCTCGGACGGCCGAGATCGTGGGAGGGGCCACGGGCGATGCCATGGCGCGTGTCCTGGCTGATCCCGAGGACCCGGCCGCCCTCGCGGTGCTCTCCGGGGAGCCGCAGTACAACTCCAGGTTGCGGACCACCTGTGTGGCGACGCTCCTGGAAGGTGGACATGCCGAGAACGCACTTCCCCAGCTCGCTCGGGCCAACGTGAACTGCCGCATCCTCCCCACCCACGATCCGGAGGAGGTGCGGGCAAGGCTCCAGGCGCTGGCGGATCCATACGGAGTGGTGGTGGAGCCGCGCGCGGAGGCTCGCCCGAGCCCCCCGTCGCCTTTGACCGATGAGGTGTTGGGTTCCATCGAGCGCATCACGGAGCAGATGTGGCCGGGAACTCCCGTTCTTCCCGTCATGAGCACCGGCGCCACGGACGGCCTCTATCTCCGGCGCGAGGGAATTCCCGTCTATGGTGTCAGCGGGCTCTTCCACGACGTCGACGACGTGCGCGCGCACGGACAGGACGAGAGGATCCTCATCGAGCACTTCTACGAAGGTCAGGAATTCCTGTACCGCCTGGTCAAGGCCCTGACCGGCGGCGGGATCGCGTAGCGGCTTTCCGGGGAGGACGGCTCGGAAACCTCCGCGGTTTCCCGTCGCGTCCGGCGCCCTCTTTCGTGGGGGCGCCGGACATCGACGTGTTCGGGGGAGTTCGACCGCCATCGCGACTACGAACTCACCCGTTGGTGCCGATACTCCCCGGTACGGGCTCTCACGCCTTCGGTGGGGAGACCTGGTGCCGTGTATCGCCGCCACACCAGACCTCGTAGGAAGTCTTCCCGACGTAGTGAAACGTGTCCACCACGAGCAAGGCCATGACCGCGACGAGTGAGCCGACCGGGGACCTGGAACGGATCAACAGGTTCGCCATCGCGTTGCTGGAAGCCGCGGATCTCGAAGCCCTTCTCTGGTCCATCGCCGACAACGTCGGTGAGATCCTCGGCTTCGACGATTGTGTCGTGTACCTGCGCCAGGGAGACGACCTCGTCCAGATGGCGGCGTACGGGGTCAAGAGCTCGGCGGATCGGGAGATCTTCCACCGGATCTCCATCCCCCTCGGACGGGGAATCGTCGGTACCGTGGCGCAGACCGGCATCGCCGAGATCGTACCGGATACCCGGAAGGACCCCCGGTACATCTTCGACGAATTCGCCGGCCTGTCGGAACTCACCGTGCCGGTGGTCTACGAGGGTACGACCATCGCGGTGCTGGATTCCGAGGCGTCGGAAACCCACGGCTTCACCGAAGACCAGTTGGCGCTGCTCCAGTCCGTCGCCAACATCGCCGCGTCGCGCATCGCCTCGGCCCTGGCCGAACGTCACCTTCGCGAGGCACAGGAGGAGCTACGGCGGACCAACGAGCGATTGGAGGAGCGGGTCACCCGCAGGACGGAGGAACTGGTTCGACAACGAGAGCGGCTGAGGGTGATTCTGCGATCGGTCGGGGACGGAGTCGTGGCGACGGACGGGGAGGGCAGGGTAGCCTTCATGAGCCGCACCGCCGAGACGCTCACCGGATGGACGGAGATCGAAGCGGCGGGCCGGTGCCTGAACGAGGTGCTTCGGCTTCGTCCCGAAGACGACGAGGTCTGGGTGTCCTTCCGGGACAGGCTCCACGGATCCGGAGTATCGGAGGGCCGGACCGAATGGATTCTCCGGGCTCGCGACGGGAGCGAGTCGCTCGTGTCCGAGGGGATCGCCGAGATGTCCGGTGAGGACCGGGAGGGGTGGGTGATCGTGATCCGGGACATATCGAGCCAACGCCGCACGGAGGCGGAGCTGCGTCGGGCGCAACAACTCGAATCGCTGGGACTCCTCGCGGGTGGGATCGCCCACGATTTCAACAACTTTCTCACGTCCATCCTCGGGAACCTCGAAATCCTCGAATTTTCCCGGGTGCTGGGAGGACATCCGGATCTCAGGAATCTGGTGGAGCGAACGCGGACCGTCGCGATGCAGGCCACGGGGTTGCCCAAACAGCTGATCTCACTCGCCCGGGGCGGCACTCCCGTCGTGACCCGCGGGATCGATCTCGGAAAATTGATCACCAACACCGTGGAGTTCTCCCTCGCCGGTTCCCCCGTGCGGGGTGAGATCACCATCGCGGGAGAACTCGCTCGGTGCGACGTGGACGAGGGCCAGATCAGCCAGGTGCTCGGCAATCTGGTCATCAACGCGGTTCAGGCCATGCCGGCGGGAGGAAACGTGTCCGTCACCGCCGAGAACCAGGTGGACGAAGCAGGGGACGCCTGGGTCGTGATCCGGGTCGAGGACGATGGTCCTGGAATTCCCGAGAAGGATCTCGAGCGGATCTTCAATCCCTTCTTCACGACCAAGGAACTCGGATCGGGATTGGGCCTCACCACGACCCACTCCATCGTCCGCCGGCATGGAGGCGGGATTTCGGTCACGTCGGAGGTCGGGGTCGGAACGACCTTCGAGATCCGCCTGCCCCCCTCCTCGGACGCGGCGGCTCGCCGGGATCACGCCACCGAGGAGCCGGAACACGAGCTTCCCCTGCACGTCCTGGTTCTGGACGACGACGAGGGAATCCGCTTCCTCCTCGGCGAAGCGCTACCGGAGTACGGTTACACCGTCCGGTGCCTGGAGACCTGCGACGAGGCGGTGGCGGCCTGCGAGCTGGGCACCCGGAGCCAGCGGCCGTTCGACGTGGCCCTTCTGGACGTGACGCTCCCCGGCGGCGGCGGCGGAAAGGCCGCGCTACGCGCCCTGAGAACCATCCAACCCGACCTTCCCGCCATCGTCATGAGCGGCTACAACGCCGGACAGGAACTGTCCAACTATCTGGAGGCAGGCTTCCAGGCACGGATCTCCAAGCCCTTCACGCTCTCCGAGATTCGGCGCGTACTCTCCGCCGTCGGATCGGGTGGGGTGGCCGAGCCACCGTCCGGAGGACCTTGAGCCGCCGCGAGCGTCATCCTCCGAAGAGGACCTCCACGCCCTGTTCGAAGATGATGTCCCGCGGGATACCCAGGTCATCGAGGCGGTCCAGATCCGCCTGGAGGTCGGGAGGCACCATCCCCTTCTCGGTCATGAGCCGGTCCACACCCTCGTAGTCCCCGTCTCCCTGGAGGGTGAGAATCAGCTCACTCAGCGCGTTCACGGCCCGGTCCATGGCCGCGAAGTCCACGCGGTAGGTCCCGGTGGCCTCGTCGCGGGTGAAGGCGCCCCTCTCCTCGAAGAAGTTGAAGCGGACCATGTTCGCCCGTCCGTGCGCGCTGGTGGCGCCGAACCGCACCGAACGGAAGATCCCCGCCAGGAACGTCACGTAGTGGTCCTCGATGGAACCCTCCGTGAGTTCCTCGTCGGCGAAGAGGCGCTCCACCATGTAGAGCCCCACCACGTCCGCCTTTCCTTCCTCCATCGGCGACGCGTGCTCACGGAGGGCGGTGCGTACCGCGCCGGAGCCGTCGAGCACGTTCTTGACTCCGAGGCCGTGGGCCACCTCGTGGAACATGGTGTTCCCGAAAAATGCGTCGAAGGTGACGTGGCCGCGCTGGTCTTCGGCGATGAGCGCCTCGGCGATGGGGAGCATGATCCGGTCGAACTTGGCCCGCATCGCGTTCTTGAGCTGCAGCCGGCGGGTGCCCCGGGCGAGTTGAACCTCTTCGTCGTTGGGGAGGTTGATGGCGATGGTCTTGGAGCCTGCGTTCGCCTCGCCGGCGTAGTAGACCACGTCGTAGGCGTTGAGGTCGGAATCCGTCCCGGGGGTCTCACGCTTGTAGGCGGCGTCCACGGGGAGTCCCGCCTGGAGCGCGGGGAGGAGCGAGGTGAAGCGGGCCAGCCGCCGGCTCCACTCCAGATCCTTGATGAGGACGTACCCTTCGTGGCCGGCCTTGAATCCGAACAACTGGTCCTCGTAGGTCTCGATGGGCCCGATGACCACGTCGATGGGGTTCTCCTTCATGTCCATCCAGGCCATGTCGCTGGGCTGATAGAGGTCGGTCTCCAGGGCCTCGGCACGAAGCAGAAGGTACTGGGCGAAGCCGGGATCCGATGAATGCCCGGCGGCTTCGCGCAGCTTGGCGGCGGCCCGGGCGTGCTCCGCGGCGAACGCGGTGTGGTACGGCACGGCGGTGAGCGCTCCACTCTCGTCCCGGCGCACCAACGTATAGAGGCTGGCGAGGGTGGGGTCGGCTGCCGCCGCCGCGTCGAACTCGGACACGGTCATGTCCACGGGGTATTTGTTGGCGCCCGCCGGTTTGGCCGCCACTCCGTCCACGAACGGCTCATTCTCGCGCAGGCGATCCCAGGGCCCGTAGTTGATCCCGATGTAGCGCTCCACCAGGGGATCACCGTCGGCCAGGGCCATGGCCTCGTCCCGGCTTCCATACGCCTCCATCCAGAAGATCTCGTCCATGGGCTCCACGGCCTCGATGAGAAGGCGCACCACCTCGCGGTCGCCGTCGGAGAGGTGGGAGAGATCCGCGGAGAGCCGCACCGTGGCGTACTGTTCCAGGAGTGACTGCATCCCTGTGCCTCCTTCCGAAGCGTGATCCTCCGCCCCGGTGCATCCTCCGGCGAAGACGGTGGCGGCGAGAATGGCGACGAGCGTGCGGTTCGACATGGCGGCGACTCTCGATGGATGGTGTGAAGGTGCTCCTGAAATTCGGGAAGTCTGCCGGGGCGCGCCAGTGTGGTGACGCGGGAGTCCGCGGTACGCCTGCCCCGGGGTCGTGGAGGACGTGCGCACCCCTTATGTTGGACGCCGTCGCGAACGAATCCCAACACAGGAATGCAATGCGCGTCTCTTCCGGTATCGACGTATTGGCGGCGGGTGGGCGTCCGGATCTCCGGCCGCTCCCCGCCGGGCTCATCGTACATCCGGCGTCGGTCACGCGCGACCTGGTTTCATCCGTGGACGCGCTGCGAAGTGTCGGCTTCGACATCCGTGCCCTGTTCGGGCCACAGCACGGTGCCATGGGCGACAAGCAGGACAACATGATCGAGAGCGGCCACTCGGTGGATCGCCGCACCGGTCTTCCCGTCCATTCCCTCTACAGCGAGGTACGCAAGCCGACACCCGCCATGCTCGAAGGGTTGGAGGCTCTCATCTTCGATCTCCAGGACGTGGGTGTGCGGGTGTACACGTTCGTGTGGACCATGGCGCTGGCCATGGAGGCGTGCGCCGAGGCAGGGGTGAAGTTCGTGGTGCTGGATCGCCCCAACCCGGTGGGTGGGACCATCCTGGAGGGGCCCGTGCTGAAGCCGGAATATCGGTCCTTCGTGGGGCTCTACTCGATCCCCCTCCGTCACGGCCTCACCGCCGGGGAACTCGCCGGCTACCTCAATGGGGTCCACGGGATCGGGTGCGACCTCGAGGTCATCCCCTGCGAGGGGTGGCTCCGGGAGATGTGGTGGGACCAGACCGGGCTTCCCTTCGTGCTGCCCAGCCCCAATCTCCCGACGCTGGACTCGTGCATCGTGTATCCCGGGATGGTTCTGGTCGAGGGAACGGAGCTTTCCGAAGGACGGGGAACGACCCGTCCCTTCGAGTTCTGCGGGGCTCCGTACCTGGATCCACATGCGCTGGTGGACCGCATGGGGGATTTCGACCTTCCCGGGGTCCGGTTCCGTCCGTCATCCTTCGAGCCCACGTTCCAGAAATACGCCGAGCGCTTGTGCCACGGTGTCCAGCTCCACGTGACGGATCGCGAGACGTTCCGCTCGGTCGAAAGCACCGTCGCCTTGTTCCGCGCCGTGCGTGATCTGGGCGGTGACGAGTTCTCCTGGAGACTACCCCCCTACGAGTACGAGGAGGTCCTCATGCCCGTCGACATCCTGTGGGGTCACGACGGATTGCGGACGGGGATCGACAGCGGGTCGAGCCCTGCGGAGATCCTGGAGTCCGTTCCCGGGGAGCTGGACACGTTCCGGGCGGCGGTGGCGCCCTACCTGCTCTACGGTTGATCCGGGAGCGGACCCGTCACCCGCACCCCTGGGTCATCCGCAGGTTTGCCGCGATCTGAAGCTCGACGACATCGCCCGGAGCCACGGTCAGCGACGACGTGACGCACCGGTCTCCCGCCAGGAGGTCGATCTCGATGCGGAGTGGGTCGACGAACTCCCATGGGACGTGGAATACGGCATCCCGCTTTCCTCCCACGATCCCGAGGCGCTGACGGGCGGATCGGACATGGGCCCAGAGCGTGGCGTCGCTGAAGTTGAGGTTGACGACCCTGATCTCGATCTCGTTCTTCACCGACCCCCTCCGGAAGGGATTGTCGGCTTCCCGCCCTCCGCTCGCGCACGATGCGATGACGAGGAGCGCCGACACGGAGAGGAGGAGCCCCGCCGTGCGGCGAAGAAGGTGTCGTCGAACCGCGCGGTCGACGCCGTGGCTTGTTGTCTGATCCATGCTCGGGACTCCTGAGGCGGTGATGCACGCACTCTCTGAAACCTCACACGCGTGGTCGAGGTTCCCGCGGGTGATTGCCAGACCCGGGCTCATTCCCGATGATGCCCTGATCCAATATCGTCGGAGCACTCCATGGGAGGCCAGATGGCTCGCTCGTTTCTGCGCACGGCAGTACCCCTGATCGTCGTCGCCGCCACGTCCCTCGCCTTCACGCCGAGGCCGTCGGGAGGTCCCCTCCTGGGCTTCACGGCGGCCGGCACGGAAGCCCAGCGCGAGCTCGAGGCCGCGTTCGATTCCCACCTGCGGGCGGACCATCTCGCGACCTGGCTGGAATACCTCACGCGGCATCCTACCCACGTGGGGTCGCCCGGCGCGAAGGAGAACGCCGAGTGGATGGCCGAGCAGTTCCGTTCCTGGGGGTTCGAGGCACGCATCGAGGAGTTCCATGTGCTCTTCCCGACGCCCCGGGAGCGGGTGGTGGAGATGACGGCGCCGAGCACCTTCCGGCTCCGGCTCGAGGAACCCGTGGTGGAGGGCGATCGCACCTCCGGGGTCACGGAGAACCGGCTTCCCACCTACAACGCATACTCCGCCGACGGGGACGTGGAGGGCGAGCTGGTCTACGTCAACTATGGCATCCCTTCCGACTACGAAGAGTTGGAGCGGCGCGGCATCGACGTGCGGGGAAGGGTGGTGATCGCGCGCTACGGGGGGTCGTGGCGCGGGATCAAGCCCAAGGTGGCGGCCGAGCGGGGCGCCATCGCCTGCATCCTCTATTCCGATCCCCGCGACGACGGCTACTTCCAGGGCGACGTCTATCCTGAGGGCCCCTACCGCATGGAGCACGGTGTCCAGCGCGGTTCGGTGGCGGACATGCCGCAGTTCCCGGGAGACCCGCTCACCCCCGGGATCGGCGCGACCCGCGACGCGAAGCGCCTCTCCCGGGAGGAAGCTCCGACGCTCATGAAGATTCCGGTACTTCCGGTGTCCTACGCGGACGCGCGTCCCCTCCTGGAGGCGCTGGAGGGCCCCATGGCTCCGGAGGGGTGGCGGGGCGGCCTCCCCATCCCGTACCACATCGGACCGGGGCCGGCCACGGTGCGGGTGAAGCTCGCCTTCGACTGGAAACTCACGCCGGCGTACGACGTCATCGCGGTCATGAGGGGATCCGAGTTTCCCGACGAGTGGGTGGTGCGGGGCAACCACATCGACGGCTGGGTGTTCGGTGCCGGGGATCCCCTGAGCGGGATGGTGGCGCTCATGGAGGAAGCCCGGGCCGTCGGGGAATTGGCGCGAACGGGATGGCGGCCCCGCCGGACCATCGTGTACGCCGGATGGGACGCCGAAGAGCCGGGGCTCCTGGGATCCACCGAGTGGGCGGAGCAACACGCCACGGAACTCCAGGGGAAGGCGGTGGCCTACATCAACTCCGACGGAAACGGCCGGGGATTCCTGGGAGTGGGTGGGTCGCATACGCTGGAGCGGTTCGTCAACGAAGTGGCCACCGACGTGCGCGATCCGGAGACCGGAGTCACCGTGCTGGAGCGCGCCAGGGCGAGGCTGGCGGTGGGTGGGGACGGTGAAGCGGCCACCCGGCCGGACCTCCGTATCCCTCCGCTGGGGTCGGGTTCCGACTACACGCCGTTCCTCCAACACCTGGGCATCGCCTCGCTCAATATCGGATACGGCGGGGAGAGCGGTGGCGGATCCTACCACTCCATCTTCGATTCCTTCGACCACTATTCCCGCTTCGGCGACCCTGGTTTCGTATACGGTGTAACCCTTGCCCGCACCGCGGGGCGGGTCACGCTACGTCTGGCGAACGCCGAAGTGATTCCCATGCGCTTCACGAACCTCGCGGACAACGTGCGGCTGTATCTCACCGAGGTCCAGACGATGGCCGACCGGATGCGCGCCGATACGGAGCGCCACAATCGCCTGGTGGCCTCGGACGCATATCGGCTCTCCGCGGATCCCACCCAAGTGTACGTTCCTCCGGCGGCGTGGGGCGCCGTACCCCACCTCAACTTCGCGCCTCTGGAGAACGCGCTGGCCCGTCTGGAGGACGCGGCCGGAGCCTACGACGAAGCCGTGGTGGAGGGCGTCTCGGGCGGTGGACCGGACGGTGATGCCGCGCGCCGGGTCAACGCCCTTCTCAGGGGAATGGAGCAGCGGCTGACCCGGCC
>JAOUPR010000182.1 GCA_029879725.1 Gemmatimonadota bacterium | reverse complement strand
CGCGCAGCTGAATTGAAAGCCGTTAGGTGGCGACGCGGGTGGGAATGGGTGGCGCTATAGGAGTGACAGAAAAATTGTTCCGTCTAGTGGTGCGGGCACGGTGCGCATCGAGGCTGTTCCCAATGGTACGCCACTCCTATCGCCCGCCTGGCCTTGAGTGAGTTCGTCGCTTGCTCTCGCCCTCTTAGCACCGTGCCGTGTGGCCGTCACGAAGTCGCCGTGAGAGACGTTGTGTCGAGAGGAGTTCACCTAATCCTGACTCGGCGAGGCAACATGAAGAGAGTTGTTGTCTGCGTACTGGCGATCCTCCCTCATATGGCGTGCGGGGAGGGTGTGACCGATCCGTGGCCCGAGGTGGCCATCGTTACCGTTGGAACTGAGTTCGCCCTAGTCGAGGAGACCGTCGCGATATCCTACGCCATTTCCAATCTGTCTACTGAGACAACGTACTACATTCCCGGCCGAGGATGCGGAAGCCCCGAGATCCAAGTGGATCGCCGATTGGGTGGACGGTGGGTCGGGTACGATATCCCGCCCGCGGGGCCATGCCTCGCCGTCCTTGGCCCGGGATCCGTGACGTTGGCTCCCTTTGAAACCTTCGAGGGGTGGATTAGCCTCAACTCGGCAGGGGTATTTCGGCTTCGTTTCCCTGTAAGGGTGCAGGGTAATCCGGACAGCGAAAGGCAACAGGCGTCGAACTCGTTCCTTGTGCACTAGGATTACTCGGGTCGCCACCTAACAAACAATTGCTGCTGACACGGATATCCAGAGTGGCGCGCGCAACAGCGCGCGTAGTATGCTGGTAGCCCGTGCAGCAGAATTGCGAGCCGTTAGGCAGTGGCTAGGAGTGGTGATGCGAGGAGTCGGGTACGCGGGGTTGCTTGGTACGTCCGTGATGTTGGCGTGCGGATCCGAGCCAGCTGCAACCGACGTTGAGCGTTGGACGCTGTCACCTGGGCCCATGGTGGCTATCGGTGCGGTCGACGGTGATGCGGGATACCTGTTTCAGCGCGTGGTGGACGCTGACCTGTTGTCCGATGGGCGGGTGGTGGTTGCGGACGGCGGCCTCTCGGTGCTGCGATTCTTCGACCGAGACGGCCGGTTTCTTGGCGAGTCCGGAGGCCGGGGCGAGGGCCCTGGCGAGTTTGCGTCCATTCAGAAGATATGGGTCGTGGCTGCGGATACGATCGGTGTCTTGGATCTGGCTACGAGCCGTCTGAGCTACTTCGAGAGCGACGGTTCGCTGGTCCGGACCGCGCGGCTGGATTTGTCCGTAACTACTGCGGGCGTCGGATCCCTTGATTTCATGGCCGGAGTGCTCACCGACGGCTCGGTGGTGATTGCTTCGCTTGCGCTCGGCCGCGAGGACGGGCTTGGGCCGGACCGGATTTCCGTGGAGCGCTTCGACACAGAAGGGCGACATCTGGGACGCATTGGTGAGTCAGAGGGCCTCGTGCGAGCTCGTCTCGGTGAGCGAATGATAGGCCCCCTTCCGTTCACGCCCTATCCCCACTTTGCAGCCCATGGCGAGGCCGTCTACCACGTCGACGGATATCGGTCGGCTGTATCGGTCTGGCTCCGAGACTCAGAGAACGAAGTAGCATTCCCAGCGGCGTCGCACGATCTGACGGGAGCGTGGGCCCATCTCGAAGCCGAGGTCCGGCGCCGAGGACACGCCATGTATGTGAGTGTCCTTCCGACGACGCCGAGACCGGACTCAATCCCGGCTCTTGCCGGACTCCTCGTAGACGATGGGGGTGGAATCTGGGTCAAGCAATACGTCCCGCAGACGGATGCGCTATGGCTGACAGAAAGCGGGAGGACGGCTGGGGGCTCGTGGTGGGTGACTGACCCCATCGGACGCCTGATCGCCGAGATGGAGGTACCCGACGGGTTCACGCCTCTCCGGGCAAAACGGGACCGAGTCGTCGGCATCGCTGTCGACGCCCTTGGAGTGGAGCGAGTCGAAGTGCGGCTGATCACGCGGTAGGCCTCGTCGAACAGCCACTGCCTAACAAGCAATTGCTGCTGCCACGGGTTGGCGTAGTGGCGCACGGTACCCGTGCGGTATATGCATGAAGCCCGTGCAGCAGAATTGCGAGCCGTTATGTCGCCGCCGCACCCACGAGAAGAGAGCTCGCGGCGTCGAAAGAAGTGAATTGGTAGGGGGTAACGGAGTTACCCCGTC
>JAOUPR010000114.1 GCA_029879725.1 Gemmatimonadota bacterium | reverse complement strand
CCCCCGTCGCCATTCCCCCCGAGACCGTCCTGGGCCACCACGTGCCCACGGACGACGAGATCGAGGGGATCCGGAAGGCCGGCGCGCAGGTCGCCGCCTACAAGACGGAGGTCAACAAGATCGCCCGGGTGATCGAAGGCCTGGAGTGGGGAGCAGGCAACAGCCTGGTCCGCGGGTCATCGCTCTCGCCCCAGACGCGCTACGCGATGGCGGAGTTCTGCCGCATCACGCGAGCCAACCCGATGTCCCACGTGGACGTGCTCGGCGGCAAGCCGTACCTGAACGCGGCCTACTGGGTGGACCTCCTCAACTCCCACCAGCACTTCCACCACTACGAGCAGCGCGACCTCTCTCCTTCCGTGGAGCAGGCGCTGAGGGACCGCGCCGCACGGCATCGTGAGGCCGCGAAGCAACTCGAAGCGTCCGGCAACGCGCAGGAGGCCGCGTTGCGCGTATCGAAGGCCTTGGACATGGAGGACGAGGCCGACGACATCGCATTGGCCCGGGCGCAGTGGAGTCCCCGCGACACGGCGACCGTCGTGATCGAGACCACGATCTACCGCTTCATGAACGCGGCACCCATCGAGGCGATCCGCCGCGGGGAGATCACGGACTTCGAGCGTTACCTGGTCGCGGTACCCGAGTGCAACTGGGCTGGGGGAATGGGAAGCACGATGGCCAGCGCCAAGAAGTCGGACCCCATCGGGGACGCGAACCCCGGGACCACGGCGCGAACGCGCTCCATCCGGCGCGCCGGCACGAAGGCATTCAGTGCCTGGATGCAGCCGTACGAGGCTCAGATCGAGAAGGCCGAGCGGGCCGTGGAGGCTGAGTGGGAGATCATCCAGGAGGACGCCGCTGTGAAGCGCGCCGCCCTTCCCTCCCCCAACGGGCCCCAGGCCGTCTCGACGGCTGGCGGGGAGCCCACCGCGGCAGCGCCCCACGGCGCCCGGGACCTGCCCACGGGCAACGGCAACGGAGCCGCTCCGGCCCCTGCCGCTCCTCCCGCAAACCACACGCCCGAAGCGCCTCCCGCCGCGGAGTTCGACCTCACGGACGCCCGGAAGCGGTTCTTCGCATCGCTGCGCGATGCCGGGATCGCGGAGGACGACCGCAAGCCCTGGTGTGAGCGCAGCGGCCTGCCGACGTCGACGAAGGAATGGGGACAGGCCGAGTTCGAGCGCGCCCAGGAGCTGCTCGTCGGACCGGCCAAGAAGAAGGTCGAGGAGGGGTGCAAGTTCGTCGGGGTCGCCCTCTCCGACCTGTCGCTCCGCGTGCTCGGCAAAGAGGCACCGGAGTTCCTGAGAGACTGGAACGCGCTGGCCGACGAACTCAGCGCGGCCGCAGACCAGAAGCTCCTATGAGGGGCGCGGCACTCTCTGACCTCCACCTCGGGTTCCGTGCGTTCCCGGCCACGATCGATGGCCGGAACGCCCGGGAGGTCGATGTGGAGCACGCATGGGCGGCGGCGGTCCAGCAGGTGATCGACGCCCAGCCCGACCTCGTCACCATCGCTGGCGACGTGGTGCACCACCCTCGAGTGGGCACGCACGCGGTGAAGGCCTGGCGCGACGGGGTCCGCAGGATCGTGGAGGAGACCCACGCCACGGTCATCGTGATCCAGGGGAACCACGACGCTGGCCGCACGGCCGAAGTGCTCACGCCCATCGTGCTGCCCGACGATCTGCCCCGGGTACACATCGTCACGGAGCCCCGGCGGATCCACGTGGAGACGCCCACAGGAGTCGCGGCGGTCGCCTGCTTCCCCTTCGTCTCCCGCGGGAACGGCGAGGCCTACAAGCTGGAGCCCGACCCCGAGGCCGACGTCAACGTGCTCCTCATGCACGCGGCCGTGAAGGGATCGGCCGACGGGGACACGCTCCCCTACTTCTACGGCGGCGGGGACGAGGCCCTGGACATCGGGCGAGAGGCGGACCGGTGGGACGTCGTGGCCGTCGGTGACTACCACGAGTTCACACGGCTGCACCCCTCAAGGCTGGCCTTCTACTCCGGATCCATCGAGCGCACCAGCTCGAACATCTGGGTCGAGCACGCGCCGAAGGGATGGGTGCTGTACGACACGGACACCGGCGAGATGGAGTTCCGAGAGGTACCCACCCGAGGGATGCACGACGATGCCCTCGAGGGCGATCCCGCGGGTCCGGTGACCACGGCCGCCGCGGTGAATGATCGGCTCGCGAAGATCTCCGCCAACGAAGGCCACCAAGACTCCATCGTCCGCCTCCGGGTCGACCAATTCCCCCGGGACGAGCGGGCCGACGTCGACTGGGCGCTGGTGCGCGAACTCAAGCGCTCCTGCCTCCACTTCTACCTGGACCTTCGGTTCCGTGCGCGAGCCACGGAGGAGCTCGGCGACCGCCGGGACCGCAAGGTGTCCAGCTTGGCCGAGGAGTTCGCCGCGTTCTTCGCCTTGGACGAGGAGGCCGTGCGGCGGATCGCCGAGCGCTACCTCGAACTCGAGGCCGAAGCGGAGGACCTGGCCGAGTCCTCACCGGAGCGGGAGCTCGAGGAGAGCGTGGCATGAAGATCCTTTCCGTACACCTCCAGAACTTCCGGCTCCACGCGGACACACAGGTGGACTTCACCGACGGCATCACCGGAATCATCGGGTCCAACGAATCGGGGAAGTCGGCGCTGCTCGAGGCCATCGTATGGGCCCTCTTCGGCGCGAAGGCGACGCGGGGGACCATGGGCGGACTCCGGTGGTGGGGAGCGCCGGCGCGGCGGACCGCGTCGGTCACCCTCCGATTCGAACTCGGCGGAAAGGTCTACCGCATCGATCGGAGCGAGTCTACCGCAACCCTACACGACGAGGCCGGGGGCCTGGTGCTCGCGGAGAGCACCGACCCGGTCAACAAGGAAGTCCCGAAGCTCATCGGGATGACGCTCGAGCAGTTCTCCGCATCCTACCTCGTGCTCCAGAAGGACGTGGCGCGCATCGCGTCCATGGGCCCGACGGACCGGCAGGCGTTCGTCCGCTCCGTCATGGGAGTCGGGAAGATCGACACCGGGCTCGATGCGTGCCGCAAGAGGAAGAACAAGGTCGCGAATGAGATCGAAGGGATCGAGGCCGGCCTGGGTCAGCGCGAGCCCCTCGAGCAGGCGGTCACGTTCGCCGAGGCCGACTACGCCCGCTGCCACGCGGAAGTCGAGGCGCAGGAGCAGAGCAACGCACGGGCCACGGAGGCTCTGCAGGGTGCCACCGAGGCGCTGGCAGACTCCACGTCACGGAAGGAAGCCCACGAGCGTCACGCCCTGGCGCGTCAGACGGCCCAGGACGCCCGTGACGCAGCGATCCTCGAAGTAGAACGCCTCGAGGCGAAGTTGGCTGGCGTAGAGGCCGCCCAGGGGCGCCTGGACGTGTCGGCCCCTGCGTTCGCGCTGGTGGATCCTCTTCGCCTGGAGCGGGACCAACTGAAGGACGCCCGGGCTACCGCCAGTGAGCGCCGCACGCTGGTGGAACGAGAGGGCGAGCTCGTCCAGCAGGTGGCCGAGATCGAAGAGGCCCTCGCCTCCGCCCGAGCCGTCGTGGAGACATACGACCCGGATGTGTACGAGGCCGCGAACGTGCGTGCCGGCGAGTTGCACCGGACCCTCGACGCGCTACGGGTTGAGCGCCAGACGCGGCGCGCCAACCGGCTCGCCGCGGCGCAGCACCATACGGAACGTGCCGCCGAACTAGCGCGGAAGATCGCTGTGATCACCGAGGCGGGGGTCGACGGGAGCTGCCCGACGTGTACCCGTAGGCTCGGCGACCAGTTCGCCGCCGTCATGGAGTACCTCGAGGGCGACGAGCGGGTCGAGCGGGAGCTCGCGATCGATGCGGGCATCGATGCGGAGGACCTGGACAGCCCCTCGGATGACGAGCTTTCCCTGGGTGCTGAGGTGATCGAGGCGGAGGAAGAGGTCGAGCGGCTCGTCGCTGCGAGGAAGCATCGCGACGCAGCGGCCGACGTCATCCGCGAACTCGAACAGGGCCGGCGCCTGACCACGGCGCAGGCGTCTCTCGCAGACACGCGGGCCCGGCTGGCCGCACTCCCTACCCTCACGTTCTCCCCGGAGCGCCTCAGCGAGGTGGAGGCGGAACTCGGGCGCATCGAAGAACTGGACCGCGCCCTCGCGCCGGATCGTGCGCTGGTCGCCCAGGTCGACGAGACGCGGGAGCGCCTGGCGGAGCGTCGGGCGTTGAGGGAACAGGCGATCCTCCAGATCGAAGAGGCAGAAGCCCAGATCGCGTACGCCGGGTTCGACGCCACGAAGCACGAGACCCTGGTGGTGAAGGAGGCCGGAGCGCGGGCCACGCACGGGGACACCCGGGTGGCCCTTGCACGTGCCCAGGAGGCGGGACGCGGAGTGCGGACCCGCCTGGCCGACGCGGTGCGCGCCGTGGCCGACTACGACGCCCGGGCCCACCGGCTCATCGAGCTCCGCGAGGAGCATCGCGTCCACGTCCTCACGGATCGCCGGCTGGCTGAGTTCCGCGCCGCCATCGTGGCGACGATTCGCCCGGAGATGGAGGAGCTCATGTCCGGGTTCGTGCATCTCCTCACCGACGGACGCCACGAGTCGGTCACGCTCACGGACGACTTCCAGGCCGTGCTGCACGAGTCCGGAGTGCCGGCCGAGGTGGTGAGCGGTGGCACGGAGGACATCGCCGCTCTGGCCATGCGCCTCGCGATCAGTCAGATGATCGCGGAACGCGCCGGGCATCCTCTCGAGTTGCTCATCCTCGACGAACCGTTCGGGAGCCTCGACGAGACCCGGAGAGGTTCGGTGCTGGCGCTCCTCCGCAGGCTCCGCTCCACGTTCCGCCAGGTCATCGTGATCTCCCACGTCGCCGAGACACGGGACATGGTCGACCACGCGGTGGAATTCGAGTTCGACGAGCCCGCGGGGCGGACGCGCCTGGTTTCCGGGCCCGCCGCGATTCTGGAGGTCGCATGAGCTCCCGGGCCGAACTCGAGTTCCGGGATTCGATCCTGGACCGCATGGAAGCCGATGAGGCCCGCGGGACCCTCCTGGACCGCCTCCGCGGAGCCATGCTCCTCCTCTACGCAGCCCGGCAGCGTGATCCCGAGTGGCTCGCGAACCACGCCAAGCATGGGCGGGCATACGTGACGGCCACAGATGCGCGGGAGGAACTTGAGAGCTGGCCTGACGTCCCGCCGGCTGAGCAGCTGAATCGGAACTTCATGGGTGGGCTGTTCAGGAAAGGATGGAGGGCCGTCGGCTTCCATCCCTCAGGGACGAATGGAAGCCACGGACGGCGCGAGATGATGTGGGAGCCGAAGTAGAACGGGCGCGGGGTGGAGAAAAGGTATCTCGCCAGGCTCATAACCTGGAGTTCCGGGTTCGACCCCCGGCCCCGCTATCAGCAGTAGTCCAACCGCAAGGAGAACCGCCATGGAAGAGACCGTCTGGGCCATCGTCGAGGTGATGGGGCACAAGCAGTACGCCGGTGCCATCGAGCGTCGTCAGCTGCTGAGGGTCACGGTCCCGGAGACGCCCAACAACCCGGAGTACGTGAAGGAGTTCGGATTCCAGTCCGTGTTCTCCCTCACGCCATGCTCCGAGTCCGTCGCTCGCCGGGCCGCGGAGATCCTGAACGAGCAGAGGCGGCGGACCGCGTACGACGAGCTGGTGTCGATCCCGATCTATGACGACCACGGGCTCAACCTCCTGGACGGCCCCATGTCCGAGATCGACCTCGATGCGGCGCGCACCGGCGACTTCAAGAGGAACTGGGAGGCGAACCGTACGCATGAATCCGCGGTTCCCGGAGGAATGCCATTCTGATGCCCGACACTCGCACCGGACCACTCGTCCAGAAACTCGCGGACGGCCTCAGAGACGATATGGCCGAGGCCGTGGGCCACTTCCAGCGGGGCCTCGACATGGTTCGCTCCCTAGAGGCCGAGACGAAGGGCGTCAACGGCCTGAGCACGTTCCTGAAGGGCCAGGCGAACATCATCGCCAAGGTGATCTCCGACCTCGAGGAAGAGGCCCAGGGCGTGGAGAAGAAGCTGACGGGCACAACTCGTCCGGAGATCAAGACCACAGTCGACTCGGCGAAGGCGGCGGACGTCGCTGCCGCTCGGGCCCACGCATGACGGAGAGCCACATGGACGAGATCAATCTCCTGGCCATCATCCTCGTCTGCTACGGCTTCGCCGGCATGGACTTCCTCATGGGAATGTACGTCGAGCGCCGCGGATCCTCGTCGGATCGCGTGGACACGTTCAACCACGGCCGCGCCTTTGAGCGCCAGTTCGGCCCCACGGCCGAACCGACCTGGATCGAGCGTGCACCCGAGCCCGAGGACGAAGACGCCCTGCTCGCCGAGTACGGAGTCTGACCATGACTGTACTCGACCTGACCAGTGCCCTCGGGGGGCTCGTGGAGATCTGGGAGAATGACGCGGAGTCCCAGCGTCGCTACGACCCGGAAGACCCCAAGGCCAAGACGCTGCAGAAGTGCGTGTCGGATCTCCGCAGGATCCTCGGGACGGCGACGCCCGAATGGGTGCCAATCCGGACCGTCCATGCCGCGACGGGCCAGAGTCTCCCCCACCTGCGGAAGCTCTGTGAGGACCTGGAGCCGCAGGGCCGTGCGCGGAAGCGCGGATCCGGTCGGTCGAGCCGGTGGGAGATGACCCTCGACGCCGCTCTGGAGGTCCCGGCCCGCCGGGAGCGGATCGACACGAGTTCCGCCGAGAACCTCGACGACCTGGCCAAGATCCTCGGCCGCGACCCCGGATGATCGGCACACGTCATGGCGAAACGGAAGAAAGGCGACGAGTGGCCGTACTCCAGGGGGAAGCGAGCGACACGCACGGAGCCCACGTCGAGGGTGAGGGTCTACGAACGACCGGACATCCCCGGGCGCATCTTCATGACGCGGGCATGGGTGCTCACATCGTCAGGCCGGCCCGTGGAGGTCGTCCTGCCCGAGGGGACCACCCAGGAAGCAGCACGACGGCTCGTGGATCGGACCGTGTCGGAACGGCGCCTCGCGGTGCTCGAGGGGCGGACCGATCTCGGCACCCCGAAGCCCATCACGCTCGGGGAGCTGATAGAGAAGTACCACGGGTGGCTCGAGTCGCAGGACCGCAGCGCGAAGACGTTGGACGACAACGCACGGTGTCGGAAGTTCTGGAGGAACACTCTGGATCCCACCACCTCCGTGCTCGACCTGACGTCCGCCCAGGTGGAGAAGATCGCGAGCTCGGCGCGGAAGAAGCTCGGGCTCACCGCCCGGTGGGACAAGAAGCGTCTGGCGTACCTGCGGGCCGTCGTGCTCTGGGGGCTGAACAAGGAGCGGCTCTACGACGTGAATCCGCTCCGCGGACTCACGATGCCCGAGTACACGCCGGACACCCAGGGGAAGGACTACACGGCGACCGAGTCGATGCTCCTTGCCACACCGCACCCGGAAGTGGACTGGAGGGTCACGCTGACCGCCTCGATCATCTGCGACACGGGTCGCCGCATCTCATCAGTGCTCAGCATCTCGACGGAACGGGACCTGGTGGTGATCGGGGACCGGCTCCACGTGATCTTCCGCAAGGAGTACGACAAGGGCCGGCGCGGGGCCATCGTGCCGGTGTCCGCGGACACCCATCTCCTGATCGCCGACGCCCTCGACCGGACCGAGGTGCAGGAGTCCGGGTGGCTCATTCCCGAGGGGCGGGACGACTACGACGACCCGGTGGACAAGCCGCTGAACAAGAAGGCCGTTTCAGACCAGCTTCACCGCGCCGAAAAGGTGTTGGGCATCCCCTACGTCCCCGGCAGGGCCTGGCACGGCCTGAAGCGGACGCACGTGACGATGTCGTGGGAGGAGGCGGGAGGCGACGCCGGCCTGGTCGGGGACATCACCGGCAACGTCGATCCGAAGCTCCTGAAGGATACCTACCGCCAGCTCAGCTTGAAGCGCACGACCGCCCACGTGGACCGGGTGCGGGCACGACTGAAGGAAGAGGCGAACAGCGAACCCTCAGACGGAAGCGAGACCGATGAGTGATGAAAAGAAAGCGGAGCTCCAACTCCCTCCCATGGCCCTGAACTTCGACGTGGACGCCTTCAATCGCCAGCTGGCCCACCGGATCGTCGAGTCCAGCCTCGGGGACAGTGTGAAGAGGCACGTCGACGAGGCGATCGCCAAGGTGACCAACAGCTGGGACAGGGATCTCAAGGCTGTCGTGGAGCAGGAGATCCGTGCGGTCATCAGGGAGGAGGTCACCAAGAAGGCGGGGGAGATGCGCCAGAAGATCCTCAAGAGGCTCGACGAGGATCAGGGGATCATCGACAAGGTGATCGAGAAAGGGATGAGCACACTCAGTGTGAGGACCTACTGATGGCCGGGGAGCACCAGACGCAGCTGGGCACTCTGCCAGAGCCGGAGGCGGTCTACCAAGGGATGATCGTCGGAGTGGTCGTGCACCCCTGGGGCGTCACCAGCGTCCAGCTCCAGCAGATCAACTGCAAGGGCATTCAGGGTGTTCCAGGCAACCTCGTATTCGACCACCCTGCCGCTTGGATGGAGCCCGGCACCGAAGTGGAGATAACGGTCAGAAAGACCCGGGAAAGGGGCTGAAAATACACGTGAAAATACACGCGCTGGAGACGGGAAAACGGGGAGGGCTGAAAACCGTTGCGGCACAACGGGTCCTGCGATTGGCCCGGGTGGATTCGAACCACCACCGCCGGTTCCAAAGTCCTGTAGACACCCCAGGACCAC
>JAOUPR010000181.1 GCA_029879725.1 Gemmatimonadota bacterium | reverse complement strand
GCGAGCTGGTGGATGCCCGGGCGGGGTTGCGGGCGCTGCGCGACCGCTACTCGGACGAATACCCCCCCGTGCAGGACGTGCTCACCCGCATCGCGTCGCTGGAAGGCGTGGCGGTGCCTCAGGGGTTGGATAGGGTTCTGGGGGAGTTGCGTGTGCGTGAATCGGAGATGCAGGGACGGATCACCTCCGCGTCGCAGGAGCTGTCTTCCATTCCGCCGCGCACCATCGAAGAGGCGCGCCTGACCCGTCGGGTGGCGATCCAGGAGACCCTCTACAACGAGCTCCGCAGCCGAGTGGAGACGGCGCGGCTGGCCGCGGCGAGTTCCATCCCCGACGTGCAGATCCTGGATCGGGCGACGGTGCCCGTGGTGCCCACCAACGATCGACGCGTCTCCCTGGCGGCCGTGATCTTCATGGGCCTCATCGGGGGGTCCGTGGGGCTCGCCATCCTCCTGGACCGGATGGACGCGCGTTTCCGCTACCCCGCGGAGGTCACTCGAGACATGGGGCTGGAGATCCTGGCCAGCATCCCCCGCATCGAATCAGGGAAGAGAGGCCCGGACGCTCTGACCGCCGCACAGGCGCTGGAGGCCTTCCGCGAGCTGCGCGTCCAGATCGGCTTCGCCTATGGTTCCGCGGGCCCGCTCACCCTCACCATCACCAGTCCTTCGGAGGGTGAAGGAAAGTCCTTCATTTCCGCAAACCTGGCGGTGGCCTTCGCCCAGATGGGGCGCCGGACGCTCCTCATCGACGCCGACACCCGCCGCGGAGACGTTCACCATCTCCTCGGTGCCCGTCGGGTCCCCGGCCTCACCGATTATCTTCGGGACCGCACCGGGAAGGACATCATCCAGAACACCGAGTTCGCCCACCTGGATTTCGTGGGGTGCGGCACCCGGGGGACTTCCACGCCGGAGCTGCTGGCCTCCCGACGCATGGCGGAGTTCCTGGGGACGATGAAGCGGGCCTACGAGGTGATCCTGGTGGACAGCCCTCCCCTGGCGTCCGGAGGGGATCCCGTGGTGCTCTCCTCACTCACCGGAAACCTGGTACTGGTCATCCGCACCGGATCGACGGAAAAGCAATTGGCGGCGGCGAAGCTGGAGATGTTGAGCCGCCTCCCGCTACGCGTCCTGGGCGCCATCCTCAACGACGTGGAGCAGGGGAGCGCGACCTACCGGTACTACCATTCCTACTATCTCCCCGGTTATGCCCCCGGAGAGGAAGATGAGGAACGGGATGGGGGTGCGGCCACGCGCCTGCTCTCCGGTGCGAGCTCGGCGCGCGGGCGCGATCAGGCTTCGTAGGAGCGCACCCGGAAGCTGCTGTCGTCGGCCTGCGCCCGGCGGAGGGCCATGGTGGCGCGCAGGAGGAGGTCTTCGGGGCTGGCCGGCTTGGCGGAGGTGACGGCGCACAGGCCGGCGCGAACCTGCTGCAGCTCCTCGGGCGTGAGGGTACGCATGGCGCCCTTGTCGGCCGCTTCCTCCAGGGAACGCATGACGCGGTCGGCGAGGCGGACCGCGCCGTCCTGGTCGGTGCCGGGCGCCACGATCACGAACTCGCCCGGACCGAGGCGGCCGATGGTGTCGGAGATGCGGGTGGCGGACCGTAGCGCCCACGCCAACCCCCGGCTGAGATCATCCATCTCGGGTGTCTCGGTGTCGCCTTCGCGCACTTCTCCGAAGGAATGCGGCCCGAATGCGATGCACGCCAGGGGCCGATCGGAGCGCATGGCGTCGGCGCTGATCTCCTTCGTTCTCCGGAGCAGTCCGCGCACGTTGTAGAAGCCGGTGCCGGGGTCGGTGAGGCCCTGGTCGCGGATCCGGTCGGCCTCCTGCTTGGCCCTCACGAAGGTCTCCACCCGGAGAACCAACTCGTTGGGGTCCAACGGATGCCGCAGGATGTCCCAGGCTCCCGCCGCCAGTGCCTCCAGCCGTTCGGTCCGCCCCACCGTGGAGGTGGTCATCATCAGGATGGGCGTCATGGGCCTGATGGTGGCGCTCTGACGGAGCTGGCGAATCAGGTCGATCCCGTCGATGTCCGGCAGGTGGAAGTCCACCATGATGACGTCGGGGCTCACCTTGCGCACCAGTTCCAGAGCCTGCTGGCCGGTATAGGCCTTCAGCACCACCTGCCCTTTGGGCCGAAGGATGCTCTCGATGGAGCGACACGTCCATTCCTGATCATCGACCAGGAGA
>JAOUPR010000180.1 GCA_029879725.1 Gemmatimonadota bacterium | reverse complement strand
GCCGCCCAGACCCGCACCACCACCGGTGCCCCCGGTGCCGGCACCACCACCGCCGCCGCCACCATTCCCACGCCCGTCCACCACGAGGAGCCCCGACTGGCCGCCCCCGCCGCCACCGCCACCGCCACCGAATCCCTGGGTGCCGTTCCCACCGGCGAGGCCATCGAGGGGTCGGTAGCCCGTGCCCGTCAACAGACCGATGGGTCCGCCCCCTCCTCCCCGGGTTCCACTGATGCCCGACGCTCCGTCGGCCCCGTTGGAGCCGATGCTACCCTTCGCCCCCCAGGCGCCGCCGGCACCTCCAGCACCACCCGAAGCTCCGCCACCCGCCGATCCGGCCGATCCATTGGCGGCACTGTACCCGCCGGCGCCACCCGCGCCGCCGGACCGGCCGTTGGGCGATGTCCCTCCGGCACCCCCTGCACCCCCGGTACTGTCGTCGCACGATCCTTCCTGACCCCAGGATCCCATGCCACCCGATGACCCGTTGGTTCCACGCACGCCGTTCGCACCATCGGCGCCGCGCCGGGACACGATGACGTTGTTCGAAACCACGACGACGCTGCTCCCCGTGAGGCGGATGCCGATGGAGCTACCCACCGTCGCATCGGAACTCCTGATGGTGAGCCCGTCCACCCTCACCTCGGAAAGACTGGATCCCCTGATCGCCGTCTCTCCACCGTCTATGTGGGTCACGAAGCTCGACGGCTCCCGGAGCCACGTCGCGGGATCGAAGCCACCGTACAGGCTCACTCCGGTCCGAAGCGTCACCGACTCTCCATAGGAGCCGGCTGCCAGGTACACGTCCCCACCGCCCTGCGATTCGCCCAGGGCGATGGCGGCCGCGATGGTCCGCAGGGGAGAGGCACGGGTTCCGTCGTTCGAGTCGTTGCCCGAGGGACTCGCGTAGACGCCCGTCGCCAGGTCCGTGACGACATTGACCTGGATCGTGTCCGGCGCGCTGGAGAGCAGGCCGTCACTCACCACCAGGGCGAACACCACCGTGCCCACCAGTTCGGGGGCGGTGAAGGTGGGACGGACTCCGGAAAGCGAGCCCGCACCTCCGGTCACGTCGGTGCCGAATACCTGCGTCCACGTATAGGTCAGCGCCTGGCCGTTGGCGTCCGAGCTTCCGGTCCCGTCCAGCGTCGCATTCGTCTTGACCACCACGTCCCGCTCGGCCCCGGCCACCGCCACGGGCTCCACGTTGGGCTCCGTGCCGAAACTCCACGTGTGTGCCGACCGGAGGGTGTTTCCAGCCAGGTCACGCACACCCGTGCCCACGGTGACCGAATATTCCGAGCCGTAGTCGAGGGCCGGGGATGGGGTGAACGTGCCGGTGGACCCGGTGACGCTGAAGGAGCCGGAGACTCCCCCGGTCACCTGAACCGTGGAAGCGGACCACGAAGAGGCATCGATGGCCTCCGAAAAGGTCACCGACACGGAGGTGGCGACGGAGACGGAGGCGGCATCGGCCGTGGGAGTCGTACCGATCACCGTGGGAGGCGTGGTGTCGGGGGTGGGCCCGACAGGGCCGGGGTCGTCCCCGCAGGAAGCGCCGAGCGAACCCCCCAGCGCCAGGGTGACGAGGATTCCCCGCACGAATCGCGGAGTCGACGTGAGACGGGTCCCGCCGGAATGAAACCCCATGGATACAGTCCCCCCTGAATTTCAGATCATGGTTTCACCCAGGGGGGGCGCGTCAGCGTACGCGGCGAGTGGCGGGCTGTCAACCAACCGCACCACGGCCGTGCGCTCCAGCCCCGAAGTCCGGCGAACGGGCCCCACGATCCACTCGTGGGGACCCCGTCCGCCGGACCTTCCCAACCCTTGCGGGGTATGACTTTAGATAACGTCCAACACGTCGGTGAACGCGATGGCCACGGGGCAGATCCCCACGGACACGGTGTCCGCGGCGCTGAACGAGTCGTTCAGGCGCGCCACCACGGACGGTTCCACGCAGTCGGGCACCAGGGCGTAGCCCCGTCCGGAGCCGTCGAAGCCCAGCCCCGAGGTGCTGGCCACGCCCAGGGGGGCGAGGGCGTTGTCCGGGCCGTTCTGGAAGGACGTGGTGGCCGGGTCCCACACCATGATCCCCACGCCCCAGGCGCCCACCAGCACGCGCCCGTCGGGGGCCACGGCGACGGAGCCGGGGAAGTCTCCGAATCCCGCGAAGTAGCCCGACTCCACGCCCGAGGCCGGGTTCACCA
>JAOUPR010000058.1 GCA_029879725.1 Gemmatimonadota bacterium | reverse complement strand
CGGTGGGTGCGGTCATCGAGGCTCAGCTCGACGTGGGTAAGGGGCCGGTGGTATCGGTTCTGATCCAGAAGGGGACGCTCAGGGTGGGGGACTCCTTCATCTGCGGGCTGTACGACGGGCGCGTTCGGGCCATGCTCGACGAGAGGGGGAAACAGGTTCCCTCGGCGGGTCCGGGTATCCCCGTGCAGATCCTCGGTGCGAGTGGTGTCCCGCAGGCGGGAGACACCTTCCAGGCGATGGAGGCGGACAAGGCCGCGGAGATGGCCGGAAACCGTCAACGCCTCGATCGCGAGAAGCAGCTTCGCATTCGCGAGCGCGGCGTGAAGCTCGGGGACTTCTCGCAGCTCGTTCAGGAAGGGCGCACCTCCACCCTCCCGCTGGTGATCAAGGGCGACGTGGACGGTTCGGTGCAGGCCGTGGCGGACGCCCTCGAACAGCTCGGCACCGACGAAGTGCAGGTGGAGATCATCCACCGGGGCGTGGGCGCCATCAACGAGTCCGACGTCCTCCTGGCGGAGACGGCCGGGGCGGTGGTGATCGGGTTCCGGGTACGTCCGCAGACCGCAGCGCGCCACGAGGCGGAGCGGGCGGGGGTGGACATCCAGACCTACGACGTGATCTACGAGGCGGTGGACGACGTGCGGGCCGCCCTCGAAGGAATGCTCGCGCCGGAGAAGAGGGAGACGATCCTGGGTGCGGCGGAGGTCCGGGATACCTTCCGCGTCTCCAAGGTGGGGACGATCGCGGGGTGCTACGTCACCGACGGCGTCATCGACCGAAAGGGTCGCGGACGGGTGGTCCGGGACGGAGTGGTCGTGTACGACGGCGAGATTTCCTCGCTCAAGCGCTTCAAGGACGACGTGAAGGAGGTCCGCGAGAGCTTCGAGTGTGGAATCGGGATCGCCAACTTCAACGACCTCAAGGTCGGAGACCTCATCGAGTGTTACAGTGTCGAAGAGGTGGCGCGGACCCTCGCTTCATCCGGAGAGAGGCGGGGCTGATTCGGGGGGTTTTCCCGGAGGCACGGTCCCGTCCGGGGGGCGTGGGCTCCGCTGGTGGACGATGGTCGTAGCTTCGCAGACTTGGGAATTGTCCCTTCCGGGGTGCTCCTCCCTGAAGGAGAAGCGGTCCGTGATCCGTTCACTCAAGGATCGCCTCCGGAGCCGTTTCAACGTCTCGGTATCGGAAACCGCCTTCCAGGACGTCTGGACCCGCGCCGAGGTGAGCGTGGCCCTGGTCACCACCGACGGGCATGGAGCGGAGGCACTCCTCGATCGCATGGATCACTTCGTGGCGGAGAATGCGCGCGCCGTGATCGTGGGCCGGCGACGAGACTTCCACTGACGATGGACAGATTCTGACATGGCTTCAAAGCGCCTCGCTCGTCTGGGCGAGCAGCTCAAGCGGGAGATCTCCGAACTCATCCGCAGAGACGTGCACGATCCCCGGGTGGGAGCGGTCACGGTGACCGGAGCACGGGTCTCCGGCGATCTGTCGGTGGCGTGGGTGTACGTTCGGCCTCTGGCGGAGACCCCCGAGGAGGCCGAGGAGACGTTGGCGGGTCTCCATGCCGCGGCTCCGTTCCTGCGACGAACCCTCGGTCGGTCGCTCCACGTCCGCCGGATCCCCGAACTCCGCTTCGAGGTCGACCGTACCCTCGAAAAGGCTTCCGAGATCGAGAGGATCCTCTCGGAAGTGGTCATTCCGGACGAGGTGGACGACGGCGACGATGGAGGCTCCGAGGAGTGAACGCCCCGCAGGGTATTCTCCTGGTGGACAAACCCGCGGGTCCCACGTCCCACGACATCGTGTCCCGGGTGCGGAGGGCTCTGCGGACGAAGCGGGTGGGCCATACCGGTACCCTCGACCCGTTCGCCTCGGGGCTCCTCGTGATCTGCGTGGGGCAGGCCACACGGGTGGCCGAGTATCTCAGCGGCATGGACAAGAGATACGTAGCCACCGCCCACCTCGGAGTCGGCACCGACACCCTGGATCTGGACGGTCGGGTGGTGTCCACCTCCGAGGGATGGAGGAACCTGGATCGCGCGACCCTCGAAGCGGCATTGGCCACCTTTCGGGGGCGCCAGGAGCAGATTCCTCCACAATACTCGGCGAAGAAGGTGGGAGGTGAGGCCATGCACCGGAAGGCGCGGCGCGGAGAGCAGGTGGAGTTGGCTCCGCGGCCGGTGACCATCCATGAGATCTCGCTCTCGGAAGTCGACCTTCCATTGGTCGAATTCGAGTTGCGGTGCGGGAGCGGCACGTACGTACGGTCCGTGGCTCGCGATCTGGGGGAGCGCCTGGGCGTGGGAGCGCACCTCACGGCACTCCGACGCACCACGGTGGGGTCGATGTCCGTGGACGACGCCGTGCACGCCGATGCCCTGGATGACGCCGAAGCCGTGGCGGCGGCCTGGGTACCTCTGGCAGAGGCGTTGGGGCATCTCCCCGTGGTCGCGGTGGGCGCGGACGAGGTGGCGGACCTGAGTCATGGGCGGGCCGTGGACGTGGCCGTCGACGCCGGAGAGGCGGAGGTGGCGGTGGCGCTCCACCACGGCGAACTGGTCGCTGTCGGGGGGCTGTCCGGGCGGCGCTTCAGCCCCCGGAAGGTGCTGGTCAAGCCATGATCTTCCGCGGGAGGGACTGAAGCGTGTCCGACACGGGGATGCGATGGGCCTATCCGCCGGGGATCCCGTCCGACCAGGGGACGGTGGTGACGGTGGGCACGTTCGACGGCGTGCACCGGGGGCACTGGGAGGTCCTCCAGGAGATCCGCAGGCGGGCCTCGGAGCGTGGACGGCGGAGTGTGCTCGTCACCTTCGATCCTCATCCCCTCCGCATCGTCCGTCCGGAAGTGGCGCCGCTCCTCCTCACGCTTCCCATGGAGAAGAAGGAGATCCTGGCGGAGAGCGGGCTCGACTACGCCGTGTTCCTATCCTTCACGCGCACGCTCTCCCGGTACGAGCCGAGGCGCTTCGTGGAGGAGGTCCTGGTGAAGCGGCTGAGGGTGGAGGAGCTTGTGATCGGGTATGATCACGGGTTCGGGAAGGACCGCTCGGGGGACGCCTCCACGTTGAGGGCCATCGGCGCGGAGCTCGGGTTCGACGTCGACGTCGTGCCTCCCGTGGAGACCCTGGGCGAGCCGATCTCGTCGTCGCGTATCCGTGCCGCCGTGGGTGAGGGGCGAATGGAAGAGGCACGCTACTGTCTGGGGCGTCCCTATTCGATTCGAGGCGTGGTGGTGAAGGGAGACGGGCGGGGGAGGGGATTGGGATTCCCCACGGCCAACCTCCACGTGGGCGACGGAGACAAGCTCATCCCGCCGCCGGGGATCTACGCGGTGTGGGGCGTCCTGCGGTCGGGGATGGTTGCGGGCGCGCTGCACCTCGGGCCTCGTCCCACCTTCCGGGGTTCGCCTCCCACCATCGAGTTGCATCTGATGGATTTCGACGGCGACCTGTACGGGGAGGAGATCCGCGTCGACTTCGTGCGTTACCTCCGGGAGGTACGCCCCTTCGACTCCATTCAGGCCCTCGTCGACCAGATGAAGGACGACGTGGGTGAAGCCCGATCGGTCCTGGCCGAGGACGAGGGCGCCACCGACCCTGAGCCGCCTCGCTGACCGGACGACTTGTCGCCGACTCCCGGATTGTCTAGGTTTCCAGGCTTACTAGACCCGTTTCGCTTCCCTTGCAGCGAAGACTCTCGCGGAGGCACCATCGCCATGACCGTAGACAACAAAGAAGAAGTAATCGAAAAATACCGCCTCCACGAGAACGATCGTGGAAGCGCACCCGTGCAGGTCGCGCTCCTCACGGCGCGCATCAATGATCTCAGAGGTCATTTCGACGCACACAAGAAGGACCACCACAGCCGCCGCGGCCTGCTCAAGATGGTCGGGCGCCGCCGTCGGTTGCTGGAGTATCTCCGTCGAACCGATCTGGAGACGTATCGCGGGCTCATCGCAGACCTGGGCCTGCGCCATTAGTATCCTCGAATTGGGCGGTGGCCGAATCCCGGCCACCGCCTTTTTCATGCCGAAGCCGGCATTCCTCGAACGAGAGACGGCCTCACCTGATGTGACCAGCTGCACTGTCGGGCCACGCGAAGGCGTGCCTCGAGCGGCGGTCGCTCTCTCCTTCGTCAATGTCACGCTTCGGTTGAACCATTCCTGGGCCGCAGACGACTGTGGCCCGCAATCGAAGTGAGTAAGACGAAAACATGATGCAACGAATTGAGCGGCAGTTCGCGGGACGCACGCTGTCGCTGGAGATTGGCCGCATGGCCAAGCTGGCGCACGGATCGTGCGTCGTTCAGTACGGTGACACGGTGGTGCTCTGCGCCGCCACGGTACAGGACAACCCCACCCACCTCCCCTTCTTCCCCCTCACGGTGGAATATCGTGAGAAGAGCTACGCGGCGGGGAAGATCCCGGGCGGCTTCTTCAAGCGCGAGGGGCGGCCCGGAGAGAAGGAGATCCTCTCCGCTCGCCTCATCGACAGGCCCATCCGCCCGCTCTTCCCCGACGGATTCCAGCACGAGACGCAGCTCGCCTGCTTCGTGCTCTCCGCCGACCAGGAGAACGACGCGGACGTGCTGGCCGTGCTGGGGTGCTCGGTAGCCCTCACCATGTCGAAGATCCCCTTCAACGATCCCGTGGCCGCGGTGAGAGTGGGGCGGATCAAGGGGACCTGGGTGGTCAATCCGACCTTCCAGCAGCTCGAGTACTCCGACATGGACATCGTCGTGGCCGGCTCGGAGAGCGCCATCACGATGGTCGAGGGCGGTGCTCTCGAGGTTCCGGAGGCGGAGATCCTCGAGGCGCTCCAGGTAGCCCACGACGCCATCAAGGAGTTGGTCAAGCTCCAGCGTGAGCTCCTGGCGGACCACAACGTTCCCGACATGGATTGGTCGCCCGTGGAGCCCGATGCTCAGGTCAAGAGCAAGGTCGAAGCCATGGCCGCCACCAAGGTTGCCGAGGCGCTGGGCCTGCAGGAGAAGACGGAGCGGCAGCAGGCCCTGGCCGCCCTGAAGGAGGACATCACCTCGGCTCTCCTCGACGAAGACGAGGCATACGGGGATCACGCCAAGGACGTGGGGGAGATCCTTCGCTCCATCGAGAAGCGGAGCATGCGTCGTCAGATCCTCGAGAAGGGCGAGCGGGCCGACGGACGCGGGGTCGACGACATCCGGCCCATCACCTGCGAAGTAGGCGTCCTTCCCCGTACCCACGGCTCTGCGCTCTTCACCCGGGGGCAGACGCAGGCTCTGGCCGTGGCGACGTTGGGTACCGCGCGGGACGAGCAGCGCATCGACTCCATCGACTCCCGTGAGGAAGTCACCAAGTCGTTCATGCTCCACTACAACTTCCCGCCCTTCTCGGTGGGCGAGGCGCGTCCCTTCCGCGGCACCTCCCGCCGGGAGATCGGACACGGAAATCTGGCGGAGCGTGCCATTCAGCCGCTCCTCCCCGCCTACGACCAGTTCCCCTACACCATCCGGATCGTGTCGGACATCCTGGAGTCGAACGGATCGTCTTCCATGGCCACGGTCTGCGGGACGTCCCTGGCGCTCATGGACGCGGGTGTGCCCATCAAGGCGCCGTGTGCCGGCGTCGCCATGGGACTCATCAAGGAAGGGGACGAAGTCGCGGTCCTCACCGACATCCTCGGGCTCGAGGACGCCCTGGGTGACATGGACTTCAAGGTCGCGGGTACCCGCGCCGGTGTGACGTCCATCCAGATGGACATCAAGATCCAGGGGATGACGGTTGCGGTCCTCACCGAGGCGCTCGAGCGGGCGCACAAGGGACGGATGCACATCCTCGACCTCATGGATCAGGCCATCAACGGGCCGCGGGAAGAGCTCTCCGAGTTCGCTCCGCGCATCGTGTCGATCCAGATCAATCCCGAGAAGATCGGGGAGATCATCGGGCCCAAGGGAAAGACCATTCGCGCGATCCAGGAGGAGTCGGGCGCGACCATCGACATCGATGACTCGGGTCTGGTCAAGATCGCCGCGGTGTCGGGCGAGGCCGGAGCACGGGCGCGCGAGATGATCGAGGCCATCGTGGCCGAGCCCGAGGTGGGGCGGATCTACGAAGGGCCGGTGAAGAACACCACCACCTTCGGCGCCTTCATCGAGATCATGCCCGGAACCGAGGGGCTTTGTCACATCTCCGAGCTCCAGGAAGCGCGGACCGAGAGAACCGAGGACGTTCTCAACAAGGGTGACATCACCCGGGTCAAGCTCCTGTCGATCGACGAGAAGGGGCGTCTCCGTCTGTCGCGGAAGGCCGCCCTCGCCGAAGAGGGTGGAGCTTCCGCCGAATCCGGCGAGCAGGGTGACGATGGGGCGTCCGAAGACGCCTGACGGCGGCGTGGCCACCGTGAGAGGCACGACGGGAGGGCATGGGCAGTCGCCCATGCCCTCCTCGTCTTGGCACGCCGTCGTATCCGAAGGCGCGCTACGGGGAGCCACGGAGTCCATGGACAGCACCTTCCTGGACAATGGAATCCAGGTGCTGAGCGAGCGGATCCCGGGGGTGCGTTCCGCGTCCGTGGGAGTCTGGGTCCGGCAGGGCTCCGCGCACGAGCGGGACGCGGAGGCGGGGGCGAGCCACCTCCTCGAGCACATGGTCTTCAAGGGTACGGCACGGCGCACCGCCCAGGAGATCGCGCTGTCGCTGGAGAGCCTCGGCGGGTCCCTCGATGCGTATACGACGCGGGAGCACACGTCGTACCAGGCGCGGGTCCTGGATCGATTCCTGCCGCAGGCGGTGGATGTCCTGGCCGACCTGGTGCTCGCTCCGCTCCTGCGGACGGACGACCTGGCACTGGAACGCGAAGTGGTCCTGGAGGAGATCGCGCAGGTCGAGGACACTCCCGACGACCTGGTGTTCGATCTCCACGCGGACCACTTCTGGGGGGGACATCCCTACGGCCGGCCGATTCTCGGATCGGCGGAATCGGTGGCGGGGATGTCCGCGGCTACGCTCCGGGACATCCACTCCACGAGGTACACCGGCCGGGGGTTGGTGGTGGCGGCCGCGGGGAACGTGGAGCACGATGAATTCGTGGGGAGAGTGGCCGAGTTCTTCGGCTCGGTCGACGCCGGCGCCGGTCCGCCGGAGGTGAGCTCGAGCCCGGAGGCGCGGGTGGGTGAGGTACGCGTGCCCCGTGATACGGCCCAGGCGCACCTCGTGTTCGGCGGGATGGGACCGAGCCACGCCGACCCGGAGAGGTACGCGCTCATCCTCCTGGACTCGGCGCTCGGGGGTGGGATGAGTTCGCGGTTGTTCCAGAAGGTCAGGGAGGAGATGGGACTCTGCTATTCCATCTTCACCTTCCACTCGTTCTACCGTTCGGGAGGCGTGGCCGGCGTGTACGTCGGGACCCGTCCCGCCAGCGCCGGACGAGCGGCGGACGCCGTCCGGTCGGAACTGGAACGCGTGGTACGGGAAGGACTTCCGGCGGACGAGCTCGCCCAGATCAAGCAGCAGGTGATGGGTCAGGTCATGCTGTCGCTGGAGTCGACGGCTTCGCGGTTGTACCGTTTGGCATCCTTCGCTCTCCACGGAGAGGAGCTCATGGGGTTGGATGAGTTCCTGGCACGCATCGACTCCGTGCGCGAAGAGGATATCTTGTTGGTGGCGTCACGCTACATGGATCCGGCGGCCCAGCTTCTGCTCCGTCTCGGTCCCGATGGTGATGCCTGAGGGCGCGGCGTATCCCGGCCGGTCTGGGAGGGGGCGCCGTATAGGGGGTCGCGCGGGCATTGGCGCGCGCTCAGGATTTTGACACGCCCACGTATCGTGGACGCAACACAGGATGTGAATCGACATGCTCATTGGAGTCCCTAAGGAGATCAAGCCCGACGAGTATCGGGTCGCCCTCACGCCCGCCGGTGCCGAGATGCTGGTCCAGGCGGGGCACGAGGTGGTGGTTCAGAAGAGCGCCGGAGAGGGAAGCGGATTCGTCGATGCCCAGTACCAGAAGGCGGGCGCCGCCATTCTCGACACCGCCGACGAGGTGTGGGCCAAGGCCGAGATGATCATGAAGGTCAAGGAGCCCATTGCCGTCGAGTGGCCCAAGATCCGCGATGGTCAGCTCCTCTTCACCTATTTCCACTTCGCCGCCGCCGAGGAGCTCACCAAGGCGTTCCTCGACACCGGTGCCACCGCCATCGCGTACGAGACGGTGGAGCTTCCCTCGCGGGAGCTTCCCCTCCTCACGCCCATGAGCGAGGTGGCCGGACGGATGGCGGTGCAGGAAGGAGCCAAGTACCTGGAGAAGCCCCAGGGGGGCCTCGGGGTCCTGCTCGGTGGCGTTCCGGGCGTGCTCCCCGGAAAGGTCCTGGTACTCGGCGGGGGCGTGGTGGGAACCCACGCCGCCAAGATGGCCGCCGGGCTCGGTGCCCGGGTGAGCCTCATGGACATCAACCTCAACCGTCTCCGGTATCTGGAAGACGTGATGCCCGCCAACGTGAGCCTGCTCTTCTCGACGCCTCAGGCGATTCGGGAGCAGGTCCGTGACGCGGACCTCATCGTCGGCGCGGTGTTGATTCCCGGAGCGAAGGCTCCGCACCTGATCACCCGGGAGGACCTGGGCCTCATGCGCCCCGGCACGGTGATCGTCGACGTGGCCGTCGACCAGGGCGGCTGCGTGGAGACCATCAAGCCCACCACCCATCACGATCCGGTGTACGTGGTCGACGGAGTGATCCACTATGCCGTGGCCAACATGCCCGGCGGCGTGCCGCGCACGAGCACCATGGCACTGACCAACGCCACGCTTCCGTACGCGATCCAACTCGCGAACAAGGGATGGAAGCAGGCGTGCGCGGACAACAGGCCTCTGAAGCTCGGAGTCAACGCCGTGGCGGGGAGCATCACGTACCAGGGCGTGGCCGATGCCTTCGGCCTGGAGTGCCGTAACGTGGACGACTTCATCGGCGCCACGCACGGCTGATCGCGGCGCAGTGTATCGTGTCACGCGGGGGTGGAGCCGGCCGGCTCCGCCCCCGTTCGTTCTACCCGATTCCCACGAACCATCATGGAAGTCCGATTCAAACGCCTCCCGTCCAATCCCGACCTCCCCTTGCCGGCGCGGGCCACGCCGCAGGCGGCGGGATACGACGTCAGGATGGCGGAGGAAGGGGTCACGCTGGCCCCCGGCGAGATCCGGCTCGTGTCCACCGGATTGGTCATGGAACTCCCGGCGGGCTGGGAGTGCCAGGTGCGTCCCCGCTCCGGTCTGGCGTTGCGGCACGGAATCACCATGCCCAACAGTCCGGGAACCATCGATGCCGACTACCGGGGGGAGTTGCGGGTGATCCTCCAGAATCTCGGCCCCGCTCCCGTGGATCTCGATCGCGGAGAGCGTATCGCGCAGCTCGTCTTCTCCAGATTCGAAGCGCCGGATGTGGTGGAGGCGGCGGAACTTAGCGATACTCATCGGGGTGAAGGGGGGTTCGGGAGCACCGGAACACGTTGACGCTGGCGGATCCGGGTGGGGAAACGTATGTTCTCAGCCCGCTGGACTTTGTTTTCAAGGGGTGTTCGCGCCCCCTCATCATGCCGGACCATTGTTTGGATTGAGCGAGTGGCTTAGCTCCGGGCGTCTCGTCCCGGTAAACGACATCGCCGTGGATCTCGGCACGGCGAACACCCTCGTGTACGTGAAGGGTGAGGGGATCGTGTTGAACGAGCCCTCGGTCGTGGCCAAGGAGAAGGGGACGCAGCGGGTTTTGGGGATCGGGCTCGAGGCCAAGAGAATGCTGGGCCGGACCCCCGAGGGGATCGAGGCGATCCGCCCCCTCAAGGACGGGGTCATCGCCGACGTGGACGTGACGGAGATGATGCTCCGCCACTTCCTCAAGCAGGTCACCGCGAAGCGCGTGTTCAGGATCAAGCCCCGGGTGGTGGTGGGCGTTCCGTCGGGGATCACCGAGCTCGAGCGTCGGGCCGTGCGCTCCTCTGCCATGTCCGCGGGTGCCAAGGCGGTCTACATGGTGGACGAACCCATGGCCGCCGCCATCGGCGTCGGACTCCCGGTGGAGACGCCCACGGGGAACATGGTCATCGACATCGGCGGCGGGACCACCGAGATCGCGGTCATCGCGCTCTCCGGTATCGTGTCCAACACTTCGATCCGTGTCGGGGGCGACGAGCTCGATTCCGCCGTGGTGACCTTCCTGCGGAAGAACTACAACCTCCTCATCGGCGAGCCGACCGCCGAAGCCATCAAGATCCAGATCGGGTCGGCGTTCGACTTCGGCGAAGAGCGGGAGATGGAGGTGAAGGGAAGGGATCTGGTGAGCGGGATCCCCAAGACGGTCACCGTGCACTCCCAGGAGATCCGGGAGTGCATCCAGGAGCCCATCCAGGCCATCGTCGAGGCGGTGCGCCGGGCGCTCGAGATCACCCCGCCGGAACTCTCGTCCGACATCGTGGACCGGGGAATCGTGATGACGGGGGGTGGGGCGCTGATCCGCGGCCTGGACCGGCTCCTCCAGCACGAGACGAACCTTCCCATCCACGTGGACGAGGAGCCTCTCACGTGCGTGGTGCGCGGAGCCGGGAGGATTCTCGACGATCTCCACAAGTACCGCACGGTTCTGGTCACTTGAGTCGGGGGGGCGTGCGGTGGCCGGGGTTCGGACACACTGGCCCCGTGGGCGCTTGAGCATCCATGGTCCGTTACAACGTCGAGCCGGATAGCGGGAGCGGGCGACGCCATTTGGTGGTTGCGCTCGCCTTCATGGGTTGTGCGCTCGTGCTCACGTACCTCCCTCCCCAAATGCAACAGCAGGTGGGGTCTATGGTGCGAAATTCGCTGTTGCGCCCCTTCGTCGCCACGCAGGATCGCATCTCCGCGACCCGGATCCGCGTCCGCCGGGTGGAGCAACTCCAGGACCAGCTCGACGCCGCGTGGTCCCGCCTCTCCACGTTGGAGGGGTTGGAGGACGAGAACCGGACGCTTCGCGGCCTCCTGAGCCTTTCCCGCAGGGCGGGACCGACCTTCCGTGCATCCTCGGCCCTGAGGCCGGGCACTCCCGGATCCGAGAGCCTGTTCTTCGTGGACGTGGGCACAGACGACGGCGTGCGCGAGGGCGCTCCCGTGGTGGATCGGCACGGACTCCTCGGGGTGATCCGTGAAGTGCGCGGGTCGTCGGCCGTGGGGATGGACTGGACCCACCCGGACTTCAGGGCCAGCGCCATGCTGGCCGACGGATCCATGTACGGGATGGTGGAGAGCCGGCGGGGACTCTTCCGAGAGGTGGACCGCCTGGTGTTGAACGGCACCCCCTACTACGAGGACGTGCCCGCGGGTACGCTGGTGCTCACCAGCGGACTGGGAGGCGTCTTTCCCCGTGGGATTCCCGTGGGACGAATCGAGTCCGTCGCGGTGGAGGAGGGTCAGTGGCTCAAGAGCTACTTCCTGGAGGCGCTGGTGGATCCGGGCTCCGCCACCCACGTACTGGTGGGAGTGGAAGGGGATACGCTCACCAGGATGGAGGATCTGTGGCCTCCGGATTCGGTGGCCTCGCGACGTGAGTCGATTCTCGAGGAGCATGATCTGGGCGAGCGCGTGCGGATACTCGACGACAGCATCGCCGTTCTGGTCGAACGTCTTGGGGAGCGGGGAGGCAGGCCATGAAGGCATCCGGGCTGGGACGCACGCCGCGTGGGATCCTCTGGTCGGTCGTGGTGGCGTTGGTGGGGGTCCACTTCCTCCTCCATGTGGGCCTGGGCCTCAGCCGCGTAGCCCCGGATCTGTTGACCGTGGCTCTCCTTCTGGCCGCCCGTGAACATCCCCTCGCCGTGGGTTCTGGGATGGGGCTCTTCTTCGGACTCCTCGAAGACTCCCTGAGCGTGCTGGCGTTCGGGGCGAACAGCGTGGCCATGAGCATTCTCGGTACGCTGGGTGGCGTGACCCGCGACCTGTTCGTGGGCGAATCGCTCCTCTTTCTGACCTCGTACTTCCTGGTCGGGAAGTTGCTGCGCGACCTCCTGCACTGGATCATGATGGGCGAGGAACTGCGCCAGCCCTTCGTCGACCAGGTCCTGATACAGGGGACCGTGGGCGGCGTGTACGCCGCCGTGGTGGGTGTGGTGCTCATGGCGGTGACCGGACTCTGGCGGGAGGCCCCGGTGTGAGGACCTACCATCCGCTCGAACGCCTTTCCCGTGCGAAGGGAATGAACGCCATCGTGGCCGTGTTCATGGGGATGCTCATCGTGGCGTTCTTCCGGGTCCAGGTCGTGGGATCGGACAGTTGGGAACTCCGCTCGGAATCCAATCGCCTGAGGCAGCTCCCCATTCCCGCCCCTCGCGGGACGGTGTACGACCGCAACGGACTCATCCTGGCCGACAACGTGCCCGGATACGCCATCACGGTGCTTCCCGCGCCGCGCGATTCACTCCTCAGGACGCTGGCACACCTCTCCGAGTACATGGACATCTCGGGGGAGCGGCGCGAGAGGCTCATCGCGTATCTGGACCGATACGGAAACCAGCCGCTGGTGGTGGACGCCGACGCGGATTTCGCGGTGGTGAGCGCCTTGGAGGAGCGGCGCTCCGAGTTCCCCGGCGTCTACATCGAGATGCGCCCCCGGCGGCGATATCTGGTGGGCGCGGCGGCCGGTCACGTGATGGGGTACGTAGGCGAAGTCACCGGTGATGAACTGGAATCCGGGGAATTTCGGGGTGACCGGTACGAGCAGGGCATGGTCGTGGGGAAGACCGGGCTGGAGCGCGAGTACGAGGAGAGGCTGCAGGGATACCAGGGGCTGAGGTACGTGGAGATGGATGCCCGGGGGAGGATCGTCGGCGACTTCGGGAGCTTCCACACCAATCCCGGCGCCCCGGGGGCCGAGCTCCGCGTGAACATCGACATGGAGCTCCAGCAGTGGATCCACCGGATCTTCCCCGACTCCATGATCGGCGCGGTGGTGGCTCTCGACCCGGCCGACGGCAGCGTGTTGGCGCTCTATTCCGCGCCGAGTTTCGACCCGAACGACTTCGTGGGCGGGATCGACGCCAATACCTGGAGGGCCCTCAATACCGACGAGCGCAAGCCACTGTACAACCGGGCGGTGATGGGTCTGTATCCGCCTGCCTCCACGTGGAAGCTCGCGACCGCGGGGATCGCGCTGGACCAGGGTGTGGTGGATCCCGACGAGGAGATGCCCATCCCGTGTACGGGGTCCATGTGGTACGGGAACCGGAGCTGGAGGTGCTGGAATCCCCAGGGACATGGGTACAACAACCTCGCGGAAGCCATCGGGAACTCGTGCGACGTGTACTTCTACCAGATCGGGCTGCGGATCGGTCTCGAACAGATGCTGGAGAGGGCCAACGACATCGGCTTCAGCCGCCAGTGCGGGATCGACCTTCCTCAGGAGAGCAAGGGCGACTTTCCGGCGGACAAGTCGTACTGGTCCCGGGTATGGGGGTATACCGCGCAGGAGGGCGAGGTGCTCAACCTGGCCATCGGACAGGGACCGAACTCGCAGACTCCCCTGAAGATGGCCCAGTTCTACGTGGCCCTGGCGCGGGACGGCTCGGCGCCGCCCCCCACCATTGCCGAGGGGGTGACGCTCGGGGAAGGGTGGAAACTCAACCTGCGGCCCGAGCACATCGAGGCGCTCCGCGAGGGATTGCGCAGCGTGACGGCTCCGGGTGGCACGGCCCACTTCGGGACGACCCTGGAGCACTGGGACGTCATGGGGAAGACGGGTACGGGAGAGCACCGGTTGAGCCAGGCGGGTCTGGCTCCGCCCCACGCCTGGTTCGCGGGAATGGCGGGTCCCTTCGGTGGTGACCCGGAGATCGTGGTGGTGGTCGTCGTCGAGTACGGGGCCTCGGGTTCGCGCACCGCCGCGCCCATCATGGCCAAGACCGCCGACTTCTATCTGCGCAAGAAGCATGGCATTCCCCTCGATACCATCCAGACGCTGAGCGAACACCTGCAGACGCGGGGGTGGCCGCGGTGGTACCGGGAGCGGTACGGGAGCCTTCCTTGATCCGCCTCTTCGAGCGCTGGGCCGTCGACCCCGCGCTGATCCTGACCATCCTCGGCCTCTCCCTGTTCGGCACGGCCATGATCTATTCGGCCGGTCAGGTCCACGTACCCAACCCGGTGACCCACGGAGCGTGGCTTCGGCAGGCCCGGTGGTTCGCCATCGCGCTGGTGGCGTTCACGCTCGTGTCGCGGGTGCCCGTGCGATGGATCGAATGGGTCGCCGTGCCCTCGTACGTGCTGTCCCTCGTCCTTCTTTCCGTGACCCTGATCATCGGCACGGGAGCGGGTACCGCCGCGGGCGTGAAGAGTTGGATCGACCTGGGGCCCGTCAGCTTCCAGCCGGCGGAGCTGGCCAAGATCTCCACCGTCCTGGTGCTGGCCCGCCTGCTTTCGCAGCGCCTGGACCCCCCCGACTCGCTGCGGGACATGCTGGTGCCCTCGGTCCTGGTGGGCCTTCCACTGGGGCTCGTCATCCTCCAGCCCGACCTGGGCACGGCCATGGCGTTCGTGGGAATGCTCCTGGCCATGCTCTTCTGGGCCGGTACCCCCGTGGTGCTCCTCCTCCTGGTGGCGAGTCCGGTGGTGGGGTTGGTCCTCTCCTTCGACACGGCCGTCTGGTCGTGGTACATCGTCGGGGTGGTGGGCTTTCTCTACCTGTACCGGTACCGCCTCTTCCTGGTGGAGTCCGTGGGGATCGTCATCGCCAACTTCGCGGCGGGGACCATCGCGCGTCCCCTCTGGAACTCCCTGGCGGAATACCAGCAGAACCGTATCCTGGTCTTCCTCGACCCCGACGTGGACCCGCGGGGAGCCGGATACCAGATCATCCAATCGCTGGTGGCCATCGGGAGTGGAGGGCTGAGGGGGAAGGGCTTCACGCTCGGACCGCAGAAGCGCTTCGATTTCCTTCCCGAGCAGCACACGGACTTCATCTTCAGCGTCATCGGTGAGGAACTCGGATTCCTGGGGACGGTGGTGACCATCGTGGGGTTCGCATACCTCCTCCTGCGACTCGTGCGGATGGCTCAGGACACGGGAGACGCCTTTGCCGGGCTGATCCTCTTGGGTATCTTCGGGGCCTGGTTGGTACATATCTTCGTGAATATCGGGATGACCGTCGGCGTGGTCCCCATCACCGGAATACCCCTCCCGTTCATCAGTTATGGGGGCACGTTCCTGCTGATGTCCTGGGTAGCCGCAGCCATCGCCGTGCGGGTTGCCCACGAGAGGTGAAGAGGGTCCATGGCCTGGTTCAGGAAGGACAAACAGCCACTCAAGGCACAGGATCGCCGGGACCTACCCGCCGACGTGTTCGACAAGTGCGACGGGTGCGGTGAGATCCTCTATCGCGAGAAGCTTTCGCAGAACCTCAACGTCTGTCCCCACTGCGGGCACCATTTCGGCATCGGTGCCCAGGATTACATCGACATCCTCCTCGACGCCGGGTCCTTCCGGGAGATGGACGCCGGGATGCGGAGCGGTGATCCCCTCGAATTCCGGGATCTCAAGCCCTACACGGACCGCATCGCCGCCGCCGAAGCGAAGGGGCGCAACGAGGCGGTGCGCTCGGGGGTCGGCACCCTCGACGGGATCGAGGTCGCCCTGGCCGTGATGGACTTCGGATTCGTGGGAGGGTCCATGGGGTCGGTGGTGGGCGAGAAGATCGCGCGGGCGGGGCGCGCGGCGCTGGAGCGGGGTATCCCGTTCCTCATCGTGACGGCCTCGGGCGGTGCCCGTATGCAGGAAGGGATCTACTCCCTCATGCAGATGGCGAAGACCTCCGCGTTGTTGGCGCGCCTCCACGAGGCGGGGCTCCCGTTCGTGTCCATCCTCACGAATCCCACCACGGGGGGCGTCACCGCGTCCTTCGCCATGCTCGGCGACGTCAATCTCGCCGAGCCCGGCGCGCTCATCGGGTTCGCCGGACCGCGCGTCATCGAGGAAACCATCCGTCAGGAACTTCCAAGGGGGTTCCAGCGCGCGGAATTCCTTCTCGAACACGGGATGGTCGACCAGGTGGTGGATCGGCGGGTCCTGAAGAGCACGGTCGCCCGCTTCCTGCGCCATACCTTCGCCGGGTGGCGGCCGGAGTCCTGAGCGGCGGGGTGGATCCGACCCTCTCCATTCCGGACCGTCTCGGGCTCCCCTTCGGCGATCCTCTCGTGGGACGCCTCTTCCCGCCCCTCGCCACGGGGGTGCACTGGGGACTCGAGAGAACGCTCGGCGCCCTGGCGGCGCTGGGTCACCCGGAGCGGAGCTTCGAGGTCGTCCACGTCGGCGGCACCAACGGGAAGGGCTCGGTGGCCACCACGCTCTCGTCCGTCCTGACCTCGTGGGGAGTCCGGACGGGGTGCTACACCTCCCCCCACCTCTGCTCGTTTCGGGAGCGGATCACGGTGGACGGGGGAGCCGTCTCCGAGGGTCGGCTGATCGAGTACGCGGACCAGATCCGGGAGGTGGTGGTCGACACGGGCCTCACCTTCTTCGAAGCCGCGACGGTGCTGGCCTTCTTCGCGTTCTCCAGGGAAGACGTGCGGGTGGCGGTGGTGGAAGTGGGGTTGGGGGGACGCCTCGATTCCACGAACGTGGTGGCCCCTCTCGTGACGGCGGTGACCAACGTGGCCTTCGATCATGCGGAGTATCTCGGCGACACGCTCCCCCTGATCGCCACGGAGAAGGCGGGGATCATGAAACCCGGCGTGCCCTTTCTCACGACGGAGACCTCTCCGGAGATCCTCCAGGTGTTCCGGCGAGAGGGTGAGGTCCGCGGGGCGCCGGTGATTCCGGTGGCCGGCCAGGGACGGATCCGTGATGTGGAGGTGGGAAGCGACCATACCGCGTTCTCCCTCCGGACGGACGTGTGGGGCGACCTCGCTCTGCGCACTCCTCTGGTGGGACGCCATCAGGCCGTCAACGCGGCCCTGGCGGTGGCGGTACTCGAGCAACTGCCCGAATCCCTCCGGCCCGACGCGGCCGGTGTCCTGGAGGGCGTGGCGCGGGTCCGGCATCCGGGGCGGGACCAGGTCGAGCGCGTGGACGGGGTCACCTGGCTGTTCGACGTGGCCCACAACACGGCCGGCGTGCTCTCCCTGGTGGACACGGTGGACCGTCTCGATCTTCCGCGGCCCCTGGTCGCCCTCGTGGGGGTCCTTGGAGACAAGGACTGGCGGAGTATGCTGCCTCCCCTCTTCTCCCGCGCCGACCTGGCCATCCTCACACAGCCGCCCTCGGCGCCACCCGAGCGGCGGTGGGACGCCCACCAGGCCGGTGCCGAGGTGACGCCGGTATGTCCCATCCGGGTGGAGCCCGATTTCCTCCGCGGCGTGGAGGCGGCTCGGGAGGCCGCCGGAGGGGGGACGGTGGTGGTTACGGGGTCGTGCCACACGGTGGGAGACGTTCTCCTTGTCCTGGGACGTGAGCCTCTGCGCTCGGTCTGAGATTCCCCCGGGCCGCCCCACGAGGCGGCCGCGGACGGTGTTGAACTCTCCCCTCACCCCGCTAGATTCCCCGGACCATGGCGACCTCTGCATTTTCAAGGCTTCCGGGCTTCCGGGATTTCCCTCCCGAAGACCTGGCTTTTCGCAACCACATCTTCGATGCGTGGCGCCGGGTCGCTCTCCGGTACGGCTTTCTCGAGTACGACGGCCCGCCGCTGGAGAGCCTGGATCTCTACGTGGAGAAGAGCGGCGAGGAGATCGTCGGCCAGTTGTACAACTTCGTCGACAAGGGGGACCGGCCCGTGGCGCTCCGCCCTGAGATGACGCCCTCCCTGGCCCGGATCCTCGGGGAGCGCAACCGGGCCATGAGCAAGCCCATCCGCTGGTTCACCGTTCCGCAGCTCTTCCGATACGAGCGGCAACAGAGAGGGAGGCTCCGCGAGCACTACCAGTGGAACGTGGACATCGTGGGCGAGGACGGCGTCGGGGCCGACGCCGAGGTGCTCGCCGTGGCCATCGACGCGTTGCGTGAACTGGGGCTGGGCGCCGAGGATTTCCGCGCCCGCGTGTCCGACCGCCGCCTCCTGTCCGCGCTCCTCGTCGCGCTGGGCGTGGCCGAGGATCGCCTCATGCAGGCCTTCGCGGTGATCGACAAGATCGAGCGACAGGGTGGGGAGAAGACCCGCGAGCGCCTGATCTCGGAGACGGGGGTCGACGCGGACGCCGCGGCCCGCATCGTGGAACTCCTCTCCGAAAGCTCCCTGGAGGGGCTGGCCGCGCGCTTCGGGGATCGGCCCGAGGTCCGGGAGGAACTCGCCCGGCTGGAGGAATACGTGGGCATCCTCCGAGCCATGGGGCTGGGAGACTTCGTGGAAGTGGACCTCACCATCGTGCGGGGACTCGCGTACTACACCGGCATCGTCTTCGAGCTGTTCGACCGCAAGGGAGAGCTGAGGGCCATCTGCGGAGGAGGGCGGTACGACCGCCTCCTCGAGTTGGTGGGCGGTGATCCGCTTCCGGCCGTGGGGTTCGGGATGGGTGACGTGGTCCTGGGGGAGCTCCTCCGGGAGCGAGGACTGGTCCCGCCGTACGCGCGTACCGTGGAGTACTTCGTCGTGGTGGTGGGTGACGGGGAGCGTCACGCGGCCCTCTCGCTGGCCCACGCCCTTCGCGAGCAGGGGAGGAGCGTGGCCTATTCGTTCAAGGGTCAGTCGGTCCGCAAGCAGTTCAAGGCGGCGGAGCAGGAAGGAGCGGCGCAGGTGGTGGTCGTGGGTCCCGACGAGTGGGCCCGTGGCGTGGTCATGGTGCGCGACATGTCCACGGGCGCCGAGAGGGAGGTCCCCGTGGGGGACCTGGCGGGAAGCTGAGGTGAGCGGAGCGGGGGACGAAGACGAAGTCGCGGCCCGCATCACCCGTGAGGTGGCCGCGCGGGCGGTTCGGCGGCTCGATTGGTTGGAGTGGATCATCCTGGCCGGAGCGGTGATGGTGGCCGTGGTCGGCGGATGGCTGGTGGCGTTGGTGCTGGCGCCCGTTGTGCAGTGGGGCTTCCGCCCCCTCTGGACGGTGACGTCGCTCTTCCTCTTCGCGGGCCCGGCGGTGGTGGCATGGGTCCGCATCCGGACCGAAGAGAAGGTACGCAGAGAAGGATTGGAAAACCCCGAGACGGAATCCGATGGCTGACGAGAAGAAGCTCACGTCCAGAAGCGAAGACTTTTCCTCCTGGTACAACGAGGTCGTGCTGCGCGCCGAGTTGGCGGACTATTCGCCGGTGCGCGGGAGCATGGTGATCCGCCCGTGGGGATACGGGATATGGGAGAACATGCAGCGAACCCTCGACGAGATGTTCAAGGAGACCGGGCACGAGAACGCGTACTTCCCGCTCCTGATCCCCATGAGCTTCATCGAACGGGAGAAGGCGCACGTGGAGGGCTTCGCGCCCGAACTCGCCGTGGTCACCCAGGCCGGGGGGAAGGAATTGGAGGAGCCGTTCGCCATCCGGCCCACCTCCGAGACCATCATCTACTCCATGTACGCCAAGTGGGTGCAGAGCTACCGTGACCTCCCCATCCTCATGAACCAGTGGGCGAACGTCATGCGGTGGGAGCTGCGGACCCGACTCTTCCTTCGCACCTCGGAGTTCCTCTGGCAGGAAGGGCACACGGCCCACGCGACGCCCGAGGAGGCGGAGGAGGAGACGCTCCTGATCCTCGGCATCTATCGCCGGTTCATGGAAGAATGGATCGGGATGCCGCCGGTCACGGGCCTCAAGTCCGAGTCGGAGAAGTTCGCCGGGGCCGTGCGGAGCTACTCCTGTGAGGCGCTCATGCAGGACAACAAGGCGCTCCAGGCCGGGACATCGCACTTTCTGGGTCAGAACTTCGCCCGCCAGTTCGACCTGAAGTTCCAGAGCGAGGCCGGTGCCGAGGAGTATGCCTGGAATACCTCGTGGGGCGTGTCGACCCGTCTGGTGGGTGGGATGGTCATGACCCATGGAGACGACGCCGGGCTTGTGGTGCCGCCGCGACTGGCGCCGGTACAGGCCGTGATCGTGCCCATCACGCGCGGAGACGACACCGCCGCGGCCGTGCTGGAGAAGAGTCACCAGTTCGCGGCGCGGCTCAAGGATCAGGGTGTACGGGTGAAGGTGGACGCTCGTGAGAACCTCTCGCCCGGCGCCAAGTTCTACGAATGGGAACGCAAGGGCGTCCCCTTCCGTGTGGAGATCGGACCCAAGGACATGGAGAAGGGGCAGGTGGCTCTGGCCCGGCGCATCGTTCCCGAAGGTGCGGGCCGCAAGGAGTTCGTGGCCGAGGATCAGGCCGTGTCCGAGATGCCTTCCCGCCTGGAGTCCTTCCAGACCGAGTTGCGCGAGGCCGCCTGGAAGCGGAGGGAGGAGAACTCCCATCGCGGCGTGAAGACCCTGGACGAAATGGTGGAGATCATCGAGAACGGCGGCGGGATGGTGTACACGGGATGGAACGGCGACCCGGCCGTGGAGGAGATGGTCAAGGAACGGACCAAGGCCACGATCCGGTGCATCCCCACCGAAGAGTTCCGCTCCGGGAGCGCGCCGGACCGGTGCGTGAGCGGTGAGGGGGCATCCACGATGGAAGTGGCGTGGGCCCGGGCATACTGACGCGCCCGTTCCCCCGTGTCGGGGGGGTGCTCCACTGTGGCGGACTCTCCCTCGAGGAACTCGCCACCACCTTCGGCACGCCCCTCTACGTGTACGACATCCGCCGGGTCGAGGCGTGCTACCGAGGCTTCGCCGACGCGTTCGCCGCGGCCGCGCCCCTCATCGCCTACTCGGTCAAGGCGAACGGGAATCTCTCCATCCTGAGCCGGCTCAACGCGTTGGGTTCCGGTGCCGACGTCACCAGTCTGGGGGAGCTGTTCCGCGCCCGACAGGCGGGAATCCCCGCGGACCGCATCGTCTTCGCCGGGGTGGGGAAGACCGAGGCGGAGATGGCCGAGGCGCTCCGGGAGGGGATCTATGCGTTCAACGTCGAGAGCCGGGGGGAGTTGGAGCGGCTCGACGCGGTGGCGGGGGAGCTGGGGATGCGGGCGCCGTTCGGGCTCCGCGTGAACCCGGACGTCCTCACAGCCACGCCCCACGAATACACCCGCACCGGTCACGCGGCCGCGAAATTCGGGGTACCCCACGGCGACGTGGTGGAGTTGTATCGGTGGGCCGCGAACCGGAGGCATCTCCGCCCCCTCGGGATCGATGTGCACATCGGTTCGCAGATCACCGACACGGTGCCGTACCTGGCGGCGGTGGAACGGGTGTTGGATCTCGTGGTGGAGATCCGGTCTCACGGAATCGATCTGGAATACGTCGATCTCGGCGGCGGTTTCGGGATCCGGTACGACTCCGAGGAGGGGATGGATGTCGTGGCTCTCTCGGCCGCGGTGCTCCCCCTCGTGCATGGATCCGGTCTTCGTCTGATCCTGGAGCCCGGGCGGGCCATCGTGGGAGACGCCGGGGTGCTCCTCACCCGCGTGAAGTACGTGAAGGAGAGCGGCGGCAAGACCTTCGTCATCGCCGACAGCGGGATGAGCGACCTCATCCGCCCGAGCCACTACGGGGGCTATCACGAGGTCGAACGTGTGGACACGCGGGAGGAACGCCTCCGACGCGCCGTGGACGTGGTCGGACCCATCTGCGAGACCGGAGACTTCCTCGCCCGCGACCGGGTGATGGACCTCCCGGCTCCCGGGGATCTTCTGGCCGTGCACACGGCGGGTGCCTACGGCTTCACCATGGCGTCCAACTACAACGGACGCCGCCGACCCGCGGAGGTGATGGTGGACGGCGACCGCGTCCACCTCATCCGTCGCCGGGAGACCCTGGAGGACCTCGTCCGGGCCGAGCGGCCCGAGGCATTGAATACTGAAACTCTACCGGAATAGACCTTCGCCACGCGGCCCATGACCCACGAAGAGCACGACCGCATCCTCATCCTGGACTTCGGATCCCAGTTCACGCAGCTGATCGCACGCCGGATCCGGGAAGAGCGCGTCTACTGCGAGATCCATCCCCCCACCGTGTCGCTGGAGTGGATCCGGGAGTGGAATCCGACGGGAATCATCCTGTCGGGAGGACCGAACTCCGTGTACGACGAGGGCGTGCCGACGGCGGATCCGGCGCTTCTCCGTGGCGAGGTGCCCCTCCTGGGGATCTGTTACGGGATGCAGCTCATCGCGCACCTGGAAGGGGCGGAGGTACGGCACGGGCATCGGGAGTACGGCCGGGCGGAGTTGAGCGTGAAGGCGGGTGAGGGGCTGTTCGCCGGGTTCGATCCGGCGGAGGGGTCCACCGTCTGGTGCTCCCACGGCGACCACGTGGACGAGGCCCCCGCGGGGTATCGCGCCCTCGCCTCCACGAACACGCTCCCCGTGGCGGCGTTCCGCGCCGTGGACCGGCCCGTCTACGGGGTCCAGTTCCACCCCGAGGTGGCGCACACCCACCGCGGAGACGAGATCATCTCCAACTTCCTCTTCGAGGTCTGCGGTTGCCGGCCCACGTGGACGGCGGGCGCCTTCATCGAGGAAACGGTGGCCAAGATCCGCGAGCAGGTGGGTGACGGCACCGCCGTGTGCGGTCTGAGCGGCGGCGTGGACTCGTCCGTGGCCGCCGTCCTGGTCCACCGGGCCATCGGAGACCGGCTCACGTGCATCTTCGTGGACCACGGGCTTCTCCGGAAGCACGAACGCGAGCAGGTGGAGCGGATGTTCCGCTCCCACTACAAGATGAATCTCGTGGTGGAGGATTCGTCCGAGCTCTTCCTCTCCCGCCTCGCGGGAGTCGTCGACCCCGAGGAGAAGCGGCGGGTGATCGGGAACAGCTTCATCGAGGTCTTCGACTCCACGGCCCGGCGCGAGGGGACGGGGGCGGAGTTCCTCGTACAGGGAACGCTCTACCCCGACGTCATCGAGTCGGTCTCCGTGGGCGGGCCTTCGGTGACCATCAAGACCCACCACAACGTGGGCGGGCTCCCCGACGAGATGCCCTTCGCCCTTGTGGAGCCGCTGCGGGAGCTCTTCAAGGACGAGGTGCGTCAGGTGGGGCGGGAGTTGGGGCTTCCCGAGGACTTCGTGGGACGGCACCCCTTCCCGGGACCCGGGCTGGCCATTCGTATTCTCGGGGACGTGACGCCGGAGCGACTGGAGATCCTGCGCGACGCCGACGCCGTCTACCTGGAGGAGATCCGGGCCGCCGGGCTCTACGACGACATCTGGCAGGCCTTCGCCGTTCTTCTCCCGGTGCAGTCGGTGGGGGTCATGGGCGACGCCCGCACCTACGAGTTCGTCCTCGCCCTGCGGGCCGTGACCTCACGGGACGGGATGACGGCCGACTGGTTCCAGTTCCCCCACGACGTCCTGGGACGGATCTCGACCCGCATCATCAACGAGGTGAAGGGCGTGAATCGAGTGACCTACGACATCAGCTCCAAGCCCCCCGCCACCATCGAGTGGGAATAGCCCGGACGCACGGAAGGGGCGAGGCACCGAGGTGCCCCGCCCCTTCCGCACTTCCCGGATGGCCGGGGCGGACCGTTCAGCGGGGGATGAACCCGCTGGCGAAGCGGTAGCTCACCGCTCTCTCGTTCTCCACGCCCATGGACTCGCGGGCGGTGACACGCACGTACACGGTGGCGCCGGCCTCGACGTCGAGCGTCACGGTCTCGTTCCCCAACACTCCGCCCTCGTCGGCGTCGGAGAACTCGTGGGGGGTGGAGTAGTCACCCTCGTCGTACACTTCGAGCTGGAGGTCTCCCGTCTCGGCGCGCGTGAGGAGCGTCAGCTTTCCGGGCTGGTCCACCGTGATCCGGTACCAATCCCACAGGTCTCCCGTGCTCATGTCGAGGTGGTCGTCCCGGGACTCGCCGGGCCCCATCTCCCGAGCGCCGCGGGGCGTGCCGTCCTCATCGTCGGGAAGCGCCGCGGCATCGGACTCGAGGAAGGTGGCTCCGATGTCGAACTCGGCGCCGGAGCAGTCGTAGCAGCCCACCATGACACGCACGCCGCCGCGGCGAGGCACGGCCACCAGGAGCCGCTCGGACCCCAGGTCTCCCAGCCGGTCCACGTCCGTCCGGCCGTCGAGCAGCGTCTGCCCGAACTCGTCGGACACGGAGAGGAACAGATCCGCGTCGAAGCGGTCCCGAACGACGACGCTGAGGAAGCCTGGCTTCCTGGCCTCGAAGACGTATTCCGCGGGCTCGGCTCCGCCCGGGACGACTCCTCCCCTCATGCGATCCACGGGGAGTGAGGTCTGTGCGTTGGACGGCGTCGGGACCACGGCCATGAGGGCCAGTGCGAGCGACGCGCCCAGGTTGAGGAATCCAGCGGTGCCTGCTCCACGCATGCGTGCCTCCTGAAGGTGTAGAATCGAACGGGGTCGTGGCTCCCCGTCGGTGCAGGGATCATGCCACCACGGCATCCGCCTCGATCTCGATGAGCATGTCCGGATGGATGAGGCGCGATACCTCCACCATGGTGGTGGTGGGCGGATGCGCCCCGAAGGCCTCGGCGTGGGCTCTCCCGAACTCCTCCCACCGATCGATGTCGGTGACGAACATCCGCGTGCGGGTCACGTGCCCGAGGCCGGCATCCAGCGCGGACAGGGCCTCCGCGATGATCTCGAAGCACCGGCGGGCCTGTGCGTACGCGTCGCCCGGGGCATGGACTCCCCCTTCGGCGGCCACCGCGGCGGTGCCCGTCACGAAGATCCGGTCTCCGGCGCGGAGGGCTCGGCAATAGCCCACCTGCGCTTCCCAGGGTGCTCCGCTGAATGCTCGCTCGAACTCCATCGGCATCGTCTCCGTTTCGCGGTGTGGAAAATATGTACTCCCGGACGGAAGGATTGTTAGCTTCGAGACTAGGACGCAACAGTGAGCCACTGGGGGTCCTTTCACGGTTCATGGGTCCATGTTCGAAAGGGATGGAGAGGATGAGGAAGCGTACGGGAGGGATGCTGCTGGGTTCGTTGCTGTTGGCCGCGGTTCCGGGCGGGCTGTCGGCGCAGTTGTACTGGGATTCTCCCCCGCTGATCAACCCCAACGGGCCCAACGGGATGAGCGTGTTCGTGGGGGATTTCGCGCCGGGGTCGGACAACCTGGGTGGGATGGCCCGCTGGCAGCAGGGTCCGACCGGATATCGCGTCGGGCTCGGCGAAGAGGCGGGAACCGGCGACGTGGCGGTGTTCGGAGGGATCGATGTGAACGGGGTCCTCGCGGACAACCTGGGCGGCGAAGCGATGGACGTGCTCTGGTGGGGCGGGGCGGGGGTGGGGATCGGCTCCGACTTCGTGGCCTCGTTCCCCCTCGGACTGGCCATCGGGTGGTTCGGGACGGAAGGGAAGACGGCGTTCAGTCCCTACGCGGGAGGACACCTGGCGCTGGACATCGGCACGGGCGCCTACGATGGGGCGGATCTGAGCGCCACCTTCGATCTGGGGCTCGACCTCACCACGGCGTCCGGATGGATGATCCGGTTCAACGCGAGCTTCGCCGGCGTGGACGAGCGGCGCGCGCTCGCGGTGGGGTTCCACGTCCCTTCGGGTTCGTGAGTCCGGATCAGCGCACCCGGCAGATGAGGCACTTGAGGTAGGACGTCTCGGGGCAGGTGGCGGACACGGGGTGGTCCGCCGCCTGCCCCAGCGTTTCCAGGATCTGCACGTCGCGTCCCACCTCACCCGCGGCGCGGCCCAGGGCCTGCACGAAATCCGCCGCGCCCACCCGGCCCGAGCAGGAGCAGGTGACCAGGATTCCGTCGGGTTCCATGCACGCGAGGGCGAGGGCGTTGAGCCGATGATACGCCTTGAGGGCTTCGGGGACCCCGCGCCGCGTGCGGGCGAACCGAGGCGGGTCGAGTATGATCATCCCGAACCGGCGCTCGGCGGCGGC
>JAOUPR010000057.1 GCA_029879725.1 Gemmatimonadota bacterium | reverse complement strand
CGCACCCTCCTGGATCAAGTCGGGGTGCACCGCCGGGTTGGCCAGGTTGGTCAGGACCATGGCGCGCCCACCCCAGTCCCCGACGAACGGAGCCAACGCCGGATCCGGCTCGATGATGTCGTCGCCACACCCTCCCAGAACAGGAAGCCCGATCAGAGAGAGGACGGCCGCCAGGACGGAAATCCCGTGGAAGCGAGGCGTTCTGCTACGTTCGAGCATGGTGGGCGGCTAGGTTCCAGGGTGGTGTTCGGGGTGGCCGGCCCCAAGATCCTCGCGGCGCTGGTGCCCGTCAAGGATTCATTGCTTTACCGTGGTCCGGAACCGGGGTATATTCGTCGCCCCCCCGGAGCTTCTCATTCCCCGGACCAAGACCAACCTCTCGATGTCTCGCATCATCGCAATAGTGAACCAGAAGGGCGGCGTGGGGAAGACGACCACCGCTATCAACCTCGGCGCTTCCCTGGCCGTGGCGGAGAAACGCACGCTGGTGATCGACATCGACCCCCAGGGGAACGCGACGTCGGGAATCGGAGTGGAGAACCGCCAGAACCGCCCGACGGTGTACGATATCCTGGTGAATCGGCGGAACGCGAGGGAGTGCATCGTAACCGGCCAACACTTTCCTTTCCTGGACGTGATTCCGTCCACCCGGGACCTGGTCGGTGCGGAGATCGAGTTGGTGGATGCTCCCCAACGGGAGAAGGTCCTTCGGGAGGCGATCCGTCCACTGAAGGACGACTACGACTTCATCCTGGTGGATTGCCCTCCATCCCTCGGCCTCCTCACGTTGAACACCCTGACGGCCGCGGACTCGGTTCTCATTCCCATCCAGTGCGAGTTCTACGCCCTGGAGGGGTTGAGCCAACTCCTCAGCACGGTTCATCTGGTGCAGCGTGGGTTGAACCCGGGGCTGGACATCGAAGGCGTACTCCTCACGATGTACGACAAGCGACTCAACCTTTCACGGCAGGTCGCCGAGGAGGCCCGGGAATACTTCGGGAAGAAGGTGTACCGCACGCCCGTCCCCCGGAACGTGACGCTGGCCGAGGCCCCGAGCTTCGGAAAGCCCATCATCCTGTACGACGCACTCTCTCCGGGCGCCAAGGCCTACCTCGCGCTGGCGAAGGAGATCATGAATCGGGTGCCGGACTCGGAGGCCAAGCCTCCCACGAAGGGCGAGGGGTCATGACCGCCGGACGACGGGATCGGCTGGGAAAGGGGTTGGGGGCACTCATCGGAGAGTACCTCGCCCCGGAGCCCGGACAGACGGAGATCTCCCGCGTGAAGGTCGCGGCCATCGTTCCGAACCCCCTTCAGCCCAGGAAGGTCTTCACCGAAGAAGAACTCTCCGAACTCGCGTCGTCCATCCGGGAGAACGGTCTCCTCCAACCACTGGTGGTCCGCCCCGCCCCCGGCGCGGAAGGACGCTACGAGCTCGTGGCCGGAGAACGGCGGTTCAGGTCGGTGACCCAGCTCGGGTGGGAGGACGTTCCCGTGGTCATCCGCGACGCCTCCGACGAGACGCTCCTCGTTCTCGCGCTGGTGGAGAACCTGCAGCGGGAAGCGCTCAATCCACTGGAAGAGGCCGAGGGCTACCAGGCACTGGCGGACCGGTTCTCCCTGACCCAGGCCGAGATCGCCCAAGCCGTGGGGAAGGACCGCTCCACGGTCGCGAACCTTCTTCGTCTCCTCAAGCTTCCCATCTCCGTGAGGAAGCTCCTCGAGGCCGGGCATCTTTCCATGGGCCACGCGCGAGCACTCCTCAGCGTGGAGGACGAGGTACGCGCCGCCGACCTCGCCCGCGCGGCGGTGAAGGAAGGGTGGTCCGTCCGGGAGGTGGAGCGCCAGGCGGGGTTGGCCGTCTCGAAGAAGAAGAAGGGACGCCCCGCGTCGGCCAAGGACCCCACCGTGCGGGCTCTGGAGGGCGCGCTGGAAGAGGTGCTTTCCACCAGGGTCTCCATCCGCCAGACACGCGGCGGGCACGGATCGGTGGAGATCGCGTTCATGGGGACGGAAGACTTCGAGCGCATCTTCGAGGCACTCACCGGCCAGGACGTCATGGAGGTGTTGGGGTGAGCACCCTGCCCGGCGACCCGCACCTCACCGTCATCCTCGTACCCGGGGATGGACGCGAGAGCCGGACGATCCACCTGTCCCGGGGGAAGATCGCGTTCTTCGGGACACTGAGCACGGTGGTGGCCCTCCTGCTGACCATCATCGCCGGGAGTTGGTGGTACCTGGCCGCCCGTGCGCTCCGGGTCAACGAACTGGAGGATCAGGTGGCGGCCATGGAGGCCGACGCGGAGAAGGTTGCCGCGCTGGCCGCGCAGCTCCAGTCCATCGAGGCGGCATACGGGCAAATTCGGGATTTGTTCGGCCCAGGCCCCGACGAGCGTCCCTCGGAAGTCTGGCTCCCGCCCGCCGGAGAGCCGTCACGGCGCTCGGCCCGATCCCCGTCCGCCGCGAGCAATGCGTCCCTTCCCACGAGTTGGCCGCTCACCGAGCGCGGCTTCGTGACCCAGGGCTTGTTGGACGGCCAGGGCGAGGACCACCCGGGCCTGGATATTGCAGTACCCACCGATTCGTACGTGCGGGCAGCCGGGTCCGGCACCGTCGTGGAAGCTGGAGAACACCCGGTGTACGGACTCTACGTTCTCATCGAGCACGCGTCCGGGTATTCCAGCCTGTACGGACACGCCTCACAGCTCATGGTCACTTCCGGCCAGGAGGTGAGGCAGAACGAAGTGATCGCGGTGAGCGGGTCCACGGGACGATCCACGGCCCCCCATCTCCACTTCGAAATACTTCTCAACGGCGAGGCGGTCGATCCCCTCACCTTGGTTACCCAGCCTTGAACCCAAGAGGAACTCCCATGTCACGCGAACGCAGCAGCGGCCCCGTCGCACAACCCGATGCGGTCATCTCCATCATCGGCCCGGGGATGAAGGTCACCGGAGATATCGAAACGTCGGGCACGGTTCGGATCGAAGGGAAGGTGAAGGGATCGGTGAAGGCGGGGAAGGCGGTGGTGATCGGAAAGGACGGCATGGTGGACGGCGACGTCGACACCCAGGACGCCGTCGTTTCCGGGCGCATCAAGGGGACCCTGGTGGTGGGCTCGCGCCTCGAAGTGCAGGCCACCAGCCAGATCGAAGGGACCGTCCAGGCGCGTCGGATGCAGCTCGAGGAAGGGGCCATGCTCAATGGATCCGTCACCATGGGCGAGGCGAAGACCGGCACCAGCGGCGCCGCGACCATGAGCACGTCTTCCGCCGCCATCCCGTCGGACAGCCCGAAGAACTGATCCCCCGTCGTGGATTAGCTGCACGAGCGTGTGTACGGGTCGTAACTCGTTGTCGTACGGTGGCTTGAACCACTTTTCCACACGATATTCCACCAGAAAGGACCCAACTTTTCCACACCGCATGTGGAGTACTCCGTCGGCGCTGCCCGATCCCCCGAACCCCTGGTATCCATGAAGCTGTCGGCTCTGGTGGACTACCTGAACGGGTACCTCGACGTGCCCGGCCACCCGGACTACCCCACGGCTCTGAACGGGCTACAGATGGACGGGCCGGAGCACGTCGCGAAGCTGGCCGCGGCGGTGGACGCGTCGGAAGAGGTCATCGAGGCGGCGGCCGAGGCCGGGGTGGACCTTGTCCTCGTGCACCATGGACTGTTCTGGGACGGGCTGCGCCCCGTGACCGGCCGCAGGTACAGGAAGGTCAAACGCCTCCTCGACGCGGGCATCGCGGTCTATTCCGTCCACCTGCCCCTGGACGCGCACGCCGAGGTGGGCAACTGTGCCCTCCTGGGCCGAAGTCTGGGATTGGAACTCCAGGACCGTTTCGGTTCCTACAAAGGGAGTCCTGTCGGGTGGTGGGGAACCCTCCCCGAGCCGGTGGACTCGGAGCGCCTTTCGGAGATGGTGGCCGACGCGTTGGGTGGCGGTCCCGTCCGCCACCTCGAGGGATCCGCCGAGTGGATCGGGCGGGTGGGCGTGGTGACGGGTGCCGGGGGTTCCATGGTGGAAGAGGCCGCCGGGTTGGGCCTCGACGCCCTCGTCACCGGTGAGGCGTCCCATCATACCTACGTGGACGCCCGGGAGTTGGGCGTGCACGTCTTCCTGGGAGGGCACTACGCCACCGAGACCTTCGGAGTGAAGGCGTTGGCGGAACACCTCGCCGAGCGATTCCGCCTGGATTGGAGTTTCCTCGACCACCCCTCGGGGCTGTAGGCGGCCGCCCGGCCTCCCTCAGAGCAAACCGTCGAGATACAGGTCGAAACCCCAACCACTCCCTCCGCGGACCGCCCGACCCACGTCGAAGCGGATCAGCCCGTCCATGAGCGAGGTCACGAGCCCCAGGGAGACGTAGGGCGGACGGGATGTGAGGTCCGCGGGATCTCCCACCCAGGCCGCGTCTCCGAACACACCCACCCGGGCTCCGGCCCATTGGTTGGTGACCTCCGCGCGACTCCTCCAGAACGCCCTCCCGGAGAAGGCATTGCCCGGAAACGCCCGCAGCGATCCGGCACCGCCGATATGGAAATAGCGCTGAACGGGAAGCTCACCCCACGCTCGACCCCCACCGACCTGAAGGGCTCCCGACAGGCCCACGAAGAGTGGGTGCGAGGCGGAGATGGAAGCCGCCCCCCGCTGGTACTCGAAGTCGCCCACGGCCCCCTCCGCCAACACCTCGCCGGTGAGGATCAGGCCATTGGGGTCCACGCCCGAAAACCAGTTGAGGCGCAGGATCCCGCGCGTCAGGGAGCCTTCGTCTGCGGGGAGCACCGCGGTGACGGCACCATCGCGAACGTATCGGAGGAAGTGGAAGTCCGTGCCCAACACCACGGCCGCCTGCCGTTCACGGGCGAGGCGCACCTCCCCTCGAACCCGGGAGCCGGCCCGGGAATAGGAAAGCGCCGCCCCGGTGGACTCGAAGAACTGGCTGTCGTTCCCCCCGAACGCGAGGGCCGACAGGGACGTGGTGAATCCGAAGGGAGCGTCCCAGTCGCCCATGGGCTCGAGACGCCGGTAGCCCCATAGACCCCATTCTCCCACGCCCCGGATGCGAACCAGCCCGGCGGTCCCTCGTGGCCGTTTCTCCGAAAGCCCGATCCGCCCCGACAGGGAGACCCGTGTGGACGGGCCCATCCGAGCCTCCAACGTGGCTCCGGGACTCACCCCCTCCACCCGATTGAAGCGATGCTGGCCCGGCCCCACGGAAAGGCGAACGGACACCGCATCCGCGAACGGAGATCCGAGGGCGCCGAGGTGGTCACGGATCTCACTCAACTCCCGGTGCGTGAAGGCCACGCGATCCGTGACGTCGACGGAGGTGGATAGCTCAGGCGAGAGGAAGACCTCCTCGTCCGGAGGGAGGAGAACACGAACGTCGAAGGTGTCGGTATCGGTGTGATGGAGCTGGGTCGCCACCCGCCATCCGGGGGGTGGATCGGCCAGCAGATCGTCCAGCGACTGAACCTCGTTCACCCGGTAGTCGGTGGCGGTCCACTCGACCGTGACCGGAACGGACAGGAACCTGCCCGCGCGGGCGGTCACCTCCATGGCGAAACGCCGGGGGAGCCAGTACTCGAATTCCTGGAGGCTGTACTCCACCGTGATGTACGCCACGTCGGCCGTGATGGGCTTGACGAATCCGGGGACGTCGGCCGCCGCGTCGGCCGCGTCGAGGGAGAGATCGAAGGGCCGGGCCGGGCGGTAGATGGCCCGCACCAGGTGACCGGTGGCGGAATCGAACCAGAGCGACCCGACGATGAGGTGGACGTCCTCGCGGCGGGGCTCCACCCGCACCTCCACCATCTCCAGAGTACGTTCCGGAAGTCGAAGGATGAGGGTGTCACCCCCGCGGTATCGGTAGTGGAAGGCGGCGCTGTCCGAAAGCGGATGAAGAGCCCAGTCGTCACCGAACGCCACCCGGTCGGCCCCCGGGTCGAAGCTGAAGTTCAGGAGGTCGGACTCGGCGAGAAGCTCGTCCACCAGGTCGCCGCGGAGGTCCCCGTCGGCCGGTGTCTCGTCCCGGAGGGCTTCCCTGCGGGTATCGGCGCCGATCACGGGGATGGCCTGACGGGCGCCGATCCATTGGATGGTCCGGGTGCCGTCTTCGCTCCAACCCACCCGGGCCACGCGCTCCCGGTGGAACAACCCCCGCTCCCGGCGGATCCGGAAGGCCGTCAGCCCGACGTAGATCCGCTCACGGAGGAGGGCTTCGTAGGCATGGATGCCGGTGACGGCCACCCCCCGCGCTCCCATGGCGCGAGCCACCAGGAGCCGGATCCCCTGGTCGGAGTACGTGTCCGGGGGTGGTGGAAGCGCCGCCGCGGGGTCGGACCGGATGACCTGGGCGCCGATGCCTGCGGGGAGCAGGGAGAGGGCCCACAGGACCACGAAGAGACCCGCACGCCCCGACCTCCGTCGCCTTCCTCCACCCACCCTCCCGCCCCGCCCCTTCTTCACATGTGCTCCCAGGGAAAGCTTCTCCGTTGCCGCCGGTCTGACGCCGCGATACCATCCCATAGTCTATACAGCCTCCAGGAGATCGTATGACCATCCGGACCTTCGCGGCCCTCGCCATCCTCGCCCTGTCCGCGACCGCGTCCGCGGCGCAGAACGTGCCCACCCCACGGTCCCACTTCGGGTTCGAGCCCGGAGAGGACCGCAAGCTCGCCAACTGGACCGAGCTCACTTCGTACTACGAGAAACTCGCCGAAACGAGTCCGCGGGTCACCGTGGATACCCTGGGGACGACCACCATGGGCCGCCCCTTCGTGATGCTGACCGTGACCAGCGAGGAGAACCAGGCCCGTATCGAGGAGCTCCACGCCATCCAGATGAAGCTGGCCGACCCCCGCCGGGTATCGGGCCCCGCGGAACTGGAGCGCCTCCTGGAGCAGGGAAAGACCGTGGTCCTGATCACGCACCAGATCCACTCCACCGAAGTCGGCGGCGGGCAGACCGCGGCGCGCCTGCTCCACCGGCTGGCCTCGTCCGACGACCCCAAGGTGTTGGATATCCTGGACAACGTGATCCTCCTGGACGTGCCTTCGTTGAACCCCGACGGGCTCCAGTGGGTGGCCGACTGGTATCGCCGATTCGTGGGCACCGGGTACGAGGGCGCGCCCATGCCCTGGCTCTACCACTACTACGTCGGGCACGACAACAACCGCGACTGGTATGCCTTCACGCAGCAGGAGACCATCCTGACCGTGCAGAAGGCCCACAACGCGTGGCACCCCCAGATCGTCCACGACATCCACCAGATGGGCGGGAGCGGCGCACGCATCTTCTTCCCGCCGTACATCGATCCGTGGGAGCCCAACATCGATCCGTCCCTCACCACGGCCGTGAACCAACTCGGCCTCTACATGGCCGCCGAGCTCACCACGCAGGGGAAGAAGGGCGTGGTGGTGGGCGCCCAGTACGACGCGTTCACTCCGGCGAGGGCCTATCAGCACTATCATGCCGGAGCGCGTATCCTGAGCGAGACGGCGTCCGCCCGCCTCGCGTCTCCCGTCACCGTGACGTGGGAGGACCTCGACGGTCCCCGCCGCGCCTATCACTCCGGACAGCGGTCCTGGAACTACGCCGCGCCGTGGGAGGGCGGGGAATGGGGCCTTCCGGACATCGTGGACTATCAGGACTCCGGTGCCATGGCGCTCCTCACCAACGCGGCCAGGAACCGCCGGTACTGGTTGGAGACCTTCTACGGCGTCGGGAAGCGGGCGGTGGACGGCTGGGACGAGTGGCCCGGCGCCTGGGTGATCCCGGGGGGCCAGGAGAACCGCACCGGGGTGGACTACGCCCTCCGCGTCCTCACCATGGGCGACGTGGAGGTCTACCGGTCCCGGGCGGCCTTCCAGGCCGACGGCATCTCGTTCCCGGCGGGGAGCTACATCGTTCCCATGAACCAGCCCTACGCCTCGTGGGCCAACACCATGTTGGAGATCCAGGAGTACCCGGACCTGCGCGAGTACCCCGGCGGCCCGCCGCAACGCCCGTACGACGTGACCGCGCATACGCTGGGCTACCTGATGGACGTCGAGACCGTGGAGGTGGACGAAGCGGTATCCGTCGCGGGAGCGGAGCGCATCGCCATCCCCGACTTCCACTTCGAGCTTCCCGCCCGTCTCTCCGGGCGCGGCGCCCCGCGGGTGGCCATGCTGAAATCGTGGCAGGAGCCCATGGAGGCCGGGTGGACGCGCTGGCTCTTCGACCGGTATGGAATGAAGTACGACACGCTCCACGATGCCGACGTGCGCGCGGGCGGGCTGGCCGACCGCTACGACGTCCTGATCCTCCAGAGCCAGGACACGCGGTCGCTGCGTGAAGGATACCGGACCGGAGTGCTTCCCGAGGAGTATACCGGAGGGTTGGGAGCGCAGGGTGTGGCGGCCATCCGGGAGTTCGTGAACGGGGGTGGACGCCTGGTGGCCATCGAGGAGTCCGTGGACTTCGCGGTGGAGACCTTCGACCTGGGCATTCACAACGCCGTGGAGGATCTTCCTTCGCAGGACTTCTACATTCCCGGATCCATCCTCCGACTGGAGTTGGAGCCCGGGAACGACGTCACAGAAGGATTGGAGACGGAGACGGTGGCGTGGTACGCACGGTCGAGCAGGGCGTTCGACGTGACCGACCCGGACATCGGCATCCTGGCCCGGTACGGCTCCGGCGATCCTCTCCTCTCGGGGTGGGTACTGGGGGGAGACCACGTGGCCGGCATGCCCGCCATCGTGGAGGCTTCGGTGGGACGGGGTTCGGTGGTGCTCTTCGGATTCCAGCCGAACTACAGGGCGCAGACGGTGGCCACCTGGCCGCTGTTGTTCAACGCGCTGCGCCGTTGACATGAACCTTACGAGTGATCGATAGATGACAGACAAGAAGAACGCCTGCCCCTCGTGCGGAAAGCCCGCCGCCGGGAACTTCTGCTCCAATTGCGGGACCACCCTGGGAGGGCGGTTCTGCAACCAGTGCGGCGCCTCCCTCGACGGAAGCGCGAAGTTCTGCAATCAGTGCGGAGCTCGCTCGTCGGACGGCGCGGCCGGCGCCGGGCCCACCCGTGGCGGAGCCTCGCGAGCGAGAGCCGGCGGCGGAGCCGCGCCGGACGGCGGTGTCCACCCGTTGGCCGCGGGGAACACGCCCTGGTGGATCGCGGGGGCGGCGATGTTCGGGATGATCCTGGTGGTGGGGTGGAACATGGTCCAGCCGGCCGGGCCCGTGGCGGGCCCGGGGCAGGGCGGAATGGGCGCGTCCGCCGGTGCGGCCAACGGCGCCGCCACCACGGACATCACCCAGATGAGTCCCCGCGAGGCGGCCGACCGCCTCTTCAATCGCGTCATGACCACGGCCTCGGCCGGGGACACGGCGGGAGCCCAGGCCTTCCTCCCCATGGCCATCGGCGCCTACGAGCGGGCCATGCCCCTGGACATGGACGGATACTTCCACATGGCGCTCCTCCAGATCACCGGGGCGGAGTACGACGGGGCCCTGGCCGTGGCGCAGGAGATCCTCGATGTCTATCCCGACCATCTCCTGGGCCTCGCGTCGGCGGGCGACGCGGCCGCCGGTGCCGGGCGCATGGACGAGGCGCGGGAATACTTCACCCACATCATCCGGGTATTCGACGCGGAAGTGGGACGGGCTCTTCCCGAGTACGAGGGTCACCAGAGCTATCTCACCGAGTTGAAAGCCCGCGCCGAGGCCTTCGTCTCCGCGCACTGAGCGCGGCGGACGGGCACCGCATGCGGGTATTCCTCACCGGCGGGACCGGCCTCCTGGGGAGCCATCTCGCCCGGCTCTTGAGGGAGGCCGGCCACGGGGTGGTGGCCCTGGCCCGGCCGGGAGCGGATACCCGCCTCCTCACCGGGTGGGGGTGCACCATCTTCCACGGAGACGTGCGCGACCCCGCGGACGCGCTCTCCCGCGGGATGGAGCGGTGCACCCACCTCGTCCACGGGGCCGCGCTGGTGTATGCCGACGGATCGTGGCCGGCGGTGAAGGCCGTGAACGTGGACGGCACCCGGCGGGTCTTCGAGGCCGCCGCCCGCGCCGGGGTGGGCCACGCCACCCATCTTTCCTCCATCGCGGCATACGGTCCGGTGGAGGGACCCGTGGACGAGGCCGACCTGCCCGGCACGGACCACCTTCCCGCCGACGTGTACGGCCGCTCCAAGCGGCTGTCGGAAGAAGAGGTCCGCGAGGTGGAGGCCGGCTCGAGCCTGGGCGTCACCGTGGTCCGTCCGTCCGCGGTCTACGGGGAATACGACCGGCTCATGATCCCCGCCGTGGCTCGTATCCTGCGTGGCCCGGTGGCCTTCCTCCTGGGGCCGGGCGACAACCCCCTCCCCGTGGTCTACGCGGGGAACGTGGCCACGGCGCTCCTCGCCGTCATGGAGGCGGGACGGGGGAAGACGACGTACAATGTGGCGTTGGATCACCCCATCTCCCAGCGAGACCTCTTCGGGGGAATCGCGGCCGGGATGGGGCGCTCGCCGCGGATGGTTTCCGTTCCCGCGGGGGTGGTGCGGAACGGGGCCGTCCTCCTGGAGCGGATGCGCGTCGGCACGCCCGGAGCGAAACACCTCCCCCTCACGCGAGTGGTCCGCCTGGCCCTGGGAGACAACCCCTATCCGTCCATCCGCATACGCGTCGAGTTGGGATGGACGCCCGCCCACACCCACCACGAAGCGTTGCGCAGGTCCGCGCGCTGGTGGTTCGAGAACAAGCGAGGTGCCTCATGACCCACAGCGACATTCCCGGCCCCGAGGAGGGAAAGCCCCTCCCGTACCAACGGGAGACCGAAGACGAACGCCTCCTCGAAAGCGTGGAAGCCCTCCAGACCATCGGGAAGGACGCGTGGCGGATCTTCCGGATCATGGGAGAGTTCGTGGAGGGGTTCGAGGAGATGTCCAAGCTCGGACCCTGCGTCTCCTTCTTCGGCTCGGCCCGGGTCAAGCCCGCCGACGTCATGTACCAGAAGTGCGTGGAGACCGCCCGTCTCCTGGGTGAGTCGGGCTTCGGGATCATCACCGGCGGAGGCCCCGGGATCATGGAGGCCGCCAACCGGGGCGCTCGCGAGGCCAACGTCACGTCGGTGGGGTGCAACATCGAGCTCCCCTTCGAGCAGGGTCAGAACGAATTCGTCGACGTGGGGATCGACTTCCGGTACTTCTTCGTCCGGAAGACCATGTTCGTGAAGTACGCCGAAGCCTTCATCATCTTCCCCGGCGGCTTCGGGACCATGGACGAGCTCTTCGAGGCGCTGACCCTGATCCAGACGGGGAAGGTCCGCAACTTTCCGGTGGTCATGTTCGGCTCGGAATACTGGGCGGGGCTCATCGACTGGATCCAGGGCACCATGGTGAAGGAGGGGAAGATCGCCGCGGAAGACATGAACCTCATTCTCGTCACCGACGACCCCGACGAGGCGTGCGCCCACGTGTTGGAGCGATACCAGCACCGGCGCGCCATGTCGGACGGCCTGATCCCCCACCACTTCCGGAACCCATGATCTCGTCGACCCTCCCCCTCGTGGCCCTCATCGCGGCCACAACGGCCTTCGCCTTCCTCCTGGACCGGCACGTGCCGGCCCTCTCCAAGGTCGGTGCGTCGCTCCTGGCCCTGGCGTTGGGCGCCATCCTCACCAACACCGGTGTCGTTCCCGCCGCGTCGCCCGTCTACGACACCATCGCCGGACCGGTGACGTCGCTGGCCATCGCCATGCTCCTCCTGGCGGTGAACCTCGGGGACCTGCGCCGCGCCGGTCCGCGCATGCTGGGGGCGTTCGGCCTCGCCGCTCTGGGGACGGCGTCGGGGGCGGCCGTGGGCGCCTTCATGTTCGCCTCGCATCTCGGAGAGGACACCTGGAGGCTGGCCGGCACCCTGACGGGAACGTACACCGGGGGGTCACTGAACTTCGTCGCCGTGGGCCGGGGCGTGGGGCTTCCCGACGCGCTCTTCGCCGGTGCCACCGCCGCCGATGCCCTCACCACCGGCCTGTGGTTGGGCGTCACCCTCATGCTCCCGATCTGGATCGGCCGCTTCTACCCCTCGGTGCCCACCTCCGTCCTCGAGGGTGACCTGGTGGACGCGGCCGCCGCCGACATCGCGGCGGAGTCCCGGGACGAGGAGCACCACCCCTTCTTCGTGCGCGTCCCCGTCTCCGCGCTCCAGCTCACCACCCTCCTCGCCACCGGCTTCCTCCTGCTGGCCGCCTCGGACGTCCTGGCCACCTGGACTCCGGGGATCCCAGCGGTGCTCTGGCTCACCACCCTCGCCCTGATCGTGGGCCATACCCCCTGGTTCCGGGATCCCGCCGGGGCCATGCAGGTGGGGACCGTGGCGCTCCACTTCTTCTTCGTGGTGATCGGGATCTGGTCGCGGGTCTCGGAGATCGTGGCCGTGGGGGTGGAGGTGTTCTTCTATACCCTGGTGGTGGTGGGGGTGCACGGGTTGGTCGTGTACGGGGGCGGGAGATTGGCCCGTATCGACGTGGGATCGCTCTCGGTCGCCTCCCAGGCGGCCGTGGGGGGACCCTCCAGCGCCCTCGCCGTGGCGGTCTCCCGGGAGTGGAGGGGGCTGATCCTTCCCGGAATCATCGTGGGATTGGCCGGGTACGCGCTGGGGAACTACCTGGGATTCGGCGTCGCATACCTTGTAAGAGGTATGGGCGTGGGGCTATGATTTCTGGCTCCCCCCCGGATGTTTATCCGGCGCCCCGACCGCGTGTCGGCCGGCGCGGGGTCGAACTCGCGGGGTGGGACAGGTGGGCCGCAGCGGTCCACGCGAACGAGACGGAATCCTCGAAGACGATCCAGGTGGCCGCGACCCCCTGATCCCTTCGGGTGTCTGGAGGATATCGAGCCATGAGCGACACCGCGACCGAGGCCCCCCGCGGCTACGCGCCCGCCGGTAAGAATACCGGCGTGGTGAAGCCGAAGGGTACCTCCCGGATCCGGGCCCACGAGGGCCTGGAGACGATCGATATGCGGGCGCGGAAGCCGGAGTGGCTCAAGGTGAGGTCTCCCGGCGGCACCAACTATCTGCATCTCAAGAAGATGATGCGGACGGAGGGGCTCCACACCGTCTGCGAGGAGGCCGGCTGCCCCAACATCGGGGAGTGCTGGGAAGACGGCACCGCCACCTTCATGATCCTGGGCGACGTCTGCACCCGGGCGTGCAAGTATTGCGGGGTCGCCCACGGGATGCCCACGGGCCTCGACACCGACGAGCCCCGCCGGGTCGCGGAGACGGTGGTCCGCATGGAGTTGGAGCACGTGGTCATCACCAGCGTGAACCGTGACGAGCTCCCCGACGGGGGCGCCGGGATCTACGCCGAGACCATCCGCCTCATCCACCGGATGGTGCCGGGGTGCTCGGTGGAGGTCCTCATCCCCGACTTCAAGGGCGACGAGACTGCCCTGAAGGCGGTGGTGGACGCCAAGCCCGCCATCCTGGGCCACAACCTGGAGACGGTGGACCGCCTCCACCCCGACGTGCGGCCCGGCGGCCGGTACTGGCGCTCCATCTCGTTCCTGGGCGCCGTGAAGAAGTTGGACGCCGGAATGCTCACCAAGACCGGGATCATCCTGGGGATGGGCGAGGAGCACGACGAAGTGAGGCAGGCCATGGCCGACCTCCGCGAGGCGGCGGTGGACATCCTCACGCTGGGGCAGTACCTCCGGCCCTCCCCCATGCACATCCCCGTGGCCCGATGGGTCACGCCGGATGAGTTCGCCGAATGGAAGCGCATCGGCGAGGAGGAGTACGGATTCAAGCACGTGGAGTCTGGGCCGCTGGTCCGCTCTTCCTACCACGCCAAGGAACAGGCGCGGGAAGTGGAGGCGGGGGGGCCCGGATCCATCCAGAGCGTATTGGAAGCCGACGTTCTCGCTCCGGCGGAGATCCGGCTGGACCTGGTCCAGCTCGAGCTCGGCCGTCCGGGAAAACGGGTCGGAGAAGGATAGACATGGGTAGCACGGACACGAAGAAGAAGAGCGGTTCCGCCAAGGCGGCCGCCGCACCCGCCAAGAAGGGGTCCGGCGCCAAGGGCGGCGGCCCCAAGGCTGCGGGCGCCAAGGGCGCTCCGGCCGGCGACCCGTTCAAGGCGGCCGGGATCACCAAGGACGAAGGACTGCACCTCCTGCGCGAGATGCTCCTCTACCGGCGCTTCGAGGAGAAGGCCGAAGAGGCCTACGCCATCGGGAAGATCGGCGGGTTCTGCCACCTGCACATCGGGCAGGAGGGCGCGGCCGCGGGATCCATCCTCCCGCTCCACGACGGCGACTACGTCATCAGCGCCTACCGGGAGCACACCCAGGCCCTCGCCAAGGGAGTGACGCCGGGCGCGGTGATGGCCGAGTTGTACGGCCGGGCCGACGGGGCCTCGGGCGGGAAGGGTGGCTCCATGCACATCTTCAACGCCGAGAAGCGCTTCATGGGCGGCCACGGGATCGTGGGCGGGCAGGTGCCGCTGGCCACCGGGATCGCCTGGAAGATCAAGTACCGGAAGGAACCCAACGTGGTCATCTGCTACATGGGCGACGCCGCGGTGAACCAGGGCGGTTTCCACGAGGCGTTGAACATCGCCGCCGTGTGGCAGCTTCCCGCCATCTACGTGGTGGAGAACAACGAGTACGGAATGGGTACCGCCTTCCACCGCGTCTCCCTCACGGAGATGGTGAACAAGTCGTCGCCCTACGGGATCCCGGCCAGCACGGTGGACGGCCAGGACGTCCTGGCCACCTACGCCCACTTCCGCGACCTGGCGAACGAGGTGCGCAACGGAGGGGGGCCCCGCTTCGTCGACCTGAGGACGTATCGGTTCAAGGGCCATTCCATGTCGGACCCCGTGTCCGGGACGTATCGCTCCAAGGAGGAAGTGGAGCACCGCACGGAGGAGCACGACCCCATCACCAACCTGGCGGACCACCTCACCATGGCGGGAGTGCTGGATCAGGACGCCTTCGAGGCCATGGACGCCGAGGTACGCGAGGCCGTGAACGAGGCCGCGGAGTTCGCCGACGCCTCCCCGGCCCCCGACCCCTCGGCCCTCTACACCAACGTGTGGGCCGAGATCAACCCCAACGGACGCCTGTTCTTCGACGGGCGGGAGGGAGATCGCTGATGTCCGTGATCACCTACCGCGAGGCGCTGAACCAGGCACTCGCCGAAGAGATGCGCCGCGACCCCGACGTCTTCCTCATGGGTGAGGAGGTGGCGGAGTACGACGGTGCGTACAAGGTGTCCAAGGGGCTCCTCGCCGAGTTCGGGAGCCAGCGCGTGGTGGACTCGCCCATCAGCGAGCTCGGCTTCACCGGGCTGGGAGTGGGCGCCGCCATGTCGGGACTCCGCCCCGTCATCGAGTTCATGACCTTCAACTTCGCCTTCCTGGCCATCGACCAGGTGATCAACGCCGCGGCGAAGATGATGTACATGAGCGACGGGCAGTTCCCCATCCCCATCGTCTTCCGGGGACCCACGGGGGCCGCGCTACAGCTCGCGGCCCAGCACTCCATCGCGTGCGAGACGTACTACCTCCACTCTCCCGGGGTGAAGGTGGTGGTCCCCGCCACGCCGGCCGACGCCAAGGGGCTCCTCAAGGCCAGCATCCGGGACAACGATCCCGTGGCCTTCATGGAGGGTGAGCTGCTGTACAACATGAAGGGCGAAGTGCCCGACGACGAGGACTTCATCATCCCCCTGGGCGTGGCCGACCTGAAGAGGGAAGGGTCGGACGTGAGCATCATCACCCACGGGAAGATGGTGCACGTGGCCATGCAGGCCGCGGCGCAGCTGGAGAAGAACGGGATCCAGGCGGACGTCCTCGATCTGCGCACGCTTCGGCCCCTCGACGTGGACGCCATCCTCGAATCGGTGCGGAAGACCAACCGCGCCATCTATCTGGAGGAGGGGTGGTCGTATCTGGGCGTGGGCGCCCAGATCGTGGCCACCATCCAGGAGGAAGCGTTCGACCACCTGGACGCCCCCGTGCTGCGGGTCGCCCAGGCCGACGTTCCCATGCCGTATGCCAAGAACCTGGAGGGGTTGGCGAAGCCCACCCCCGCCCGGGTGGTGGAGGCGGTGAACAAGGTCCTCTACCGGTAACCCCATAGGAAATCCGGCACCATGGCAACGAAAGTACATATGGAAGCGCTGTCCCCCACCATGGAAGAGGGGCAGGTCGTACGGTGGCTGAAGACCGAGGGCGAGGTCGTCTCCAACGGCGAGACCATCGCGGAGATCGAGACCGACAAGGCCACCATGGAGATGGTGGCCCGGGGCGACGGCGTCCTGCGCAAGATCTTCCTCGGTGAGGGTGGAACGTGCCCGGTGGGTGAGGTCATCGCCGTCATCGCCGGGCCCGACGAGGACATCTCCGGGATCACCGGGGCCGGCGGCGGAGCCGCACCCGCGGGTGCGGCTCCGGCCGCGAGTGCCGCCGCGGCCCCTCCGGTCGCTCCTCCGGCTTCACCGGCCGCCGCGCCGCAGGCCACGCCCAGCCCGGCCGCCACCGCACCCGCTCCCGCGGCGCCCGCTTCCGACGGAGGCCGCGTGAAGGCTTCGCCCCTCGCGCGCCGCCTGGCGACGGACATGGGCGTGGACATCGCCGCGGTCCAGGGATCCGGTCCGGGTGGCCGGATCGTGAAGCGTGACGTGGAGGCGGCCAAGGAGGCCGGGCTCACCGCTCGCCCCGCGGCGCCCACGACCGCGGCCTGGAGCCCCGACGAGGCGGAGTACGAAGACCTGCCGGTCTCGCAGATGCGCAAGACCATCGCCCGCCGCCTCACCGAGTCCATCGGCCCCGTCCCCCACTTCTTCCTCACCGTGGACGTGGACATGGCCCGCGCCATGGAGGCGCGTGTCCGGATGAACGCCCTCCTGGAGAGCCGCGGCGAGAAGGTGAGCGTGAACGACCTGGTCATCAAAGCCACCGCCATGGCGCTGCGGGCGCATCCCGACTGCAACGCCCAGTGGCACGGCGACCGCATTCGCCGCTTCAGCGCCGTGCACGTGGCGGTGGCCGTGGCGGTGGAGGACGGACTGATCACCCCGGTGGTGCGCAACGCCCATCTCAAAGGGGTGGCCCAGATCGGGCGCGAGGTGCGCGAGTTGGCTGCGCGCGGTCGGGAGAAGAAGCTCCTCCCGGAGGAGTATTCGGGCTCGACCTTCTCCATTTCGAACCTGGGGATGTTCGGCATCCACGAGTTCACGGCCATCATCAACCCGCCGGAAGCGGGGATCCTGGCCGTGGGCGGCGTGACCGACACGCCGGTGGCGGTGGACGGGCAGGTGGTGGTGCGCCCGCGCATGCGCATCACCATGAGCTGCGACCACCGCGTCATCGACGGCGCCCAGGGGTCTCGCTTCCTCGCCACGTTGAAGACGATGCTGGAAGAGCCGGGAGCCATGCTGGTCTGAGGCGAACGACCCCATCGTCGCCCCGACGGATCGACCCTTCTCCCTACGCCTCCGCCCTCCCCGCGGCCTGGGCGCGCGTCAGCCGGCGGATCATCACGGCCTCGTAGAGACGGGGGGCGAAGCGCGACGCCCACCACGCCATCTTCCCGACGGCACCCAGCACCACGAGGCGCCGGCGCCCCTCCACCGCGCGGAAGACGCGGTCCGCCACGGTGTCCGGGTCCATGGCCCGACCCAGCTCCGTGCGGGGCTCCGTGGCGAGACCTCCGTCGCCGCCCAGCGCGCGGGACCCGATGTCGGTCCGCACGAAGGACGGGCAGACCAGGGTGACCGAAACGCCTTCTCCGGCCAGCTCCCCCCGCAGCGATTCGAAGAACCCGTGCAGCGCGTGCTTGCTCGCGGCGTATCCGCTCCGGCCCGCGAGAGGGCCGAACCCGGCCACGCTGGAGATCACTGCGATACGTCCGCCCCGTGCCCGCAGGGAGGGGAGGGCGGCCGTGGCCACGTGGACCGCGCCGAAGAAGTTCAGGTCCATGACGCGCCGGAACACCGAGGGGTCCGTGTCGGCCACGAAGCTCACGTGCGTTCCGCCGGCGTTGGCCACCACAACGTCCACGCCTCCCCAGGCGGCCACGACCTCCGCCAGCGCGGCGCGGCAGGCCGCCGGGTCGGTGACGTCACAGGGTAGACGCAGCGTCGGCTGACCATTGGCCCCCAGGGCGTCGCACAGCGCGCCCAGGCGACTCGCGTCGATGTCCATGAGCGCCAGCCGCGCCCCCGCCCGAGCCCAGCGCCGGGCCATGGCCGACCCGATCCCTCCGGCCGCGCCGGTGATGACCACCACCGCGCTCATCGATGCTCCAGGAAGAACTCGAGCACCTCGGCGCTGGTCTTCCGGGGCGTGTACCCGAACTCCTCCACGAGACGGCGGTTGGACAGCACCGGGCGGTAGCGGATGAAGTCCACCTGTTCCGGACCGTACTGCGTGAGGCCCAGCCGGCGCAGCAGGTGCAACGCTCCGGTCAGCAGCCAGGCCGGAAGCGAGAGGTAGGGCCTGCCCAGCCGGTCCGCCACGGAGCGCAGCGTGAGCGCACCGGCCCCGGCGAGATTGTAGATCCCCGTGACCGGCTCCCGGAGGCCCCGCACGAGGCACGCCACCACGTCTTCGTCCCAGATGAAGACGAAGGGAGAGTCGGCCCCGGTGACGCCGAAGACCATGGGCTTGTCGAAGAAGTCCGTGATGGGGTTGGCCACCCCGGTCCCCAGGATGGTTCCCGGGCGGAAGACGAGTTGGCGCAGGTGCGGATGATCGCGGCGGGCCTCCGCCAGCATCTCCTCCACGAGGCGCTTGTGCCGTGAGTAGGCCATGGCGTCGTGGCCGCGGATCGGGTCGTCCTCGTCCAGCCAGGGCCGGTTGTCGTGATGATACCCGTAGGCGGCTCCGCTGCTGGTGATCACCAGCTTCCCCACACCGCCCGTGAGGCACGCGGAGAGGACGTTGCGCGTGCCGACCACGTCCACCTCGTAGGCCAGCGCCGTGGAGCCGTCGCGCCCCGGCGTCACCACGGAAGCCAGGTGCACGACGGTGTCCACGCCGTACCGCGCCACCAGGGCATGAAGCCGCCCGCCGTCGCGCACGTCACAGAGCTCGTACGAGATTCCCGGAAGGCGCGCACCCCGCGGGGGGAGGCGCACGTCCGTCGCCACCACCGTCTCCGGCCGCCATCCGCCCGACCCCAACGCCCGGATCAGCTTTCCCCCCACGTAGCCCGCCGCGCCGGTGACCAGGACCGACCGCGACGCGCTCCCGGCCACCATGCCCTCGTTCGCCCCACTCCCGTGCGCCGCGCTCCCGTCCACCGTGCCCTCGTCCGCCCCGCTCAAGTGCGCCGCGCTCACGCCTCGTTCCCCTCGCCCGCGGCCATCCCGCCCGGCCCGGCCACGCTCCCGGGCCCGCGGGTCTCCGGCCCCAGCACGTCCCGCCCGGGCCGCCCGGAACCGGCCATCCGTCCATCCAACACCGCCCACAAGGCCGCGACCCCGAGCCCGGCCAGGATGTGCCAGATCCCCCACCAGGCCGCCACCAGAGCCATCCCCCCGAGGCCGGCGAAGAAGGTGAAGATCAGCGTGAGCCCCAACGCCGAATTCTGGATCCCCACCTCGATGGAGACCGCGCGGGCGTCCCGCGAGGACAGACCCACCGCGCGGGCCGCCCCGTACCCCAGCCCCAGGGCCACCGCGTTGTGGAGGGCCACCAGCGCCATCACCACGCCCACGTAGGTGAGGAAGTTCTCCCAGTTGTTCCGCAACGCCACGATCACGATCCCCGCGAAGAACACGATGGAGAGGACCTTCATGGGGCGGCGGATGCGGGCGGCGGCTTCCGGCCGGCGGGCCGCCACGGCCATCCCGGCCACCAGAGGGATCCCCAGGATGGTGAAGACCATGAGAAGCAACTCCACCGGATCGAGGCTGACCTCACGCAGGAGGGCGGCGGTGTCCGGGTTGAGCCGACCCCAGAAGGTGACGTTGAAGGGGGTCATGACCACCGCGGTCACGGTGGAGAGCGCCGTCATCCCGATGGAGAGCGCCGTGTTCCCCCGCGCCAGATGGGTGATCACGTTGGAGATGTTCCCGCCGGGGCAGGCCGCGATGAGGATCATCCCCAGCGCGATGCTGGGCCGCATGTCCAGGAGCATGGTGAGCCCCCAGGTGGCGGCGGGGAGGAGGACGAACTGGGCGGTCAGCCCGATGATGGCCCCCCGGGGCGCCCGGGCCACCCTGCGGAAGTCGTCCAGCGAGAGGTCCAGCGCCACGCCGAACATGACGAAGCCCAGCACCACGTTGAGGGCGACCAGGGTGGCGGGCTCGAAGGCCAGGTGGAGGGCGTCGACGTCGTTCACGCCCCGCCCCTCCCCGGGATGCCGCCCGTCATCCCCCGGGCTCCTGGTGCATCTCCTTGAAGTGCTTCAGCCCGGGCGCCCACATGTGCGCCACCGGGTCCACGTCCACGTGGATCACCGCGCAGCGCCCGCTCTCCAGGGATCGCCGGATGGCCGGCTCCAGCGCGGCCGGGTCGGAGACCCGCTCGCCGTGGGCTCCCATGCTCTCGGCCAACAGGTCGAAGCGGATTTCGGAGAAGTCCGTGTTGATGGTCTCGTCGGGCCCCAGGGACTTCTTCACCATGGCCTTCAGCGGCTTCATCTGGAACTGCTGCGTCATCTTCACCATCCCCCACTGGCGGTCGCACAGCACCACGAAGATCACCGGGAGCCCGCACCGTACCGCCGTCTCCACCTCCTGGGGGTGGAAACCCATGGCTCCGTCTCCGATGATGCAGTAGACCTGCCGGTCGGGGAACGCCACCTGCGCGCCCAGGGCCTGGCCCACGCCGGCGCCCAGCATCCCCAGCTTGGGCGTGGTCAACACGGTGTTGGGCGCCCGCACCTGATGATAGAAGTTGGCCCAGACCGCCGTGTTGCCGCCGTCGATGACCAGGATGGCGTCTTCCCCGAAGATGGCCTGGCAGGTGCCCGCCACCATGGACGGGTGCACCCCGTCCACCGACTTGGTGATGTTGCGATCCAGCTCGTTGCGGGCCTTCACGATCTCCCTGCGATACCCGGCGACCTTCCCGTCGCGCGCGGCCACGTCCCCCCCCGAGGGTCGGCCCTCCAGCTCCCGCCGCAGCGCGGACAGGTACGCGCCCGCGTCGGCGAGCACGCCCAGCGTCAGCGGGCGGTTCACCCCCAGCACGTCCTCGTCGATGTCCACCTGGATGAGACCCTGGCGGTCGGAGGGAGCCCAGTAGGGAGGCTTCGCCCACCAGTCCGTCTCGCCCAGGCGCGTCCCCACGGCCAGGACCAGGTCGGCCTGATTGCGGACCGTGGCGTTCACCTCCACGTGGATCATGGGAACGGAGAGCTCGTGGGTCTCCACCATGGCCGAGCGCCCCGCCCAGCTCGTGCTCACCGGCGCGCGCAGGATCTCCGCAACGGCCACCAGGTCGTCCCAGGCGCGCGCCGCCAGAACCCCGTTCCCCGCGTGGATGATCGGGTGGCGGGCCTCCACCAGGAGGTCGGCGCTCCGCGCCACGGCCGCGGGGTCGGGCTGGAGCGGCGTCGTCAGCCGGTACTCGGAGGGCGGGCGCACGTCCAGGGCGTCCACCTTGAACGACCCGTTCATGATGTTCTCGGGAACGTCCAGGTGGACCACCCCCGGCCGGCCCCGGAAGCTGACCCGCAGAGCCCGACGCATCATCTCGGGGATGCGCTCGAAGGAGGGCACGGCCCCCGACCACTTGGTCATGGCCCGGGTCACGCCCACCTGGTTGAAGTACTGGAAGGTCCCCCCGCGGTCGGGATAGGTGATTCCCGTACGCCGGGAGCTGGTGATGAGGAGGACGCGATTCCCCTCGCTGTTCTCCACGGCCACCCCGGGGAGGACGTTGGCCACCCCCGGGCCGTTGCTGGCCATGCACACACCCAGCCGGCCGGTCAGGCGTGCGTAGGCTCCCGCCATGTGGGCCGCGCTGGTCTCGTGACGAGGCCCCACCAGCGAGATGTCGTGGTCCCCCAGGGCGGCGTAGAACCCGAAGTACGTCCCGTCGATGATCCCGAAAACGACCTCGACCCCCTCGGCGGCCAGCATGGCGGCGAGAAGGCCTCCTCCGGTGATGGATGGCATGGCGGGCGCGTCCCTCGGCTGGATGGCGCCGGGAGCGGACCGCGAACCCGGCCTGGACGCACGGTACGCCGCGGGACCGGCGGAAACAAGGAGCCCCACGGCCGCCGTGCCCGACCGGCCCGGCCGGTCGGGGCGTCCCGACCCCCTACGCCTTCAGCGCCCGGATGGGATCCACGGAGCCGGCCCGCCGCGCGGGGAGATACACCGCCACGGCCGCCACGCCGAGGAGGAGCGTGGGAACCAGGGTGAAGGCCACCGGGTCGATGGCGTCCACGTCGTAGAGGAGACTCCCCATGGCTCTCGCCGTGAAGAAGGCCATGACCAGGCCGATGACGCTCCCCAGGAGAGCCAGACGCATCCCGTCGGCGAGGACGAGGCGAACGATCTCCCGGCCGCCGGCGCCCAGGGAGAGCCGGATCCCCATCTCGCGGGTCCGCTGAGACACCGAGTAGGCCATCACGCCATACACGCCCACCGCGGCCAGGAGGAGTCCCAGGAGCCCGAACCCACCCAGCACGAAGGCGCCCAACCGGGCCGGAAGGAGCACCAGACCCATGAGGTCCTCCACGGTGCGCACGTCGTACACCGGCATGTCGGCGTCCAACTCCCCCACGATCCGACGGATGCGCGCCAGCGCCCCGCCGGTGTCTCCCGACACCCTGGCCACCACCGCCATGTCGTTCCTGAACTCCTGCCGATGGGGAAGGAACATGAAGTCGGCGGGTGCCTCGCCGAGGCTCTGGTAGCGGCCGGTGACCACGACGCCGACGACCTCCCGGTCCTGTCCGCCCGTACGGACCACCTTGCCCAGCGCCGACTCGCCGGGCCAGAACCGCTCGGCCATGTGCCGATTGATCACCATCACGGGAACGGAGCCCTCGTCGTCGGTGCGCCGGAAGGAGCGGCCCTCGAGGATGTCGATCCCCATGGCCTCCAGGTAGCCCTCGGACACGACGCTGAAGCCCAGACTCTTCTGCTCGTCCTCGGCGAAGTCGTACCCAGCGATCTCGACCCCCCGCGACGAATTCGAGAAGTCCAGGGGGAGATCGTTGGAAAGCCCCACCGCGGTGACCCCGGGGATCCGGGCCACCTCTTCCACCAGACGATCGAAGAACTCGCGGATGCGGGCCCGGTCGTACCCCTGGAGCGCCGGGTCCACCCCCGCCGTGACGATGGTGGCCGGGTCGCGGAAGCCCGGATCGATGCGCGTCGCGCCCTGGAGGCTCCTGAGGAAGAGCCCGGAACTGATGAGCAGGACGATGGAGAGGGAGATCTGCGCCAGGATGAGCGCCCGGCTGATCCGGGAGCGCCTGGGCCCGTCCGCGTCGCCCTTGATGGCCGACACCGTGTCGGGGCTGGCCGCCTGGAGAGCCGGCGCCAGCCCGAAGAGGACGCCCGCCACCACCGTGATCCCGAGGGTGAAGAGGAGCACCGTGCCGTCGAGGTCCACGTTGAAGCGCCAGGGCCCGTCGATGGGCGGACGGATGCGGGCCAGGAGCGTGACCACCACGTAGGCCAGCCCCAGGCCGGCCGCCCCACCGAGGAGACTGAAGAGGAGGCTCTCGGTGAGGAGTTGCCGCACGATGCGCCCCGTGCCCGCGCCCAGGCTGAGGCGGATCCCCATCTCCCGGCGGCGCTCCCGGGCGCGCACCAGGAACAGATTGGCCACGTTCACGCAGGCGATGAGCAGGAGGACCCCCACCACCGCCAGCATCACCGCGCTCATCCCCCGTTGCGCCGACCCGAAGCTGGGGTGGATCCCCGCGTCGGTCTGGAGAACGAGGGCCGTGCCCAACTGGCGGTCGTAGTCGTCGGGATACTCGTCGCGGAGCTGGAGGAGCATGGCGTCCATGAACGCCTGGGCCTGATCGATGGACGCCCCGGGCCGCAGCCGGCCGACGGCCGACATGAAGTTGTTCCCCCGCGACTCGAGGACGTCGAACCCCGGAACGATCTGAGCCTGCATCATGAGCGGAACGTAGACGGGGACGTCGACCACGCTCATGGGACCCCCGAACCCCTCCGCCGCGACCCCCACGATCTCGAAGGGATGACCGTTCAGGATGACCGTGCGCCCCACCACCGACGGATCGCCACCGAAGCGAGACGACCAGAACGAGTACCCCAGCACCGCCACCGGGTGGGCCCCCGGGCCCACCGACTCCACCCCCGGAATGAACACCCGCCCCAGCGCGGGAGCCACCCCGTAGGTCTGGAAGAAGTTGGCGCTCACCAGGAGTCCGAGAAGACGCTCGCTGCGGTCGCCCGAGGACAAGGAGAGGGAATTGAAGGACCACGCCGCCGTGCTCTCGAAGACCTCGGAGGACCGATCGCGAACGTCCTGGTAGTGCGGAACGGAGACCGAACCGTACTCGATTCCCGCCCAGGACCGGTAGATCTGAACCAACCGCTCCGGCTCCCGCGCGCCGTCGAGAGGGCGCAGGAGGATCCCGTGGACGGCGGAGAAGGTCGCCGCGTTCAGCCCGATCCCCAGGGCAAGAGTGACCACCACGGCCACGGTGAACACCGGCCGAGCCACCACCACCCGAAAACCGTACCGAAGATCCCGGATCAGACCGCCCATCGAACCATCTCCACGAACGAGTTGTTTCCGGGACGTACGGAAGACGGCCGCGGGGAGGTTCAACGCAGGACCCAGGCGACCCCGAACCCCGCGGACTCCGAATATCCACTCGGCTCCCGCCCGGGCCCCGCCCGCCCTGGAGCCGCCCGAGCCCCCAGACCCGCGCCCCCGTGGCCGCTGCGGCCCCCGGGACCCCGCCGCGGCCCCTGACGACCATGCGGTGCCCGAGTTTCCACCCCGGGTTCCGCCCCCTACCCGGAGCCCCCCGACCCCGTGGCCCGGCGCGGACCCCGCCGATCGCAGACCCCCCCGCCGATCCCGGATCGAACCACCGGACCGCCGCACCCATTCGGACATTCCCCCGTCCCGCCCCATCCCCGTCCATAGAGGATGACCACGAACGACGCACGAAGACTGTTGGACGAAGCCCGCCTGCGGATCCGCGTCCGCCAGATGAGCTACCGCACCGAACGCACCTACCTCGGGTGGATCCGGCGCTTCCTGCGGGAAGTCCTCAAGAGCACGCCGGCGGGGCCCGAGGCACGCCCGACTGGAGGACCCGGGTCGACCCCGGGCGGAAGCACCCCGCCGATCAGCGACCTCGTGGAAGCAGCGCGGCGATACCTGGAGCACCTGGCCGTGATCGAACGCCTGGGCCCCTCGACCCAGAACCAGGCAGCCTCGGCACTGAGCTTCTTCTTCCGGGAAGTACTCCGCGCGACGGAAGAGATGGAATTCCCCCGGGCCCGCGGCCCGCAACGCAGGCCCACCGTCCTGTCGGGACAGGAGGTACGGAAGGTCCTGGCGGAGCTCACCGGGACGAAGCGACTGGCCGCGTCCCTCATGTACGGATCGGGACTGAGGTTGTCGGAGTGCATGGCGTTGAGGGTCAAGGACGTGAGCCTCGATCCCCGCCGGATCACCGTACGCGTCGGAAAAGGAGGAAAGGATCGAGAGACCCTCCTGCCCGCCCACATCGCGGACGAGTTGCGGGTGCAGATCATGCGGGTGGCGGACCAGCACGACAAGGATCGAGCGGCAGGGCGAGGGTGGGCCCGCCTACCGAAAGCGCTCGCCCGGAAATCGCCCAGCGCCGGCGACGACCTCGCATGGCAGTTCATCTTTCCGTCCAGGCACATCACCACCGACCCGGCCACCCGCCGGGCCGGACGCCATCACCTCCACCCATCCGTGATGCAACGGGCGGTGAAGGAGGCCGTCAAACGATCGGGGATCAACAAGGCCGCCAGCTGTCACACCCTACGCCACTCGTTCGCCACCCACATACTGCGCATGGGATACGACATCCAGACCGTGAAAGAGCTCATGGGGCACCACAGCGTGAAGACCACCATGATCTACGCCCACGTCATGGACCGCCCAGGATTCGGAATCCAGAGTCCGCTGGACCGCCTGATGACCCAGGAGTGAACCCCGGACCCCCCACCCC
>JAOUPR010000113.1 GCA_029879725.1 Gemmatimonadota bacterium | reverse complement strand
GTTTTCCTGTGGTGCCGGACGTATAGAGCATCATGGCGTGCCGCCCCGCGTCCACCGCCGGGAGAGTTCCCGCCGGTCCCTCGGCGAGAAGCGCCGGGGTGGAGAGGACGTGGAGGCCCCGCTCGGTGGCCACTCCCGCGATACGGTCGTGCAGATCGGGGTGTGCCACGACGACCTCCGGATCGGCGTCGTCGAGGACGAACGCCAACTCCGCGGGCGGGTGGGCCAACGCGAGGGGAACGGCCATCCCCCCGGCGCGCCAGATCGCCCACTGGGTGGCCACGTAGTCCCACCCCGGGTGAACGAGGAAGCACACCCGAGCACCTTCGAGGTCGTTCCGGCCCGCCAGGAGGCGGGTGGCCGCGGCTTCCGACGCGCGCAGGAGGTCGGCGTACGTGAAGACTCCCTCGGGAGCGACGATGGCGATGCGGTCCTTGTGTTCGGCGGCGCGGCGGACCAGCGAGAGGGGCATGGGGACGGCTCCTGGATAAGCGAAGGGGACCGTGATATTCAACCGGTCCCCTCCGTCCGACGCAAGTGGCGCCCGTTCGCCCACACGGGGCGATGCGGCTCAGGCTCAGGTGAAACCGCTGGAGGGGCTGCACCCCGAACTCCTGTGCGACCCTCCTCCCGACACGACGAAGGCCGCCGACAACGTGCGCTCGACGTTGTCGGACCCACACGCGGTGCAGACCCGTCCCTCTCCGGCGGAGTACGCCGACATGGAGAGGCGGACTTCGTACGGTTCGCCGCAGTCCCGGCACAGGAAGTCGTAGCTTGGCATGGGTTCGGATGGTTTGTCTGGAGCCGTGCGTCACAATACATCTAAACATATTGATTATCAGATGTATCACAAGGGGCGAACACAGGAGGTCACCCCGGATCAGGAGTCCAGCGCTGCACGCACCTGGCGGAGGAGGTCGGCGGTCCGCACGGGCTTCAGCAGGATCTGCTTGACCCCCAGTTGAGACAGGTCGTCCGCCGAGGCGCTCTGCGCGAGTCCGGTCATGATCACGACCGGGAGGCCGGGCCGCGATCGCAGTATGCGTTGGGCCAGATCCACGCCCGTCTGGTCGGGCATGGTCTGGTCCGTCAGGAGGAGGTCGAAATCGTCCGGGGCGGCGGCGAACACCTCGAACGCCTCGTCCGGGTGGTTGCAGGTGGTGACCGCGTACCCCCGTCCCTCCAGAACCCTCCGGCAGAGGGCGGTGAGGGGCACCTCGTCATCGACCACGAGGATGGACTCGTGTCCTCCCGGCGGTGGATCGGCGACGGGATCCGCCGCCACGATCGGAAGCTGTTCGGATACCGGAAGAAACACGGTGAACGCCGTCCCATGGCCCGGCTCGCTCTCCACGGTGATCTCGCCACCGTGGGAGGTGACGATGCCATGCACCACGGACAAGCCGAGGCCCGTGCCGTGTCCCACGCTCTTCGTGGTGAAGAACGGATCGAAGATCCTCCTGCGGACCTCTTCCGGGATCCCGGCGCCCGAGTCCGACACGCCGAGGGCGACCCACTCCGTTCCCTCCACACCCGTGGCCAGCGACGGAGCCGACCGTGTCGGGGGCTCGTGGGTCCGCCGCACCGAGATGGACAGCGTCCCTCCGTTGGGCATGGACTGGGCGGCGTTGGTGCAGAGGTTCATCAGGACCTGCTGGAGCTGGGTGGCATCGCCCATGACGGTGGGCGTGGTGGGGTCGAGCTCCACCGAGAACCGCACGGTGGACGGGAGGAGGGCCCGGATGAGCGGCATGGAGTCGTCCACGAATCGGGAGAGGTCCACCGGTTGCCAGGAGTGCTCCGCCTGCCGGCTGAAGGTGAGGATCTTTCCCACCACCTCCTGGGCGCGCGTGGCGGCGGAGGTGACCTGCGCCAGATACTGGCGGACCTTCGCCGCGTCGTGGGCTTCGTCCTCCGCCAACTCGGTGAAGCCCAGGATGGCCGCGAGGAGGTTGTTGAAGTCGTGGGCGATCCCTCCGGCGAGCGTGCCGATGGTCTCGAGCTTCTGGGACTGGCGGAGTTGGGCCTCCATGGCCTGTTCCTGCTGCTCGGCCTGGCGGCGCTGCCGCATCTCCCGTCTCAGGCGCTCGTTGGACCTGCGGAGTTCCAGGGTCCGCTCCTCGATCCTCCGTTCCAGGTCCTTCTGGGCATCTTCGATCTCCCGCTGTGCCAGGATGAGCGAGGTGATGTTCGAGATGACCACCGTGCTGGCCACCGAACGCCCCGTCCCGTCGGTGACGTGGAAGCGGGCGCAGTTGTAGACCGATTCCGGAACCCCCGGGGCGGACAGCGACACCTGTACCGTATCCGCCTTCGACTCCAGGACCTCGCCGATCCGGCCGAGCACCTCCAGGGCGGAACTCCCCACCGATGTCGACGGATCGACCTGGAGGATCAGCGCGGCGGCGCGGTTCATGTCCACCACCCGTCCCGCGGGATCCACCACGACGATCCCCTCCGAGACCGCGTCGAGTACCTGTTCCCGTGCCACGGGCGCCAGGACGAGGAGGTCCACGTTCAGGATGGCGACGGCCATGGCCATCCCGGCGAAGGCGAACGCGAAGGGGGTGGGGTCGAGGGGTTCGAACGGCGAAAGCCCTCCCACCCGCAGGAAGTTGGCGAACCACGGCGCCAGGAGCCCCAGGAGGACGTACATCGCCTGGCGTCGCCACACGCCCACCGTGCGCAGGGCCATGTCCGCCACGAGGATGAGGGCCGTGATGAGACATGTGTACGAATAGACGACGAAGGCCCAGAAGGCGCCTCCGTACGTGACGACGAGGAGAGACCAGCGATTGCCGTAGGTGGCGCCCACCTCCCTCCAGATCAGGCCATGGACGTCGTTGGTCCATACGAGCCCCAGGGCGACCAAGGGGACCAGGAGCGCGAGTCCCGCGCTCTCCTTGGTGATCCACCCGGGGCGCCCGGTGAAGATGGCCGTGAACCAGAGGACGGAAACCGGGATGGTGGTGACGCCGATGTACTGCACCTTGGACGCCCACAGCATCGCCCCTTCCGTGTCCGCCTCCAGTTCCCAGAGATAGGCGAGCGTCCACACCACCATTCCCGTCGTGAACGCAAGGAAGGGGCGCGCGATGTCCTTTCGTCGGCGAGTCCACCCCACGGCCCACATGGCCATGGAGAAGACTCCGACGATGGCGAGGGAGGGCGCGAAGGGAGAAAAGTCCATCTCGCGAGGGGGCTGTCAGCTGGCCGGTCGCCGCACGGGGCCCCGAATCCAGCGACCCGGCTTGTCGCCGGTGACGGCCCCATTCCGGATCACGGGGACACCGTTCACCAGGAGTTGCTCCACGCCCACCGAAAATTGATGCGGGTCGGTGTAGGTCGCCCGGTCCGCGATGGTCTCGGGGTCGAACACGGCGATGTCCGCCCGCATCCCGGGGGCGATCACCCCCATGTCCGTTCGTCCCAGCCAGAGCGCGGGCATGGAGGTCATCTTCCGGACGGCTTCTTCCAGGGAGAGCACGCCCAACTCCCGGACGTACCGCGCGAGGACGCGCGCGAACGATCCGTAGCTCCGTGGGTGGGGAAAGCCCACGCCGTATCCCACGGGGTCGCCGTCGGTTTCGAACATGGCCAGGGGGTGCTGCATGATCCGGATCACGTCTCCCTCGTCCATGGAGTGGTAGATGGCGCTGAAACCGCCGTGGAGCTGGAGCTCGATGGCCAGCGCGATCCCCGCCTCGATGCTGTTGGGGAGGCCACGGTCGGCGGCGTAGTCCGCCAGGGTCCGTCCATCGTACGCGGGGTCGGAGGGGAGTACCCGGAACTGGATCCGGGAGATGTCGTGGCCCACGCGGTCGACCTCGAAGATCCGCCACATCTCCTCTTCCATGCGTGCGCGGGTGTCGGGGTCCGCCACCCTTTCGGCGAAGGCTTCCGGTCCCCCGGCGAGGGCCCATTGAGGGAAGAGCACGGCCGAGCTGGTGCTCGATGCCGTGTACGGATAGAGATCGTGGGTGATGGAGAGCCCCGCGGCGTTCGCGGAGTCGATCATGGCCAGAGTCCGCTCGCTCCACCCCCACTGCCCGGCACCGGTGGCCTTGTGATGGTTGATCTGCGCGGGAATCCCCGCTTCGTCGGCGATGCGGATGACCTCCGCCACGGACTCGAGCAGCCCGCTCGCCTCGTTTCGCATGTGGCTCACGTAGACCCCGCCGTGTGCCGCGGCCACCCTGGCCAGCTCGATGACCTCCTCGGTCTCGGCGAAGTTCGCGGGAACGTACAGGAGTCCCGTGGAGAGCCCCAGCGCCCCCTGGCGCATGGTCTGGTCTACCAGGGCCTTCATCCGCTCCAACTCCTCGGGGGTGGGTGCCCGGTTCTCCATCCCCAGCACCTGCTTCCGCGTCCACGTATGTCCCGCGAAGAACCCCACGTTGGGCGCCATCTCCAGGGACGAGGCGTATTCGTCGAGGGGCCAGGGTTGGTCTCCCGAGTGGAGCCCGGCGACGATGGTCGTGACCCCCTGCCGGATGAAGTTCTCCATGAGAGGGTATTCGTGCACGCTGGTCTGCACGTGCGCGTGGTTGTCGATGAACCCGGGCGTCACGGCCCGCCCGCCCACGTCGATGACCACGCGAGCTCGCTCCTCGGCGATTCCCTCCCGGGACACCGCCACGATCCGGTCGCCCGTAATGGCGACGTCGGCCTGGTAGCGTGGAGCGCCGGTGCCGTCGACCACGGTGCCCCCCTTGAGGAGAATGTCGTAGGTCTGGGCTCCCGCGGGGGCGGCGGCGGACAGGAGAAGGGCGGAGACCAGCGGGGCGATGAGTGTGCGGACCGGCATGGTGCCTCATTTTGACAGGGCGAAGGAGGGTAGTGTATTCGACCCCATCCCGTCCGTCCGCGCAAGGGATGCAACGCTCCGGTCGGGCGGGGTGACCCGAGCCTCCTGGTGCGAGTGCCCCGGACTTGCCGGTGGTCCCTCTCGGTTGCAGTCTCTCCGAGGGTCCACGCTCCATCCGATCGGGAGGGTTCCATGTTCCATCGCAGGCTCTTCATGGTGGCTTTCGCGCTCGTGCTCGGGACGGGGTAGGGATCGGCTTCTCCTCCCGTGGACGGTTGAGGGTTCGGAGATCCGCTTCCTGTGACACGCGGACGTCCATACCGGCGGCCCGGTCCCTCCCGGTGAAGACCAGGAACGCCTGCGGCCATCGATGTCCCCGCTCTCGAGTGTTCCACTGGACCCGACCCCGGGGAGGTGTGAGTCCGTTCAGACCATCGCTCCACGGACCTCAGCGACCGCTCGCAGAAGACTGCCGATGGAGAACGGCTTGGAGAGGAAGACCCACTTCTGGTCGTCCCGGTGCTCGGGGAACGGGGAGTCCGCGGTGTATCCCGACATGATCACGACACCCACGTCGGGGAAGGTCTTCTTCACCGCCTCGGCCACTTCGCTTCCTCCCATCCCGGGCATGACCATGTCGGTGATGAGAAGGTCGATGGCCATGTCGACCGTATGGGCCAGAGCCACCGCCTCCTTGCCGTCACCGGCTTCGATGACCGTGAACCCGTTCTGCCGCAGGGACTGCGCCAGGATGTCACGGACCTCGTCCTCGTCCTCGGCCAGAAGCACCGTGCAGGGCGGCTGGGAAGCGGCGGGCGCGGTGGGGCCGGGGGCTGCCGCGGCCGGCTCGACATCGACTTCGGGAAGGTAGATGGAGAACTCCGAGCCTTCGCCGACCCGGGACTCGAGCTCGATGAAGCCACCGTTCTGCTGGACCAGGCCATAGACGGTGGAGAGCCCCAGCCCGGTGCCGTCGGTACGGGCCTTCGTCGTGAAGAACGGCTCGAACACGTGCGCCTTGACCCCGTCGTCCATCCCCACGCCGGTGTCCCGGATGCGCAGCACGGTGAAACGGCCGGGCCGGAAATCGACCCTTCCCCTCCCTCGTTCGGGGGAGATCTCCACCCGGGAGGTCGCGATCGTGATCCTCCCACCGTCGGGCATGGCGTCCCGGGCATTGACGACCAGGTTCATGACGATCTGCTCGAGGTGGTGGGGGTCCACCATCACGGGTTGGGCCGTGGCGTCCACCGAGGTTTCGACTCGGATACGTTCTCCGAGGAGCGACCCGAGCATCGGCGTGATCTTCTCGATGACCTCGCCGATCTGGACCACGGTGGGTTGGGTGACCTGCTTGCGCCCCGACGCGAGCAACTGCCCTGTGAGGCCGGCTGCCCGGTCCACGGACTCGATGATGCTTCTCAGGTGACGGTCCAGGTCGGGCCGGTCTCCCAGGCGGATCTGGAGGATCTCCGTCTGGCCTCGAATGACCATGAGCCTGTTGTTGAACTCATGGGCCACCCCTCCGGCCAGGCGACCCATCGCCTCCATCTTCTGGATCTGGCGGAACTGTTCCTCCAGGGATCTCCGCTCGGTGAGATCCTCGGCGAACACCTCGATGGCCTCCGTGCCGTCCTCGTGGATCACCGGGCACCGGAAGAGGCGAACGTGGATCTGGGTTCCACTGCTGTGCCGCCATACCGCTTCCTGAGGGTGGGTCGTGGGGGCGAGTAGTGCCTGGCCCACCTGACTCTCCCAGATCGTCGGATCCACGTAGAAGTCCGGCTCCGACATGTTCTTGACCGCCGCGGCGTCCGGGACGCCCAGAAGTCTGGCCATGGCGGGATTGGCTTCCAGGATCCTCCCCTCGGGAGTGCCGACGTAGATCCCGAAAGCCGCGTTGTCCATGACGGAGTGGTAGCGGGCCGCGTTGGCCTCGGCCTCGGCTTCGGCATCCATCCTCGCCTGCAGCGTTCGATTGAACTGGCGAGCCACTCGCGCGATCTCTTCGGGTCCGTCTTCCGAGACCGCTTCGTGTGCTCCGTCCCCGGATCGGCCGATCTCCGACGTGAGCGTGGAGAGCGAGCGATTGATGCGCCGGTTCAGGAACAGCGCGACGCCGGAGGTCACCAGGAGGATCATCAGGGTGAAGACCAACTGGGTGCGGAGCTTGGCCCCGGCCCCGGCCCAGACCACTTCCATCGGTATCCCGACCCACACGACCCATGACGTACCCGCGACCTTGTGGAACGCGAAGAGGTGCTCACGTCCGTCCGCGGCGGTGGTTCGCCGGAGCCCCTGGTGTTGCCGGTAGTCCGGCTTCGATTCCGGGTCCTGGGGCAGATCCCGGCCGACCCACAGTTCGGGATCCCTGGAACGACCCAGGACGAATCCGAGGGTGTCCGCCAGGGTGACGAGGATGTCCTGGGTGGCTTCACTCTCGAGCGTGAGAAGGCCCTGGATCCGGTCCTGGGTCACGGGAAAACCCACCACCGCTCGGGGCTCGCCGTCGGCGTCCAACACCGGGAGACCCATGACCACCACCGGTCGGTTGGTGAGCCGTCCTCGAATGGGTCGCCCGATGGAGAAGCCGCGCTGGTTCCATGCCCGCGTGAACCACAGCCGATCTCCCACCGGGGCGGGGTTGGAACTCAGGTCGAGGCTGGCGCAGATCCATCGGCCCTCCGGGCCCACGACGAGCACGGGCGTGAAGGAGGGCACCGCCGCGGTGATGGGGTCGATGGCCGTCTGGCACCGGTTCCGGTCGCCCGATCCGATCCCGGGGTCGGCCGCCACCGTTCCCAGGAGCTCCTCCACCTGGATGATGAACTGCTCGATGGAACGAGCGCGCCCCTCCGCGAGGAACACGCCCTCCTGCTCCGCCATCTTGATCGCGTGTCGGAAGTCGGTCACGATGGTGAATACCGAGAGAACCACCAGCGGCACGGCGACGCTGGCGAGGAGAAGGATCAACTGGTTCCGGATGGAGAGTCTCAACAAGGTCTCTCGGTCATGCCCGACGTGGAGGGTAGTACCATAGAGCATCGGTCCAGCGCTGCCCCGGCTGGAGCACTTCACTATAATACGTGGCTTCTGGAAACGACGACCACTCACGCCCGAGCCGCAGTTCATGGAAACCAAGCGTCCGACCGTACCGGCAGCCGAAGAGATTCTCGGGGGCTATTTTCCCGTGCTCGACCATGGATTCGTGGCGTTGGTGGACTACATGGGATCGGACGAAGACGTGGAGCGCGCGGCCCGGGTCAGCTACGGCTACGGCACGAGGAAGGTGTCGGCCACGCGTGGGTTGATCCGCTATCTGAGGCGCCATCGGCACACCACCCCCAGTGAGATGGTCGAATTCAAGTTCCACTGCGCCATGCCCATGTTCGTGGCCCGGCAGTGGATCCGGCACCGCACGGCCTCGGTCAACGAGTTGAGCGCGCGCTATTCCCTGATGCCCCTCCTCTTCTATACGCCCGCCCAGGAGCAGTTCGCCCTTCAGAGCCGCTCCAACAAACAGGGGAGGGAGGGAGGTGCGCCTCCCGAGGTGTATCGGAAGGCGGTGGAGGAGTGGGAGGGGATGCGGAGGCGGGCCGGAGAGGCCTACGGATGGCTCCTGGAGGAGGACGTCGCCCGCGAGATCGCCCGGATCGACCTCCCCGTGTCCACGTACACGCAGTGGTACTGGAAGATAGACCTCCACAACCTCCTCCACTTCCTCTCCCTCCGGGTGGACCCCCGGGCCCAGTGGGAGATCCAGCAGTTCGCTCGGGTCATCGCCGGTATCGTGAAGCGTGTGGCCCCGCTTTCGTACGAGGCGTGGGTGGACTACGACCTGGAGTCACGGCCCCTCACCCGGACGGAGCGGAGTGTTCTCGCCCGCCTTCTCGACGCCGACGATCAGGGCGTGCGTACGCGGGCGGGCGGATCGGCCTCGCGGGACGATCTGGGCGCCGCCGGACTCTCCGCACGGGAGATCGAGGAATTGGCCGAGAAGCTCCGCGATCCCGGGGCTCCGGATTTCGAGTTGGACCTTTCACGGATGCGGTCCGCCGAGGAGATGGGGGCTGCGATGTACGAAGCGGTGCCCTCCTCATTCGACTGATGGCGGACGGGTCTTCCGCGGTCGCGCGG
>JAOUPR010000179.1 GCA_029879725.1 Gemmatimonadota bacterium | reverse complement strand
GTCGGATGGCCTCAGGTCGAGGTCGAGTGACCCGATTCAGGGAGGAGCTCCGTATCACGGGTCTGATATGGCCGGGTGGTGGTCGGACCCGGTGCCGGACTTCATCGATGGAACCGAGAGGTTGCGAGGCGCTATGCTACACACGATTTCGATTGCGCGGACGGATGACGAGATACGTGGGTGTTTTCCAATCGTGGCTGAGCTGAGGCCGCACCTCGTGGAGGAGGACTTCGTTCCGACCGTTCGTCGTCTGATGCGTGAACAACGGTACTTCCTGGCATACCTGCTCGACGGAGGTGTCAAAGCCGTAGCGGGGATACGAACAGGAGAGTGGTTGCACTCGGGTCGGTACCTGGAGGTGGAGGAATTCGTCACGACCCACGCATCGCGTTCACTGGGATATGGTGCAAGGTTCTTCGACTGGGTTCTGCGATATGCGGCGGAACACGAGTGTTCGCAGGTGCGGCTGGTCTCGGCAGTATCCAGAGGGGACGCGCATCGATTCTACGTCCGGCAGGGGATGAGCCACGACGCACACTACTTTGCGATGGATGTGCCGCGAGATCGTACGGGGTAGAAGGCGGATTCCGAACCAGCCTTGGTGGAGACGGCAACGTGGAGACGATTGGTCGGACATTCCGGGCGTGGCCGGTGACGGTCGGATTTGTCGTGGTTCAGCTGCTGTACGTAATCGGAACCGGAATCGACGGCGACTCGCTGCATCCGGTTCTCCGGGTTCCTTGGCGCCTGGTACTGATCCCGGGCTATCTCCTTCTGATCGCTTCCTCCCTCATCGTACGCGGAGGCGACTACTGGAGTCGATTCCTCATCCTCCTCGTCTGTGCCGCGGCGGTCGACCTGATGCGGCGGCGTCTGGCCACCGAGTAGGGCGCGGCGCGGGAGTTCCTGGGTGGGTCGCACCCGCGTGCGTGCTCCGAGCGTGTGCCCGGAGCGCCTATACGACCTTTCGATCCCCGATCCCGGAGGCATGGTCATGGCACCGATCGACTGTTCACGTATCTGCGCTCTGATCCGTGACGGACCCGGATGGATCGCGGCCATCGTAGTGTGTCTCGGTACTTCAGGGTGTACGGCCTGGTATCCGGTGACGGTGCCGCCTCGTGAATTGATCGAATCCCATCATCCGTCGCGGGTCCGCGTTGTCGGCCCTGATGGGGTGCGGATCATCGTCCGTGACCCTGAAGTCGTCAACGATTCGATCGTGGGCACACGCGAAGGGGTGTGCGACTGGGACAGCCACGCCGGCGCTGGTCCGGTATGCATGCGTGCGTTCCCGGTAGTCCGGGAGTCGTTCGAAGTGGAGAGCCTCGAGGTTCAGCGTACCAGCATGTTTCGTACCGCGGCCGTGATCGTGGGAGCCAATGTCGTATTGATGCTCGCCTGGATTCTTTCCGGCGCGACCGGTACATAGGGCGAGCCTTACGGGGGTGGCGTGGTGGCGTACGGGCCCCGTGCGGTATATGCATATAACCCGTGCGGCGGAACCGAGTCACGTTGGGCGGAAGCGCGGAGCGGTCAAAGGAGGCAGGTATGCGCCCCTATCGTACATGGATGCGAGTCTGGGCTTGCGGGATGGTCCTCGTGACGGCGAACTGCGGCATCGGCGATGCGCCGGGAGGCGCGCCTGGCGTATCCGTGACCGACAGTGCCGGGGTCCGTATCGTGGTTGAAGACCGCGATGGATATGAGCCATCGGCGATCGTGGAGCGGATCTGGCAGCATGGCTTGGAACCCGAGGACTACGCATTCCAGTTCGTACTTCTGGGTGCGCTCCGAGAGGACGGCAGTGCCGTAGTCGGTGACATGGCGAACCAGGAGGTCGTGTCGATCGGTTCGTCCGGGATGGAGCACGTTGTGTTGGCGAGACGGGGTCAAGGACCGGGAGAAGTCGCGATGCCCCGCTCCGTCGTTGGCGCGGGTGGCGGTGAAGTGTGGGTAGAGGACTTCGGCAACGGAAAGCTCCTCCAGTTCGTGGGTGACTCGCTGGTATCGGAATTCGACACGAAGGCGATTCCTGCGGTGTCTCGCGGTCTCATGCCCGTTGGAGTGGATGTCGGGGCCCGCCTGCTCATGGTAACGGCGGCATACCGGCCCGACTTCGAGGAACCTTGGCTGTTCGGTACGATGGCCCGTTTCGACGTAGCGAGTCGCGCCGTGGACACGGTGGGGAGGTACCCCCACGCGCGCCGTCCTGACCCGGGCGCCTCCAATCCGTTCTCCGCCACCGGCGTGATAG
>JAOUPR010000056.1 GCA_029879725.1 Gemmatimonadota bacterium | reverse complement strand
CCGCCGGGTCACTTCGTCCAGGATCTCGGCGAAGGCCTTGAGCGCCTGGTCCCCGGCCTGATGTCCGTGGTCGTCGTTGTACGCCTTGAACCGGTCCAGGTCGAAGAGGACCACGGACAGAGCACGGCCCCGCTGGGCGGCCGCGAATTCGCTCTCCAGGAAGAGCCGCGCGTGCCGACGGTTGGGGAGCCGGGTGAGGAGGTCCGTGAACGCCATGTCCTCGACCTCGGCGCGATCACGGTGGAGCCGCTCGGCCAGTGCCCCGATGCCCAGGGAGATCCCGACGTACGCGGCCACCACCCCGAGGATCGTGTCGGGTACGCTCAGTCCGAGCCACGCCACCAGCGCCTGGGTCAGAGACAGCGTGGCCATCCCGAGGGCCAGCGCCGTGGCCGCTCCCTTCCATCCCTTGTAGTAGGCCAGGAGGAACCCCGGAACCAGCGCGAGGAGCCACAACAGAGCGCCGTACTCGCCGAGCTGTTCCGGGACCGTCAGAGCGGCGCCCACGGGGATCGCCAGCGTCAGGATCGACAGGGCGAGACCCCGCACGGGAACCGCCTGGCTGTACTGGGTGGGCTGCGTTGGATCCATAGGGAGACAAGCTGTACAGGTCGGGGACGAGTTGCAAGGTCCTCACCCGCGTCGTGGCACGCCGTAAGCTTCACCGGAGCAACGTGATGCGTAGAGGAACCGCTGGACGGGAAGCGGCACGGGCCATACACTAGCCCGTCCGGTCGATGAGTACACCAAGCGCGCCCGTGGGTCCGCCACGCGGCGCCCGAGACGGAGTCGGGGGAATGGTGCAGTGCGTTCGCGGAAGGCGGGTCGGAATGGCCGCTCTCCTGATGCTCGTGGGGCTTCAGGCGTGTGGGACGCGGGGGGACCCTTCACGCGCCGGGTCCCCGGAGGAGCTTCGCGATACGCTGGCCGCGGTGGCGCAGGCGAGTGGCGCCGAGGTGGGGCTGTACTACCGGGACCTCCAGGGGGGAGATTCGCTTCTCCTTTCCCCCGACGTGCGGATGCATGCGGCGAGCACCATGAAGGTGCCCGTGATGATGCGCCTCTTCCTGGACGACGATGAGGGGGTCCGTTCGCTGGACGAGCCGCTGGAGGTGACCACGGTGTTCCGATCCATCGTGGATGGTAGCCCCTTCGAACTCGACCCGGGCACGGACTCGGACTCGACGCTCTACGCCCGGGTGGGCGAGTCGGTCTCCGCGCGGGAACTCATCGGGCTCATGATCACCCGGTCCAGCAACCTCGCCACCAACATCCTCATCCAGACGGCGGACGCCGGCAGGGTGACCGCCCTGCTCCGGGAGCTGGGGGCGGATTCGATGGAGGTTCTCCGCGGCGTGGAGGACCTGAAGGCGTTCGAACGAGGGCTGTCCAACACGACCACCGCGCGGGATCTCGGCGTGGTCATGGCCACGGTGGCCGAGGGGCCACGGTTCTCGGAGGAGTCGCGGGAGGAGATGCTCACCATCCTCGAACGGCAACACTTCCGGGCGAACATCCCGGCGGGGATCCCCCCTGGGGTCCACGTCGCCAACAAGACGGGATGGATCACGGGAATCAATCACGACGCCGCGGTCGTGTTCCCCCCCGAGGATCCACCCTACGTCCTCGTGATCCTGATCCGGGGACACCCCGGAGAGGACCAGGGCGAATCGCTGGCTGCCGAGCTTTCCCGGATCGTGTGGGAATATCATACCCGAGTTCCCTGACCTCTCCAGGGAAAGGCTCTCTCATGATGATGCGTCGCCGCCCCGCCGGGGCAGCCGTCCTCTCCATTCTGATGGTCCTCCTGGGCTCCGCGGCGCCGTCTCGGGCCCAGTCGGTGGACCCGGCCCTTCTCGGTGCCGTCCAGGCCCGCAACATCGGTCCGGCGGGGATGAGCGGGAGGATCGCGTCCATCGACGTCCTGGCCTCCGACCCCACGGTCATCTGGGTCGGCGCCGCCACGGGAGGCGTATGGAAGTCCACCGACGGAGGGGGAAGCTGGACGCCGGTGTTCGACCGGGAACGGGTGAGCGGAATCGGCGCGGTCGCCATCAACCAGAGCCGTCCGGATATCGTCTGGGTAGGCACGGGAGAGGGGAATCCCAGGAATTCGGCCGGCGTGGGGGCCGGGATCTATCGGACGGTGGACGGGGGAGACACGTGGTCCTTCCTGGGCTTGGGGGCGTCGGAGCGCATCCATCGCATCGTCCTGCACCCCACCGATCCCGAAGTGGCGCTGGTGGGGGTGATGGGGCCCGCGTGGAGCGACGGAGACGAACGGGGGGTCTACCGTACCCGTGACGGAGGCGCCACCTGGGAGCGCGTCCTCTTCGTGAATCCGCGTACCGGGGTCAGCGACCTGGTCATGGATCCCTCGAACCCGAACAAGCTGTTCGCCGGGATGTGGGAATTCAGGCGCGAGCCCTGGTTCTTCACCTCCGGGGGTGGGGGAAGTGGGCTGTACGTGACCTACGACGGGGGGACGACCTGGTCCCGGTACGGTGTGGCGGACGGACTTCCGGCGGGGGAACTCGGCCGCATCGGACTCGCGGTGGCAGGGCGAGGTTCGGGCTGGGTCTACGCCCTGGTGGAGGCGGAGCGGAGCGCCCTGCTTCGCTCCGTGGACGGTGGCCGCACCTGGGAGACGGTCAACGACGAGCCCGGAGTGGCCAACCGCCCGTTCTACTATGCCGACATCTTCGTGGACCCGGAGAACGAACTCCGTGTCTACAACCTCAACTCGCGGCTCCTCGTCAGCGAAGACGGGGGACGGTCGTTCACGGCCATGCCCAACGACGTCCACTCCGACTTCCACGCCCTGTGGATCGACCCGTCGGACCCGCGCCATCTCATGGTGGGAACGGACGGCGGCGTGTACGTGAGCCGCGACCGCGCGCGGCACTGGCGCTTCGTGGACAACCTCCCCGTGGGACAGTTCTACCACGTCTCCGTGGACATGGAAGTCCCCTACAACATCTTCGGGGGGATGCAGGACAACGGATCCTGGCGTGGCCCCTCCGACGTCTGGTCCGTGGGTGGAATCCGGAACTTCCACTGGAGGGAGGTCGCGTTCGGCGACGGCTTCAACACGCTCATCGACCCGCGCGACCCCGACCGCGGGTACGCGATGTCCCAGGGAGGGAACCTGGTGCGCTTCGACGTGAGGACCGGCGAACGCAAGAGCATCCGTCCCTGGGCGCCCGACGACGCGGAACTCCGATTCAACTGGAACGCCGCCATCGCCCTGGACCCCTTCGCGGTGGGCACGGTCTACTACGGAAGCCAGTTCGTTCACCGGACCACCGACGCCGGGCAGACGTGGGAGATCATCAGCCCCGATCTCACCACCGACGATCCCGCCAAGCAGCGTCAGGACGAATCGGGTGGATTGACCCGCGACGCCACCGGGGCGGAGAACCACACCACCCTGCTCACCATCGCGCCCAGCCCGATTCAGAAGGAACTGATCTGGACGGGAAGTGATGACGGGAAGGTCCACCTGGCACGGGCCGGCGGGGGCACCTGGGAGGATCTGACCGGCCGGATCCGCGGCGTGCCCGAGGCCACCTGGATTCCCCACATCGAAGCGTCCAAGCACGACCCGCGCACGGCGTACGTGGTCTTCGACGATCACCGCCGGGGCAACTGGTCGCCGTACCTGTATCGCACCGAGGACGGGGGATCCACCTGGAAGAACGTCGCCCAAGGGACGGCCATCGACGGGTTCCTGCACACCGTCGAAGAGGACCCCGTCACCCCGAATCTCCTGTTCGCCGGAGGGGAGTTCGGATTGTGGGTATCGCTGAACAGGGGAGGGGAATGGTTCAAGTGGACGCACGGATTTCCCACCGCCCCGGTGCGATCCCTCGTGGTGCACCCCCGGGATCACGACCTGGTGGTGGGTACGCACGGACGGGCGCTCTGGATCCTGGACGACATCCGACCTCTGCGTGCTCTGGCGGCGGACCCGTCGCTGGGGGCGAAGGCCCTCCACCTCTTCTCTCCCCCGGTGGCGTACGTCCACACCACCGCGGCCATGGACGGATACCACTTCCCGGGCCACGACGCCTTTTCGGGAGAAGCGCGCGCCACGGGTGCCCTCCTCACCTACTGGGTGGGGGGAATGGCCCCCGGAGGCGGTGAGGTCACGCTCGAAATCCTGGCCGAAGACGGCCGCCTGGTCCGAACCATGACCGCGCCGACCGGGCCCGGCCTCCAACGGGTCGCCTGGGACCTCCGCGAAGACCTCCCTGCCGGGGTGTCCGTGGAGGACGCGGGTGGCCGCGGCGCCCCTCGGGGACCCGAGGTTCTGCCCGGAAGCTACACGATCCGGGCGACCGGTCCCGGCGGCTCGTCCGAGGCCACCCTGGCCGTGCTCCCCGATCCGCGCGTGGAGGTTCCTGATGCGGAGCGCCGGGAGAAATACGAGGCGGTGGTGGCCGGGCTGCGCCTGGTGAGCCGCCTCTCGGCACTGGAACGCACGTCCCGGGAGGTCGAGGAGGGGATCGGACGGATTCTCGCGTCACTGGACGCCCAAGAGGGCCAGCGGGAGGCGATGGGACGGGTCCGTGACCAGGCCAGCGCGTTGGAGAGGCGCCTCCGCGTGGTCTCCGACTTCTCGTCGGCCAGCCGGCATCGGCGGGCGGTGTCCGGTCTGTCCACTTCGTACGACCGCCCCACCGAGGGTCAGCGGCTGGACCTGCAACGGATGGACGAGGCACTGTCGCGCCTGGAGTCCCTCATGAACGGGTTCCTGAGTCTGGATGTCGCGGACTTCAGGGCTCTGGTCCGTGAACATGGATTCGGCGACTTTCCCCGGCCCCCGCTGGTGGGCCTCCCCTGAGATCCCGTAACAACCAACGCGAAGGAAGGATCATGCGGATCGTAGCAGTGCTTTCGACGGCGTTCCTGATGGCGTCCGGCGCGGGAGCCCAGGAGACCGAAGGGCTCTTCGAGGCCATGGCCGCCCGTTCGGTGGGCCCTGCCGGGATGAGCGGACGGGTTACCGCGGTGGACGTGTCCCTCCAGGACCGCAACATCGTGTTCGTGGGTGGCGCCACCGGAGGGCTGTTCCGGTCCACGGATGGTGGGATCACCTGGGATCCGGTGTTCGATGACCAACCCGCGGCCGGGATCGGGGCGGTGGCCATCTTCCAGCCCAACCCGGACATCGTCTGGGCCGGCACCGGTGAGGGAAACCCCCGCAACAGCGCCGGCGTGGGCCGGGGCCTCTTCCGCTCGCTGGACGGGGGGGACACCTGGACGGCGATGGGATTGGAGGGGTCGGAGCGCATCCACCGCATCGTGACGCACCCCACCGACCCGGACGTGGTCCATGTGGGGGTGATGGGCCCCGCCTGGTCCGACGGCGAGGAGCGTGGCGTCTACCGTACTCGCGACGGGGGCGCGAACTGGGAACGTGTGCTGTGGCGCAACGAGCGAACGGGCGTCGCCGACCTCGTCATGGACCCCACCAACCCGGACAAGCTCTTCGCTGCCCTGTGGGAGTTCCGGAGGGAGCCGTGGTTCTTCACTTCCGGGGGGCCGGGATCCGGGCTGTTCGTCACGTACGACGGAGGGGACACCTGGACCGAATTGACCGAGGAGGACGGACTCCCCGCCGGTGACCTCGGACGTATCGGCCTCGCCGTCGCCCGCAACGATCCGGACGTGGTGTATGCCCTGGTGGAGGCCACCCGCAGCGCCCTCCTCCGTTCCGATGACGGGGGGCGCAGCTTCCGGACCCTCTCCGATGCACCCGGGGTGGCGCCGCGCCCCTTCTACTACGCAGACCTGCGCGTGGACCCCAACAACGAGAATCGTCTCTACTCGCTCCACTCCTCCCTCCAGGTGTCGGAAGACCAGGGGCGGTCCTGGCGGACCGTGGTTTCGTCGGGGATCATCCACGGAGACGTCCACGAGCTCTGGATCGACCCCGAGGACTCTCGGCGGATGATCATCGGCAACGACGGCGGGATCGCCTTCACCCATGATCGCGGGGAGCACTGGCGGTTCGTGGAGAACCTCACCCTGGCCCAGTTCTATCACGTCACGGTGGACAACGCCGTTCCCTTCAACGTGTACGGCGGCCTGCAGGACAACGGTTCCTGGTACGGGCCCAGCACCGTGTGGGAGTCCAAGGGGATCCTCAACGCCCATTGGCGTCGGGTGGGTGGTGGAGACGGATTCTCCGTGATGAGCGACTTCTCGGACTCCCGGTACGGCTATTCGATGTCCCAGGAGGGGAATCTCCAGCGCTTCGACCGGGTGACCGGCTACCGCCGGTCCATCCAGCCGGTGCATCCCGAAGGCACCCGGTTGCGGTTCAACTGGAACGCCGGTTTGACCTTCGATCCCCACGATTCCACCACGATCTACCTGGGGAGTCAGTTCCTGCATCGGTCACGGGACCACGGGGAGAGCTGGGAGATCATATCGCCCGACCTCACCACCAACGACCCCGCCAAGCAGATGCAGGACCGGAGCGGAGGCCTCACCCTGGATGCCACCGGAGCGGAGAACCACACCACCATCGTCACCATCGCCCCGAGCCTACTCGAGGGCGGATTGATCTGGGTCGGCACCGACGACGGGAAGGTGCAGGTCACGCGGGACGGAGGCGCGACGTGGACCGATGTGACGGGGATGATCCGTGGGATCCCGGCCGGGACATGGGTCCCCGACATCGAGCCGTCACGGCATGATCCGGGCACCGCGTACGCGGTGTTCGAAGATCATCGCCGGGGGAACTGGGAAGCGTACGTCTACCGCACCCGCGACTACGGCGCCACGTGGTCCCGACTCCCCACCGCGGGAGTCGACGCCTTCGCCCACGTCCTCGCCGAAGACCCGGTGGAGCCCAACCTCCTGTTCCTGGGAACCGAGTTCGGGGCCTACTTCAGCACGGATGCCGGAAACTCCTGGACGCGATGGACTTCCGGGGTTCCGGCGGTCCCGGTGAGAGACGCCCTGGTCCATCCCCGTGACGGGGATCTCGTCCTGGCCACCCACGGCCGGGGCATCCTCATCGTCGATGACGTGCGGCCACTCCGGGCGCTCGCGGCGGGGGAAGTCGGACTCACGGATGCCGGTCCCCAGCTCTTCTCTCCCCCTCCCGCCCTCGACGTGGAGATCGACGAGGGGCTCGGGTACCGTTCCACGGGACACGCCATGCAGCAGGGCGCGACCCGCCCGTTCGGCGCCATGATCACCTTCTGGCACCATGAGGCGGGAAGGGTGGAGATGGCCGTGCGCGACGCCGCGGGGACGGTCGTCTACACGACCACGGTCGAGGCGCGCCGGGGGATGAATCGCCTCCAATGGAATCTCCGCCCCGGCGGGAGTGCCGACCCGGTGGAGTTCCCGTCCTACCTCCCCGTACTCCCGGGCGAGTACTCCGTGTCGGCGTCCGCCGGGGAGGTGACCACCGAGGTCACCCTTCGGGTCGCCCCCGATCCGAGAGACGTCCGGACCACCGCGGAGCTCAACGCCCGGTCCCGGGGCGTCCGCCGTGCGGCCCGGGCAGGACAGGCCGTCACGGAGGCTCAACGCGCGCTCCGGGCGGCGATGTCCGGTGTGGCCTCGGTGGTCGAGGCGCTCCCCACCGGTCCGGCCACCGCCGCGTTGCGTTCCGAGGCCAGGGAAGTTCAGGACGCCCTCGCGCTCGCGAGTCGGGAGTTCTTCACCGGTCCGGAGTGCCAGGGGATCTGCGGCGGGGACATCCCGGCGCGGGAGGTGGTCTCCATGGGCCGGTTCCTGGCCGACCTCCGGGGCGCTCCCTCCGCCACCGATCTGATGCGGTTGACCCGGGCGGAGGCCACCGCGGACCGCATCGTGGATCACGTGAACGGGCTCATCGAGGGGCCCCTGGCCGCGCTCGACGCTTCTCTGAAAGCCGGGGGATTCACTCCCCTGGACCGGATCCGCCCCGTGCGGCGAGGCTCCGGGCATGACTGATTCCCTTCGTCCATCCATGATCGCGAGGCAGCTCCCGTGATGCGCAACGTTCTTCTCTGGGCGTCCACGAATTCCTTCATGGCGCGCCGTCTTCCGCGGTTTCGTTTCGTCCAGCGTGCCACCCGCCGCTTCATGCCGGGCGAGGAGCTCCAGGACGCCCTCGGCGAGGCCCTGCGGCTGGAGGACCACGGGATCGTCACCACGGTGACGCTGTTGGGCGAGAACGTCTCCACCGACGCCGAGGCCGACGCCGTGATGGATCATTATCTGGGTGTTCTGGATGCCGTCCGGGCCCAGCGGCTGGACACGGAGATCTCGGTGAAGCTCACGCAGCTGGGGCTCGACCAGGGAAGGGAAGGGCCCGTGGAGAGGCTCTCCCATCTGGCCCGGAAATGTGGCGAGACGGGAATCGTATGGATCGACATCGAGAGCTCGCCGTACGTGGACGCGACGCTGGAGGTCTTCCGTGCGGTGAAGGCGAAGTACGACAACGTGGGGCTTTGCTTGCAGGCGTACCTCTTCCGCACCGCGGACGATCTGGAGGCGCTCCTCCCCCTGCGACCCGCCATCCGCCTGGTGAAGGGCGCCTACATGGAGCCCCCTGAGGTCGCGTTCCCGGCGAAGTCCGACGTGGACGCGAACTTCGTCCGCCTCACCGAGACGCTCCTCCGTGCCCGCAAGGACGGCAGGGCGGGGCGGCCGGTCATCGCGTCCCACGATCCCGCGATGGTCTCAGAGGCCCGGCGCATCGCCGACGAGATCGGGATCGATCCCACGTCGTGGGAGTTCGCCATGCTGTACGGGATCCAGCCGGTGGAGCAGAAGCGTCTGGCGGCCGGGGGATACGGAATGCGGGTCCTGATCAGCTATGGGCGGCATTGGTTCCCATGGTACATGCGACGCCTCGCGGAGCGTCCCGCCAACGTCTGGTTCGTCGTGAAGCAGATGTTCCGGAGGTGACCGACTCCACGGATCGGGATCCGCGCCGGTGGGCCATGCTGGCCCTGGTGGCCACGGCGCTCCTCCTGGGCCTCACCGAGTGGTTCACGGCCTCCGCGGTGGCGGCGGAACTCCGGGTTCGCTGGGACCTCGGCCAGGGACAGGTGTCGTTCCTCACCACCGTCGTCGCGCTCGGGTTCGTGGCGGGAACGGCGGCGGCCGCCGTGCTGAACCTGGCCGACATCCTTCCCTCGCGTTGGTATTTCGCCGGAAGCGCGCTCCTCGCGGCGGCGGCGAACGCAGTCCTCGTGTGGTCCCCCGGGTTCGCGACGGGGGTCGTGCTCCGCTTCCTGACCGGCTTCTTCATCGCGGGGGTCTATCCTCCCGCCATGAAGATGGTCGCGACGTGGTTCCGATCCGCGCGAGGTCTGGCCATCGGCACCGCCGTGGGCGCGCTCACGGTGGGCAAGGCCACTCCCTACCTCCTCAAGGCGTTCCCGGGTGCCGGGTTCCACGCTGTGATCCTTGGCGCCTCCTGCGCCGGAGTGATCGGAAGCCTGCTCGTGGCGGGTTTCTACCATGATGGGCCCCATGCCTTCGAGCGGCGTCCCTTCACCTGGCGTCTGGTGGGTCAGATCGTCGGACACCGGGACACGATGTTGGCCACGGGCGGATACCTGGGGCACATGTGGGAGCTCTACGCCATGTGGACATGGGTCCCCGCCTTCCTTGCGGTGGCGGCCGACCAGGCCGCCGATACCACGGCCCACACCTGGGTGGACCTGGCGTCGTTCGGCGCCATCGCCTGGGGTGGGTTGGGTTGTGTGTGGGGTGGATGGGCGGCCGACCGGATCGGGCGGGGAAGGGTGGTGCGCGGTGCCATGGCGGTGAGTGGCGCGTGCTCCCTGGGGATCGGCCTCCTCCTGGGCGCGCCCTTTCCCGTCGTGGTCGTGGCCACCTGGCTGTGGGGGTTCTTCGTGGTGGCCGACTCCGCCCAGTTCAGCGCCATGGTCACCGAGGTGGCCCCCTCGCACACCGTGGGCACCGCCCTCACGCTCCAGACCTCCCTGGGGTTCCTCCTCACCATGGTGACGATCCAGGGGCTCCCCGTCGTGGTGGACGTGGTGGGATGGCGCTGGGCGTTCGCGGCCCTGGCGGTGGGTCCGGCCGCGGGAATCGCCGCCATCCGTGTGCTGGAAGCACACATGCGGTCCCGGACCGCTCGTCCCTGATTCCGTCCTCCAGGAGGAGGGTCATCCCGGGCGGGGAAACCCGTACCACGCCGCCCCCAGGACCACGAGGAAAGAGGACGCCCACCCGACAACGCTCCGCCCGAAGAGGGGGAGGAGCGTGGTCGGAGCCCGGGGGACGGCGTCCAACCCGAGGGCCCGCGTCACCGATGCCGGGTCCACCCCGGTCCCCACCAGGAGCACGAGGCCGCCCATCATCCCCAGGAGCGCCACCAGTCCCGGCAGGCGGGTGTCCAGCAACGCATCCGCCAGGGAGATGGCCGGCGCCAGGAGCCCGGCCACACCCGCGAAGAGGAGACCGTGCCACGCGGCGAGTCCCGGGTCCACGGGGCGGAGGACGAGGCTCACCAGCACGGCCAACGCCACCAGGGCCATCATGACGAGACATTGGCTCGCCACCTTTCCGACGGCGTAGCGGGCGGGGTTCAGGACGTTCATCCCCAACAGGAGGGGGAGTCGGAGCCGCCGGTCCTCGCCCAGGCGGACTCCCCCTCCCAGGGCGAGCCCCACCAGGATCCCATACCCGAACAGGCCGTCCTCGTCCAGATGGAAGCGGGTCCCGGAGGCGTGGACGATCCCGAAGGCCACTACCCCCAGGCGCCATCCGAACGACCCGAGGGCCCGTCCGGACTCGAAGCGTGCGAAGCGCCGGCAGGATCCCCTCACCGACGGGCTCACGAAGGATTCACGCCGGTGAGGGCCTCACCCAACGCCAACAGGGATCCCGGCACCATCCCTTCGGGGACCGCCTGGTTGGTCGCCACCACCACGACCGACCTTCGGGCGCGCCCGTCCAGAGCGAGCGTCAACTCGCCCTTCGCTTCCGCGGAGAGGTGCTCGAAGGGCTCGTCCAGCACCAGGATGTCCCCTCTGGAGGCCAGGATGCTCCAGAGGACCAGCCGTTTCTCCTCTCCCGTGGAGATGTCGCGGATCCGGGTGCGGGAGTTGAGATGTGGGGGGAGGAGCCCGTCGGGGCCTCCGCCCTCTTTCCTGGGAGCGATGAAGCGGATCCAGTCCCACGCCCGGATCTCCGGAGGGAGGCGCATGTCGGGGTGGTAGTAGCGCCTCACGGGCGCCGGCGAACCCTCCGCCGGCGGGGATATCGCGACGATCCCCTCCGCGGGGCTGCTCACCCCCGCGAGCACCCGGAGGAAGGTGGACTTTCCCGCACCGTTCGGACCCGTCACCCAGTGGATTCCTCCGTTCTCGAAGTCGTGATCCAACCCGCTCACGACGGCGCGCGCCCCCCCTCGCACGAAGAGCCCGCGGGCCCGAAGTGCCCACCCGTTCCATTCGGTCCCGCCGTTCACGGGAGAACGCAGGTGTACCAGTGATCCTGGTCGTCCGCCACGAGGATCCCCCCTCGGCCGCCCCACGCGACCAGGTGCCCGGCGTTCACGGGAAGTCGGATACTCTCGACGAAGGCGAAGTCACCAGCCGTGCGGATCACGATCTTTTCATGGTGGGGGCCTCCGCGCCGTCCAGAGCGACTCAGGAGCAGGAGTTCCCGTCCGTCCTGGGTGGCATCCATGTCGAGGACGGGCGTGAGGATGTCCATGAGCGCATCCCCGTCGAAGGGCGGGGCGGGAAGCCATCCGACGCGGGAGGAGAGACGCTCCGGAACCGGGAGCGCGTGTCGTGTCACTCGCACCAACCCGGTACCGTCGGGAGAGGAGATCGCGTACCCCTCCGGCACCACGAAGCGATGCGCGACGGCCGTCCCGCCCGCCACGGGAGCCATCGCCACCAGGTTGGCCAACGTCCGGAGTTGCCAGGGATCTACGCCTCGCGGTTCCTCCCCCAACTCGGTCACGCCGCCCTGAGCGTCCACGAAGTAGAGGAGCTGATCGGGACCGGCGCCGAGTTGCGTGGAGGCGGTCAGGAATCCGGCTCCGTGTGCTTGCAGCGCGTCCGGCATGAACGGGAGGTCCACCGTACGCGCCAGGGTACCGCCCAGGGTGATGAACTGAAGGCGAGCCAGCGGCCGGTCTGCGAATACCAGGACCGAGTCGCTCGTGAGAGCCACGCCGCGGGGATCGAGGAGGGGAGCGGGCCCCTCCGGGTCATGGGGGATCTCCGCCAGGATGTCGAACGCACGGTCCAGCACGAGGGTCCGGCCACCGGCCCCGTCGACCACCACGAGCGTGTCTCCGAAGGAGCGCATCAGGGACACGTCGGTGTTCGGGGGATGACGGACCTCTTCGCAGGATGCGACGTGCCGGGTGCCTTCGCCGTCGGGGAAATACGCTGGATTCCACGTGTCCCCATCGGGGGCGCAGGCGGCCAACACGGCCAGCAACGGAGTGACGGACGAGCGGATCATGAGCTTCCTTTCTTCGAACGTGTCGGGATGAGGCCCTCACGGGCCTCCGTCAGCCGGGAGTGTCGGGAACTACCAGAACCGGAGCTTGCCCACCGTGCAGCCGAGCCACCCGGCGGCGCACTCCACCGAGGCCATCTCGTCGTACACGGCTTCCAGTTGCACCGCGCTGTTCACGCACAGCATGTAGCTCTGGGTGCAATCGGTGGCCGAAACCCCGCGGGGAACGGCGGCAAGCGTGAGCATCGCCAGAGCGGTACCGGATACGAGCTTCGAAACCTTCTTCATGGGATCCTTCCTTTTCGCAGGTTGAGCCCGTCCGCCACTCCGCAGCTGTCGGGCGCCGTGGGCGCCTCGGAATGGAAGGTGCTCCGGCGGCCGGGAAGAGGGGATGTCTGACTGGGACGACTTCGCGCCGCCTTGACGAATGGCCCTGCAAGCCGCCGATTGGGCCCGCGGACGCCCATCCCCGGATCCGCCCCACGACAACGCCGGAATCACGCCATGCTCCACGTCAGTATCCTGATCGGGCTCATCCTCGGTCTCGGCCTCGGTCTCACGGCGGCGGCCGTTCCGGAGGCGCATGCCATGAAGGATCCCCTCATGGCGCTCGCCAATGGAGTGGCGCCTCTCGGGGTGGCCTTCATGAATGCCATCAACATGGTGGTGGTCCCCCTGGTGATGGCCGTGATCTTCACCGGGATCGCGAAGCTGGGAGACCCGAGAAAGCTGGGGCGGCTCGGAGTCATGACTCTGGCGTTCTTCTGGGGGACCATCCTTCCGGCCATCCTCATCGGGATGGGGGTGATGTGGATCGGGCTCTCCTTCGCTCCGGACATGCCGGTTCCTCCCGTGGAGGCGCGGGAGGTGCCGGAGATCCCGGGAGTGGTGGACTTCCTCGTGAGCCTGATTCCCCGCAACCCGTTCGCGGCGGCCAGCAGTGGCGCGCTCCTCCCGGTGATCGTCTTCACGGCGCTCTTCGCGGCCGCGGCGGGGACGTTGGAGGAAGCGGCGCGGAGCCGCCTGGTGGGGTTCGCCGAGGCGGTGAGCGACGCACTCATCCGGCTGGTCTACTGGATCCTCTGGACGGCTCCCCTGGGGATCATCGGGCTGGCGGCCCCTGCCACGGCCCGCCTCGGGTGGGACTTCCTCGTGGCCCTCGCCGTGCTCATCGTCTGCGTGATCGTGGGGCTCGCGGTGTTCTTCACCGTGGTCTACGTCCCCTTCCTTCGCATCGTGGGAGGGATCGGGCCGGTCCACTTCCTGAAGTCGACCTTCGGCGGGTTCGCCATCGCCTTCAGCACCACCAGCACCGCGGCGGCGCTCCCGGTCATGCTGGAGGAGGCCGACGAGAACCTCCACCTCTCACCCGAGATCGCCGATCTGGTCATCCCCCTGGGGGCCTCGATGTACCGGGCGGGGAGTGCCCTGTTCCAGGGTGCCGCCATCATCTTCCTCGCCGACCTCTACCACGTTCCCATCCCCGCGGCGGCCGTCGGGGGAGCGCTGCTGGCCACCTTCCTGGTGTCGCTCACCGTGGCCCCGGTGCCCAGCTCGGGAGTCATGACCCTCGCGCCCGCCCTGCAGACCGTGGGGATCCCGTTGGAAGGGTTGGCCATCCTCCTCAGCGTCGATCGCATCCCGGACATGTTCCGGAGCGCCACCAACGCTCTGGGGCAGGTCACGACGGCCGTGGTGATGGACCGCCTGGCCACGAAGGACGGAGCTACCGGCGACGGACCTTCCACACCCCCCACGTGAGGACGGGGATCACGTACACGGCGATGAACACGAAGGTGAGCTGCCCGTAGCCCTTGGCGATGAGGTTGATCAGGCCGAAGCGGGAGACCGCCGCTCCGGCCAGGAGGAGGCCGACGCCCACCGCGGGCCGCGCCCACGACGGCGCCGGGCGCGGTTCGCCCTCCACGTCGCCGAAGAGGCGCTCGTTCACGGCGTGGATGAGCCCCGTTCCCGTCTCGATGAGCGTGCCGAAGAGGACGACCTGGAAAACGATCTGGAAGGCACGCGAGCCCAGGATCTCCAGGAGCGTGTTGGCCGGCACCGTGTCGTCGAGGATCCCGGGATACTGCCCCACCATGGCGAAGTAGAAGAGGAGACCGGGAATCATGGCGATGGGCCCCGCCAGCGCCCCCGCCACCAGGCTGTCCGCGCGGGACGTCTGGTGGCGCACGGTCACCAGGACCGCGGGGATCACCGCGAGGTTGTACCCGGCGTAGCGCAACCCCGCCCACGCCCACCCGGACCCCGCGGGCTCCGAGGTCAGGACCGTCTCCATGACGCCGCCGAAACGGTGGAAGCACCACGCGAAGAAGACGAGGTACACCCCATACAGGACCGCGGACCATACCGAGAACACCCGCTCGATGAGTGCGCTCCCACCGAAGACCAGCGCGCCCACGGCCATCATCACCGCGGCCACGCCCACCGCGTACGGGAGTCCGAAGGTCTCCACGGCGATGGAGCCCGACGCGGCCGCCACCACCGCGAGGATCAGGAGGAGGAGCACGACGTAGGCCGCCTCGAAGACCACCCACCCGGGCCCCAGGAGCTCGCGGAAGAAGTGGCGGTAGTCGTGGGCCCGGAACACGCGGGCGAACTCGAAGGTCGCCATGCACACCAGGCTGAAGACCACCATGCTGGCCACCAGGGCGAGGAGGCCGCCCACCGGCCCCTGCGTCAGGAAGAACTCCACCAACTCCCGCCCGGTCCCGTACCCACCCGCGATGACGACGGACTGGAAGACGAACCCGGGGAGGAGGAGGCGCCGGAACCACGAAGCGGATGTATTCATGGCCCGATCATATCCCGCTCTCGTCCGCCTCGCCATCGAGGATCCGGGCCAACAAGGCCCGGTCCACGTTCCCCCCGCTGAGGACCACCACCACCGACCGGCCCCGCTCCACGGGGATCCGCCCCGCGACCAGCGCCGCGACCCCCGCCGCCCCGGCCGGCTCCACGAGCAGCTTCGTCCGCTCGAGGAGCGTCACCAGGGACCGCGCGATTTCACGGTCGGAGACCTGCACCACTCCGCGACAGTGCTCGGCGACGAGGCGATGATTGAGTTCCCCCGCCATGGGCGCCCCCAGGCCGTCCGCGATGGTCGACACGGCGTCGAGGTGCACCGCGTGCCCCTCCGCCAGACTGCGGGACATGGCGTTGGCTCCCTCCGGTTCGACCCCCCAGACCGCCACGTCCGGCCGGAGCGCGCCCCCCGCCGCGGCGATTCCCGAGACCAGCCCTCCGCCTCCCACGGGGACCACGACTGCGCCCACCTCGGGGAGATCCTCCAGGATCTCCAACATCACGCTCCCGTGACCCGCCACCACTTCGGGGTCGTCGAACGGATGCACGAACGTGAGCGCCCGCTCCTCGGCCAGCTCCCGCACCCGGCGGAACGCCGCCGCGGCATCGCCGTGGAGAATCACCTCCGCCCCGTACTCCCGGGAGGCCACCACCTTCGTCGGAGACGCCTTCTCCGGCATCACCACGACCGAGGGAACTCCGGCGGCGCTGGCCGCCCATGCCGTGGCCTGGGCGTGGTTCCCCGCGGAGATGGTGATCACACCCCGTCCTCGGTCCTCGTCCGAGAGCGTCAGGAGACGGTGGAGCGCCCCCCGTACCTTGAAGGCCCCCGTCTTCTGGAGGTTCTCGCACTTCAGGAAGACGGGGACCCCGACACGTTCCGTGAGATACCGCGAGGATACCAGCGGCGTCCTGTGGACCGAGCCCGCGATGAGGGCGCGCGCTTCATGGAATCGGGAAGGTGGGAAGACGTCGTCCACGATGGGTTCCGGGGAGGAGGTAGGTCCAGGAAGGGGATCATCATGAGGCGACGACCAGGGTCTCGCCACCCCTGCGAGCCCGCCAGCGCGCCGGTTGCCTCGAACGGCTCCGCCCGGATAGGATGCCGTATCGAATGACGCTCACCCCTTTCTGGACGGTCATCATGCGGGCGCGCCGGATCCTCACCGCTCTCTCCCTCCTCATCCTCGCGGCCGCGGAGCACGCCGCCGCGCAGGCCTCCTGGTTCGACGAGTCCATGGTGTCCGCCATGAAGTGGCGGAACGTGGGCCCCTTCCGGGGTGGCCGCTCGAATGCCGTGTCCGGCGTGAGGGGCGCACCCCGCACCTTCTACTTCGGAAGCACCGGAGGAGGCGTGTGGAAGACCACCGACGGTGGCGAGAACTGGAAGAACGTCTCCGACGGGTACTTCGGGACGGGATCCGTGGGCGCCATCGCCGTGAGCGAGTCGGATCCCAACGTCGTGTACGTGGGGATGGGTGAGCATGCCGTGCGGGGCGTCATGACCTCGCACGGAGACGGGGTCTATCGGTCCACCGACGGAGGGAAGAGCTGGACCCACGTCGGTCTCGAAGGCACCCGCCAGATCTCCCGGATCAGGATCCATCCCCGCTACCCGGACGTCGTGTACGTCGCGGCCCAGGGTTCGCCCTACGGCGCCACCGAGGACCGCGGCGTGTACCGTTCCATGGACGGAGGGCTCACCTGGAACAAGGTGCTCTACGTGAGCCCGGACGCCGGCGCCAGTGACGTGGCCCTGGACATGAACAACCCCCGGGTCCTCTACGCCGCGTTCTGGGACCACCGCCGCTACCCGTGGATGGTCCGCTCCGGCGGCGAGGGCTCGGGGATCTGGCGCTCCACCGATTCCGGCGACACCTGGACCCGACTGGACGACGGGCTCCCGGATCTCATGGGGAAGATCGGGATCGACGTCTCCAGAGCGAATCCCGACCGCGTCTTCGCCAACATCGAGGCCGCCGACGGGAAGGGTGGTGTGTACCGGTCCGACGACGGAGGCGATACCTGGACCCAGACCACGGCCGAGCGCATCGTGCAGACGCGTTCCTGGTACTACATGGAGGTTTTCGCGGACCCACGCGACGAGAACACGGTCTACGTCCTCAACGCTCCCATGCTCCGCTCCATCGACGCGGGGAAGACGTTCACCCGGGTGCAGGTGGGGCACGGTGACACCCACGATCTCTGGATCGACCCCGACGACCCCGAGCGTATGATCCTGGGGGACGACGGCGGCGGCGAGATCAGCTACAACGGCGGGGACTCCTGGTCGACGTTGAACAACCAGCCCACGGCCCAGTTCTATCGCGTGAGCACGGACAATCGGTTCCCGTATCACATCTACGGGGGCCAGCAGGACAACTCGGCGCTGGGGATCGCCTCGGCGGCGGTGGGGGGGATCGGATGGGAGGACTTCTACTCGGTGTCGGGGTGTGAGAGCGCCTACCTGGCCTTCGACGAGGACGATCCGCGATGGGTCTTCGGCGGGTGCTACCAGGGACTCATCGACGTGTGGGATCGGGTGACGGAGCAGTCCAAGCCGGTCATGGCCTATCCCTACCTGGGCCTCGGGACCCACCCCGTGGACCAGAAGTACCGCTTCAACTGGAACGCCCCCATCGTGGCGTCCCCTCAGGATCCCGACGTGATCTACCACGGCGGGAACGTTCTCTTCCGCACCACGGATCGCGGCCAGAGCTGGGTGGAGATCAGCCCCGACCTCACCCGGGACGACGAAGAGAAGCAGGGCGCCGGGGGCGGGCCCATCACCAACGAGGGAGCGGGAGGCGAGAACTACAACACCATCTTCTACGTGGCGCCGTCCCCCCACGAAGAAGAGGTCATCTGGGTCGGGACGGACGACGGCCTGGTCCAGCTCACGCGCGACGGGGGCGAGAGCTGGATCGACGTCACACCGGGGAATCTGGGGGAGGCGCTCGTGAACTCCATCGAGGTGTCACCCCACGATCCCGCCACGGCGTACGTGGTCATCACGCGTTACAAGTTCAACGACTTCACCCCCCACGTGTTCAGGACCACGGACTACGGTGCGTCGTGGCGCCGCATCGTCGCCGGGATCCCGGGGGAGGCGTGGGTCCGCGTGGTACGGGAGGACCCGGTCCGGCCGGGGCTCCTCTACGCGGGAACGGAAACGGGGATGTACGTCTCCTTCGACGCCGGGGTGTCGTGGGCGCCCTTCCAGCTCGACCTGCCGGTGGTGCCCGTCACCGACCTCACCATCCGCAACGGAGACCTCGTCGCGGCGACGCAGGGACGGGCGTTCTGGGTCTTGGACGACCTCTCGCCGCTGCGGCAGGTGAGCGCGGAGACGACCGCCGCGCCCATGCGTCTCCTCCGGCCCCGTACCACCGTCCGGGCCGCGTTCGACGGATGGGGTGGGGGACGGGGCGTCGCGCCCAACCCACCGTCGGGTGTACAGCTCTATTACTCCTTCGCCGCGGATCCCGAGGGGCTGGTCACGCTGGAGATCCTCGACGCCATGGGGACCGTGGTGCGGACCTTCGCCACGAACCCCGAGGAAGCCGGGAACGAGGACTTCGCCGAGCTCCCCGACCCGGTCGCGGGGATGAATCGTTTCGCCTGGGATCTCCGCGCGGAGTCGCTCCCGGAGGTGGAGGGACTCATGACGTACGGAAGCCTTCAAGGGCGCACCATGCCCCCGGGGATCTACCAGGCGCGACTCACCTGGGGTGACCAGGAGCAGATGGTGGACTTCGAGGTCGTTCCCGATCCTCGCGTGGAGGCCACCGAAGCGCAGTACGGGGAGCAGGACCGTTTTCTCGCGCAGGCGTACGGCCTGGTGAGGGAGCTCTACGAGTCGGTGAACACGCTCCGTTTCGTGAAGGGGCAGGTGGACGAGATCGTGGCGAGCGTGGAGGGACAGCCCTCCGCCGACACGGTCATCGCGGCCGGAACCGCGCTCGCCGAGAAGATCACCGGGCTGGAGGATCTCCTGATCCAGTCGCGTCAGAAGACCTTCCAGGACGTCATCAACTTCCTGAACCAGCTCGACGCTCAGATGCTCCACCTCATCGGCTCCGTGGACGGAACCGTGCCCCCCGTCACGGCGGGGGCCCGTACCCGCCTGGGGGATCTCCGGACGGAATGGTTGGAGCGCGCCCGCGCCCGGGACGTGATCCTTTCGGACGATCTGTCCGCCTTCGAGTCCCTGCTCGAGGAGCTCGGTTTGGGGCATGTCATTCTACCCACGTACGTGAAGGAGCGTCGACCCGTCACCTGATTACGTGGGAAAAACATTTGCGGACGGCACGGGAACGGCGATACGTTCGTCCGCGAGTAGGACCTCGGTCGGGATCGACCTCGGTTTCCCGTCTTTTCAACGGAGTTGAAGAGCCATGCGCAGGAACTTCGCTGGACTCACGGCCCTCGCTCTCACTGCCCTCGTCTTCGGCGCGGGTGAGGCTCGGGCTCAGCAGGGTGTGCTTACTGGAGTCATTACCGACCAGGGGACCGGGCAGCCTCTGGAGGGTGCGCAGGTGTCCGTTCTCGGCGGTCCCGCCGGCGTGGGCGGTCTCACCGACGGTGCCGGACGGTATCGCATCCAGTTGGCGGCGGGAACGTACGACATCGGCGTGACGTACGTGGGGTACCGCGTCCACCGTATCGACGGAGTGGACATCACCGCGGGCCAGACCACCACCCAGGACATCACCATGACGTCCATGGCCCTGGAGATGGATCCCATGGTCGTGACGACGTCGCGGGGTACACAGGAAAAGAGCACCGAGGCTCCCAACATGAGCTTCACCATCAGCGACGTCGAGATTCAGGAGATGCCCGCCACCACCCCGACGGACTACCTGAAGACGGCGCCGGGTGTGGACATCATCAGCCACGGGATCCAGGCGAGCAACGTCGTGGTCCGCGGCTTCAACAACATCTTCTCGGGCGCACTGCACACCCTCACCGACTACCGGTTGGCCGGGATGCCCTCGCTCCGGGTGAACCTCCTCCATTTCATCCCGTCGAACGAGCTGGACATCGACCGGGTCGAGGTGGTGCTGGGTCCGGGGTCGGCCCTGTACGGTCCGAACACGGCCAACGGCGTGCTCCACTTCATCACCAAGTCTCCCCTGGATTCACAGGGAACCACGATTTCTCTGGGAGCGGGTGAGCGTTCCGTCTTCCAGGGCTCCTTCCGGAGCGCGTTCCTTCTGAGCGACGACTTCGGGTTCAAGGTGTCGGGGCAGTACATCCGCGGGAGCGAGTGGGAATACACGGACCCGGCGGAAGAATCCGCCCGACTCCAGGCGGCAGCCGACCCGGCGGCGTGTGTCGACGACAAGGAGCTACGCGGACTTTCCGCGGCGGACGGAGCATTCGCATGTAGCCAGATCGGTATTCGCAACTACGACCTCGAACGCTATGGGTTGGAGGCCCGGGCCGATTACCGGTTCGCGGACGACGGGATGTTCGTGGCCACCTACGGCCGCACCAGCGCCACGGGGATCGAGTTGACGGGCCTCGGCGCGGGACAGACCACCGACTGGATCTACGATTTCTGGCAGGCCCGGCTGAGCAAGGGCCGGTTCTTCACCCAGGGGTACTACAACACGAGCAACGCAGGCGGGACCTACCTGCTCCGTTCGGGGCTGCCGCTGGTGGACGAGTCCACCCTCCTCGTGGGGCAGGTGCAGCACGGCCTGGCGCTCATGGACGGCCGCCAGGACTTCACCTACGGGTTCGACTACTTCGCCACCCGCCCCGAGACGGGTGGGACCATCAACGGGTCCTACGAGGCAGAGGACGACATCGACGAGTGGGGCGCGTACATCCAGTCCAAGACCGCCGTCTCGGAACAGCTCGACCTGATTCTGGCCGGGCGCGTGGACGATCACTCCATCCTCCCGGACCGGGTCTTCTCGCCCCGGGCCGCGTTGGTGATCAAGCCGGTGGACGGTCAGAGCTTCCGCCTCACCTACAACCGCGCCTTCTCCACGCCGTCGTCGCTCAACTACTTCCTCGACATCTCCGGAGGAGCCGCGCCGCCGCCCCTCGGCTCCCTCGGATACACCACGCGCGCCTTCGGGACCGGCCGGACCGGCTTCGGGTTCGAGGGTCACGGTCCGGGTGGGTCGCAGTGGGGTATGCGCTCCCCCTTCTACCCGGGTGGCGCGAGCACCTTGCTCCCGGCCACCACGGGAGTGATGTGGGACCTCGCCCTGGGCGTCCTACAGGCTCAGGTGGCCGCCGGGCAGCTCCCCGCTTCGCTGGGCTCCATTCTTCCCATCCTGGCGGCCCTGGATCCCACCGAGTCCGATATCCAGGTCATGGGGCTGGACCTGACGCAGTCCTCCCCGAGCCCGGTACCGCTCTCGAGCATGAACATCCAGGACGTCCCGGTCATCAACGAGAGCAACACCGAGACGTATGAGGTCGGCTGGGAAGGGATCTTCCAGAACCGGTTCCGCTTCGCCGCGGACGTCTACTACATGAAGAAGAACGATTTCGTGTCGCCTCTTCTCATCCAGACCCCGCTCCTCACGCTCAACGGCCAGGACATCGCGGCCTACGTGGCGGCGCCCATCGTCACCGCGTTGACGCAGGCGTACATCGGGGGTGGGATGGACGCGGCGACCGCGCTCGCCACCGCCCAGGCCACGGCCGCGGCCGTGATTCCGGGTCTCGCCACGGGAATGGCGTCCATTCCCGTCGGGGTCCTGTCGTCCGACCAGGTGGCGGCCCAGGGCGCCGACATCATCGTGACCTACCGCAACGTGGGTGACATCGAGTTGTGGGGTGCCGACCTGGCCATGGAGTGGTTCATCGACGACAACTGGACCATGAGCGGCACGTACAGCCACATCAGCAAGGACTATTTCGCCATCGCGGACGGCGCGCCCATCGCGTTGAACGCCCCCCGCCACAAGGGTTCGCTCGGCCTTGCGTACAGGGACGTCCTCACGGGGTTCAACGCGGGGCTCCGGATGCGCTATACGGATGAGTTCCCGGCGGTGTCGGCGGACTACGTCGGCACCGGGTGCCTCCCCGGTGTGACCGTGGGTGGCTTCATCGAAGACTGTGTGCAGGCCGCGACCGTGGTGGACCTCAACCTCGGGTACAAGGTTCCGAACACCCAGGCCACCTTCCAGGTGATGGTGAACAACGTGTTCGACTCGGACTATCGCCCGTTCGTGGGCGTACCGACCATGGGCCGGTTGGCCATGGTGCGGGTGAAGTACGACATCTTCTGATCTCGAGGATCGAGAGGGTAGGGAAGACCCGGCCGGCGCGTTGCCGGCCGGGTCTTCCCCGTTTCATATTCCTGCATGAGCGTAACGAAGGATCATACCGTGAGTGATGGGACTCCCCGTTTCCCCGTGACGCTGCGTTGCGGGTTCTGCCTCACCCTCAACCGGATCGACCTGGTCCGGGCCGAGTCCCGACCCCGTTGCGGGGAGTGTGCCAAGCCCATGCTCCTGGACCGGCCGGTGAAGGTCCAGGAAGAGGACTTCGAGCGCACGGTACTCCAGGCAGGGTCGCCGGTACTGGTGGATTTCTACGCGGACTGGTGCGCGCCGTGCAAGATGGTGGCGCCCCTCATGGATGAGATGGCCCATGAGCACACCGGCCGGCTTCTCGTGGTCAAGGTGGATACGGACCAGGCCCCCGGGATCGCCCAACGATTCCAGATCAGGAGCATCCCTACCGTGATTCTCTTCGTGGACGGCCTCGAAGTGGAGCGTAGCCTGGGGTTCGAGCCCGAGCGCGTACGTCGCCTGGTGGAAGAGGGCGTGGCGTGAGCAAGATCGAGCGGCAGGAACAGATCCTGGACCTGATCAAGCACCATCGTGTGACGAGCCAGGAGGCCCTGAGGGAACTCCTTCTCGAGAGGGGTACCGACGTCACCCAGGCCACTCTGTCCCGCGACGTGCGGGAGCTGCGGCTGGTGAAGGTCCCGGGAGGGGACGGCAACGCCCACTACTCCCTTCCCGAGGGATGGGAGAGTACCCCCGCGCTCTCGTCACTCCTTCCCACGCTCTTCCATTCGGCAGAGGGTGTCGGCGTGCTCCTCGTGATCCGCACCATGAAGGGAGGCGCACAGACGGTGGCCGCGGCCATCGACTGGGAGGAATGGCCGGAGATCCTCGGCACCATCGCGGGCGACGATACCATCCTCCTCATCCTGAGGGACGAGAGCTCCCGGGATGACGTGAGAGAGCGGGTCATGGCCATGGCCCGGCCGTGACCGGAGCGTCGGTCGTTCACGCGTGGCGTCGCGATGGGGATCGGAGAGGACGCCAAAGCGGTGCGAATAGTTGACGACGCAACGTTCGAAATGCATAGTAATGCGATGAATACGCATAACAACTCTGTCGCCACGGTGGGAATCGTTGGTGCAACCGGGTACACGGGCCTCGAAGTCCTGCGGATCCTTCGCGATCACGAGGGTGTCCGGGTCGCCTTCGCTACTTCGGAGAGGGAGGCCGGAGAGGCGTCTGCGCTCCACGGCCTCACACTCGTTTCGGAGGCGGACGCCGACCTGCGGGGAGTGGATATCGTCTTCCTCTGCCTCCCCCACGGGATGTCGGTGGAGTGGGCGCAACGGGCCCTCGACGCCGGGTGCAGGGTGGTGGACCTCACGGCGGATCACCGCCCCGGGTCGGGGAGGGAAGGCGGGGCCGTGTACGGCCTGGCGGACTTCACTCCGGACACGATCCGTGCGGCTCGTCTCGTGGCCAACCCCGGGTGCTACCCCACCGGCGTGATCACGGCGCTACACCCCCTGCTGGTCGCGGGCGTGGTGAGGGCCGGAACGCCGGTCATCGTCAACGCGGCCTCCGGTGTGACCGGCGCGGGGCGCACGGCCAAGCGGGAACTCCTCTTCGCCGAGGTGGCCGGGGACTACCGCGCGTACGCCATGGGGAACGTACACCGCCACCTGAAGGAGATGAGGGCCACGCTCCCGGGGCTTCCCCTCCTGTTCCAGCCACACCTCCTTCCGGTTCCCCGGGGAATCCTGGAGACGATCTATCTGTCGCCGGCGGACGGGGTTACCGCCCAGGATATCCTGGAGCATTGGAAGGCACGCTTCGCAGGGAATCCCACCGTCCGGGTGCTGGAGAGCGGCGTCCCGGCCCTGGTCGACGTGGTGGGATCCGACATCGTGGCGTTGGGCGTGGCCGCGAACGCGGAGTTGGATCCATCCGTACTGACGCTCGTGGTGGCCCTGGACAATCTCGGAAAGGGGGCCGCGGGGCAGGCGGTGCAGAACATGAATCTGATGATGGGATTCGACCCCACCCGGGGTCTCCGCCGGTGACGGGCCACGAGTAGCGGGATCGATTGACGATGGGTTCCCCGGCGCCGAGTCGCCGCGGGACACGGAATTTCCCACAGGACGTTCTTCTGGAGGCGACATGGCGGTAACGGCGGAGGCGGCCGGGGCCCTTCTCGGGGTCTACAAGCAGCCGGATTTCCGGATCGTGAAGGGTGAGGGCGCTTGGTTGTGGGACGACCACGGACGCCGATACCTGGATTTCACCATGGGAATCGCGGTCAACGCCTTGGGGCACGCGTCTCCGGTGGTGACCGGAGCGGTGCGGGAAGCCCTGGACTCGGGCCTGATCCACACCTCCAACCTCTTCCGCACGGGGCCCGGCGAGGAACTCGCCGAGGCGCTGGTCTCCCACTCCTTCCCCGGGTCGGTCTTCTTCTGCAACTCCGGAGCGGAAGCGAACGAGGCGGCATTCAAGTTCGCCCGCCGCTGGGCGGGTACCACCGGCGACTCCGGACGGCACGAGTTCGTGGCCTTCCGCGGAGCGTTCCACGGGCGGCTCTTCGGTACGCTGGCGGCCACCGATCGTCCTTCCTATCAGGAGCCCTTCCTCCCCCTCATGCCCGGCGTACGCTTCGCGGAAGCGGAGAACCTCGAGTCGGTGCGGTCGGTCGTGTCCGAACGCACCGCCGCGGTGATCATCGAGCCCATCCAGGGAGAGGGCGGGATCCGCTCCGTCTCGGCGAGCTTCCTCTCCCAGCTCCGCGCGTTCTGCGACGAGATCGGAGCGGCGCTCATCTTCGACGAGATCCAGTGCGGGCTGGGGCGGACGGGACACCTGTTCGCGTTCCAGGAGGCCGGCATTACCCCGGACATCCTGACTCTCGCCAAGCCGCTGGGCGGAGGGTTCCCCATGGGTGCCGTGATCATGGCGCCCCACATCGCGGAGACGCTGCATCCCGGGGATCACGGCACCACCTTCGGGGGCGGTCCGCTCGTGTCCAGTGTCGCCCTCGCGGTGCTCCGGACCATCACCGGACCCGGCTTCCTGGAGACGGTCCGGGCACGTGCCGCCTATCTCGACGCCGGACTGCAACGCATCGCCCGTGAGCACACCGAGGTCACGGGGGTGCGGGGACGTGGCCTCATCCGGGGCCTGGCCCTCGCCGGTCCCGTGGCGGACGTGGTAGGCGCGGCGCGTGAGCGCGGTCTCCTGCTCGTGGGGGCCGGTGCGGACGTAGTGCGCTTCCTCCCCCCTCTGAACGTCACCGAAGAGGAAGTGGATATCGCCCTCGATGCCTTCATCGATGCGCTACCGTCCGTGAAGGCCACACCGGCGTAGACGGGGGCGTGGGGAGCGACTCGATGGATCGGAGTCGGTACCATGTTAAGTTCCTCGACGACCGTGCCGATGATCTGGATGAGGTCCGAGGGCCCCGAGCATTCCATGGGCTCGACGGCCCGAGCCGATGTAAGCGAGAGCCGCGTCGGTTGTCGGACGGCGCCGATTGCGTGCCCAGAGAGGTCCTCTTAGGTTGGCATCGTACCCAGTCGGTGAGCAGTTCGAACGGTGCGACACATTGACATGATTCATTTGTGTCGCATATTTATCCGACACACGGTGAAGAGCGAGCCCTGGGCTCTGCACTCACCAGATGAGGATTCCCGGGTCCGGGGGTCGTAGTTCGGGGCTCAGTCCCCCCACGCTTTGGCGGGAAGCGTTGGTCTACCGACCCCCGGCCCGAC
>JAOUPR010000178.1 GCA_029879725.1 Gemmatimonadota bacterium | reverse complement strand
TCTGGCGGTCGGTGACCCGCGAGTAGGTGGACGCGAGGAGCACCAGGGCTGCCGTCACCACCGGTACCATGAGGGCGAGCGCCAGCGCCCAACTCCACTTCAACAGCGCCGCGTGCTCCGCCGCCCAGGCTGCGGTGGCCCCGGGGCCCTGGGTGTAGTAGAGCCAGGTCAACGGCTGGCGAACCACGAAGGTGAAGGCGGCCACGACGTAGAATGCCCAGAGAAGCGTTCGGGAGACCTTCCCCCGGTCGATGCCCCCCGGGAAGCGAAAGAAGAAGTGGTAGCCCAGGGCGAAGTGCAGGGGCTGATGTATGCCGCCCGGGAGGTGCTGGGGGGTCGCCCCGGACTGGAGGAAGACGAGTCCCGTAGCTACCGCCGCAGCGAAGGCCACGCGAGCCACCCCATCGTCCGGCTTCGCGAAGCCGATGAAGAGCCCCACGGCACACCAGACAAGGCTCGTGAAGAACATCGACCAGGGGTAGGCGAGCCTTCGGCGCCCCGCAACACTGGAAAGTTGGTACTCCAGTTCCTGACCGCCTCTCAGGATCCGTATGGAGTAGCGCCATCCAACGGGCTCCGTGGTACGGACGTACGCGGTTCCGAATCGCGCCACCAACGTATCGCCGTCGAGACTCACCAACCGGTCGCCCGGTTGGAGCCGGCCCGCGGCAGGGCCGGAGGGGTCCACGCTCTCCACGACGCGGAACGCGCTCGGGGGCGGGGGCGTGGGCGCCTCGGTCCAGCCGAAGTATCCCCTCGCCCCACCATGGCGCACCAGGTCGTCGAGGGCGGATGCGGACACCCCCAAGACCACCAGACCGGTGACCACGACGAGAACACGGAAGGTCGACACGTTCGTAGCTTTCGTCTCCCCGAGCCGACGCGCAAGCGCGACGTTGGCGGCTCGGATCGACTCGACGTGCTCGCGGGTCGGAATGGATCCGGGGCGCGTCCGGAAACTCAGGGAGGTGTGGGAGGACCTCTTGTCGACCGAGGGCCTGGGGATCGACGGCCAGGGAACCGTGGGGCCGGGACCGCGCTGGAGAGGGTGATCGTACTCGCTTCATCGGCCGGCTGACAGGGGGATCGGATCGTTCCATAATCCTGCCCCAGCAGAGCTTGATGGACCGCGAACCGTACTTCGCCCCCGTCTACCCCACGAGCCGCACCGCTCTCTCCCGCATTCGTGACCCCTTCTTCTCAACCGTCGGGGTCTCCGGTAAACAGCGAGCGTGGGTAGCGACAGTCACACGGCGAGATGACGCCGCACGAGCTAGCGGTCACAGTGGGTTGTACGCGCGAGACGATCGGCGCCGTGGAGAAGGGGTAGTACGTTCCGTAGCCAGGAACTGGCTGCCTGGGAAAACGCGCCGGAGTCCTGGATCCTCGTTCGGGACTGGAGGACTGCCGTGGGGGCATGGGTGTATTTCGGTTCGGCCGTGGTGATTCTTGGCATCGAGCTCATCGTGTTCCGTGTCATCGTGGGGCGCGACTACTCGAGGTTCGGCCGATTGACACCGCTCTCCATCTTCCTTCAGTACGTCGCCATTGTTGTCTGGGCATGTTTCGGCTGGATGAACATCCCCAATGGCTGGCCCGATGTGTACGTCGGGCCCGTGCAGGCGATCATCGGTTGGGCATTGTTCGGGGGGGGCTGGCTGATCACCCTGGCCGGGATTCTCGTCCTGGGGATCCGCCGCTCGCACGGTCTGCAGGTGGATGTGTTGCGGCGGTCACGCATGTATGGGGCGACCCGCAACCCGCAAGCCGTCGCCTTCCTCACCGCCATGATCGGCTACCTGGTGCTGTGGCCGTCCTGGCCGAACGTCGGCGTGTTGATCCTGATCGTCATCCTGGCCCACCTGATGATCCTCGCCGAAGAGGAGCACCTGAGCGCTGTCTTCGGGGATGACTACGAGCGGTACCGTATGCGGGTCCCACGCTATGTCAGGGTGCGAAGAGCATCGAGCGCCGAGTAGCGCATGGGCCCTCGGATTCTCAGGCCATGCGCCAGGCCCCTCCGTAGAAGGTCTGCTCACTGATCGTGAGACCCGGTACACCATCCTCGATGGATACAGCGTTGGTCAGTTCCACCTTCGCCTCCCGATGATGATTGATGATCCAGACGGGGCAGGTGTTCTCGGATGCCGCGGTCTCGGCTTCCCTCCCCGGATCACGACCAGCCGGGATCCGGGACTCGGCCCGGCTTCCTCCCAGGGGGTCTGATCAGCGGGCGGCCATCACCCTTCGGCACTTCCACGCCTGGCGGCGTTGG
>JAOUPR010000177.1 GCA_029879725.1 Gemmatimonadota bacterium | reverse complement strand
CCCGCCGCCGAGCCCGCCACCGAATTCGACACCCTGGTGGAAGCCAGCAGCGGCCCCCAGCCCTGGCGGCGGGTCGGCCACGCGGTCAACGGGCTCGTCATCGTGGCGGGGCTCCTGATCCTGGACCTCTCCCGGACGGCCGCGGTGATCATCCTCGCCGTGGCCCTCGTTCTCCTCCTGGCGATGGACGTGGCGCGCCTCCGCAGCCCCCGCCTCAACACCCTCTTCTTCAAGGCCTTCCCCTTCTGGGTGTCCCCCCGGGAGGCCCGCAAGATCGCGTCGTCCACCTGGTACACGCTGGGGTGCCTCATCGCCGTGGCGGCGTTCCCCCTGGACGCGGCCATCGGAGGGATCCTGGTGCTGGCCCTGTCCGACCCTTCCGCCAGCTACCTGGGACGGCGGTTCGGGCGCGTCCCCTTCCTGGGTGGGTCGGTGGAGGGGTTCGCGGTGTTCGTGGTCATCGCCACCCTCATCCTCCAGATCTACACGACGTGGCCCCTCGCCCTCCTCGCCGCCTCCGTGGCCGCCGTGGCGGAGCGCAAGGCGTGGCCCCTGGACGACAACCTGGTCGTCCCGGTGGTGACCGCGGGGATGCTGTGGTGGCTGGGGGTGGGCGCCCCCGGAGGGTGATCCTCCCTACCCTTCCTGGGTGATCTCCCGCTCCCGCGCCTTCTCCTGCTCCACGTACCAGAGCACCTCGCGCAGGAGCGCCTGGGCGTCGTAGACCACCCCGTCCTTGATGGTCCACTGCACCCCGCCCCACTTCCACTGCTCGGAGGGGGGCGCGATCCCGTAGAACCCGTACCCCAGCCCGTACATCACCTTGAAGTTGTCGATGGGGTTCCCGTTGATCACGGCCAGATCGGCGGCGCACCCCACGCGGATCCCGCAGTGCTCCTCCATCCCCAGCGCCTGGTAGGCGTTGGTGGTGGCCACGCGGATGACGTCGAGGGGGTGGATCCCCGCCTCCTGCATGAGCTCCATCTCGCGGATCACCGCCATCCCGCCCCAGGGTGAGGTGTCGCTCCCCACGGTGAGGAGCCCGCCCCGCGCGTGGAACTCCCGCACCCACTCCATCCAGATGCGGTAGTTGTTCCGCCACATGATCTCGTCGGAGGTCTTCCACTCGGACTTGAACGCCCCGTGGGTCCCCGCGTCGGGCCACATCCCGTGGATGACGGAGGGGTGGTACAGCGTGCGCGTCCACGGGAGGGTGAGGGCGCGCCAGATGTCCCGGTTGTCTTCGTAGACCACCATGGTGGGATCCCAGTTGGTCCCGTTGGCGATGAGGATGTCCATCACCTCGGAGAGCTTCTCCGGATCGGCCTGGCGCCAGAGGTCGCCGGCCCAGCGGAAGCGGTCCAGCTCGTTCCAGTAGTTGTAGTCCGTGGGGAAGTCCTGGCTCCCGTCCAGCGCCGCGTCGGGCACACCGTACCAGTGCTCCACGCTCCGCACCCCCAGCTCCGACGCCGTCACCGCGTCGGTCTCCGACACCTTCAGGTCCACCATGGTGTGCATCCCCAGCTTCTTCCCCTCGTCCACCGCCGCCGCCATCACGTCGGGGTAGTGCCCCGGGCTCTTGCTGATCTTGATGCAGTCGGCGCCCAGGTCGCGGAACATGCGGACCTGCTCCCGGGCCGCCTCGGGGGTGTTCCCCACGTCCCAGCGGCGGAGCGGAAGGGGCCAGCGCTGGCAGAGCACCAGGCGCGGCGCCACGATGTCCTGGCGCTGGGAAAGATCCCGCTGCCGGGTCATCGTCCCGAGGGTGGCCCCCGTTCCCGCGTCACGCACCGTGGTGACCCCGTGGCCCATCCAGAGGCGGTACTGGTAGTCCAGCGCCCGGGCCCCCATCTCCCCGCCGTCTTCCCGGATGTGCACGTGCATGTCCACCAGCCCCGGGATCACGTACTTCCCCGTCGCGTCGATGACCAGGTCCGCCCCCATGTCGTCCACCTCGGCGTTCCCGCCGGCCATGTTCACCGGATCGCGAAGGATCATGTCCACGATCTTCCCGTCCTCGATGAGGATGTCGATGGGCCCCTCGGGCGGCATGGCGCGATTGCTCCGCGGCGTCCCCCGCCCGCTCACCACCATGGCGTTGCGGATGAGGAGCCGCCCCGAGCGCTGCCCCACCGTCGTCCCCATGGGGACGAGCTCGGGAAGGGTGATGTCCTGGGCGGCGAGGGGGGTGGAGGCGGCCGGGGCCGTGAAGGCGAAGGAGGCCGCGAGGGTGGCCGTGCCGAACCGGTGGATGAGGCGGCTCATGGGGGTGCTCCTGGCGTGGGTCGGGGGAAGTGGGGTCACGGTAGGGTGCGGGGG
>JAOUPR010000055.1 GCA_029879725.1 Gemmatimonadota bacterium | reverse complement strand
GATCTTCGAAATCGTCCGGCCCTTCGTGGAGGATCTGCTCCCGTTCACCTGCGTGGCGTTCTTCTCACCCGACGAGGACGGGTTGGACTTCGCCCCGGACCTCGTGTCACGTCCCGAGCACTTCCGCGAAGCCGAGGCCGAATTCGACGTACTCGCCCGAGAGGGTGTGCTGGCCCGCGCCCGGAAGACTTCGTTACCCGTGTGCCTTCCCGCGACCCACATGGACGGATTCGTGTTCGTCCATGTTCTCGGATCCTCCGGAAGAGCCACGGGCGTATTCCTGGGGTGGCGAGAAGAGGACGCCGAGCACCTCGACGAGGGTGTATACGCCGCTCTCGCTCTTCTCCTGGATTCATGCACACTGGCCCTGGAGTCCAACCGCCTTCATTCGGCGCTCCTCCGGCAGGCGGCGAACCTGGAGGCCGCCGTGGACGAGCGGACGCGCGAGCTCCGGCGCTCGGAGGCCGCTGCCCACGCCGCGAATCGCGCCAAGAGTGACTTCCTCGCCAACATGAGTCATGAGATCCGAACGCCCATCAACGGGGTCATGGGGATGGCCAGCCTCCTCCTCACCACGGATCTCGATCCCGAGCAGCACCATCAGGTCGAGACCATCAACCGGTCCGGACAACTCCTCCTCGCCATCATCAACGACATCCTCGACTACTCGAAGATCGAGGCCGGACGCCTCGATCTGGAAGACGTGGAGTTCGACCTCCTCCGAACCATGGAGGACATCGCGGAGTTGATGGCTCCCAGGGCGTCCGCCAAGGGCCTCGAGTGCCTCGTGGACTACCCGGTGCACCTTCCGCGCTCGTTCCGCGGCGACCCCGCCCGGATCGGTCAGGTGCTCATCAATCTGGTGGGGAACGCGGTCAAGTTCACCGAAACCGGTCACGTCATGCTCCGGGCGGGACGCGGCGCCGAGGACGGATCCATCGATATCGACGTCGTGGATACGGGAATCGGAATTCCTCCCGACCGGTCGGAACACATCTTCGAGAAGTTCGCCCAGGCCGACACCAGCACGACCCGAAGATTCGGGGGGACCGGTCTGGGTCTCTCGATCAGCCGGAGCCTCGCCCAGCTCATGGGGGGTGACATCTCTTTGACCAGCGATGTGGGGAAGGGGTCCACCTTCACCCTCCATCTCAGGACCCGCTCGGTAGCGGCCGAGCCCGTCGATGAAGTCCGTCTGGAAAGCCGGGTCCTCTTCATCACTCGACAGGGCCTCCTGCGGCGAGCCCTGGTACGCACCATGAGGGACCTCGGTGCTCGGGTCACGCCGTGGGCCTCCCTCCACCGTGCGATCCCGGAACTCGAATCGGCGCTCTCCGCCGGGCAGCGGTACGACGCGGTCGTGGTCGATGGACGGGAAGGATTGGACGCCCTGGAGATCTTCGCCCGCGACATTCGTCTGCACCCGGAACTGGCAGACACCACACTCGTCGCCCTCCCCGACCCGGGTGACCGACCTTCCGTGGAAGGCCTTCTGGCGGCGGGCTACGACGACTACGCCGCCAGGCCGGTGCGCCGAGACCGCCTCACCGCGGCACTCCGGGGGAGCGGCCAGGTCCAATCCGACGAGGAGGCCAGCGCGGTGGACGGGTCTGCGGAAATCGGGAGGACCATCGCCGGCGCACGGATCCTCCTCGCCGAAGACGATCCGGTGAACGTCTCCGTGGCGTCGATGATGCTCCAACGCCTCGGGTGCGCATACACCGTGGTCGCCAATGGCGAGGAGGCACTCACCGCGTGGCGGACCGGGGGATACGATCTGATCCTCATGGATTGTCAGATGCCGGTCATGGACGGCTACGAAGCCTCGATCCGCATCCGCGACGAAGAGGCCAGCGGTACCCGCATTCCCATCCTCGCACTCACGGCTTCGGCGCTCCACGAGGATCGCCTTCGCACCGAGGCGGCTGGAATGGACGGCCATCTCTCGAAGCCCGTACACCTGACCGTGCTGGAGGAGGCATTGCGGGCACGGCTCCTTCCCGATGGCGCGGGCGACCCCGCGGACACGTTCCCAACCAAGGAGGAGACCATGGACACGCGCTTCAAGGATCTGCCCGTCTTCGACATCGAGGAAGGGCTGGAACGAGTGGGAGACGACCTCGAACTCCTCCTCGGGGTCGGGCAGATCTTCCTCGATCAATGGCCGGCGCTCCACGAGCGATTCAAGACGGCGGCGGAGTCCTATGACATCCGCTCCTTGATGAACCTCGCCCACCGCCTGAGGGGGGGCGCGGGAAACGTCTCGGCCCGACGCCTTCAGGCTCTCGCCGAAACCATCGAGCGCGAGTGGACCGACGGCACGCGGAGCGACCACGTCGAAGCCATCCGGCTGTTCGAGTCCGAGGTCGAGGAGTTGGCACGCGCCCTGGCGGCCCACGCCTGACCCCACCCGTCAGCACATCCAACGCGAAGGGCGTCTTCTCGGAGTGATGCTCCGAGTGGAACGGCACCGGAACGGCCCTCCGTCACGGGAACCTTTGATGTTCTCGGTCCTACCTACAGAGAGCCCGATTCCCGACCGTCTTTCGGTTTGCCGATAAATGCCTGGAACATATGCCCTCGCCCGGTTCGCCCGGTCGACCCTGGTTGCGACTGCATTCCTGTCCGTACTCTGTCCGGGAGCGTCGGCCCAGGCCGGGAGGGACACGGTCCGGGTCGATTCGACCCACCTGACCCGTACCTACCAGGTTCAGGGCGTCACGGTGAGCGTGGCGCGCCCGGGGCTCACCACCGGGGGATCCAGCGCCGTGACCGTCTCGGTGGATTCCATGACCGCGCTCCCGGCACCGTCCATGGAGCAGGTCCTGCGGGCCATGCCCCTCATCCAGATCCGGACGAACAGTCGTGGGGAGGCACAACCCGCGCTGCGCGGGTCGGAGGATCGGCAGATCGCCATCTTCATGGACGGGGTGCCCCTCACCCTGGGATGGGATCACCGCACGGACCTGAGCGTGATCCCCCTGACCGCGGCCCAGCGCGTCACACTCCTCAGGGGACTCTCGTCCGTCCTGTACGGGCCGAACACGCTGGGGGGGGTCATCGAGGTGGACGTCGCCAGGCCGGGCGGGTCCATGGGACCCGTCCGGCCGCTCTCCCTGGCGTTGGGATTCGACCAGACCGGCGGGGAGCGGGTCTCGGTCATGGCCGGCCGACGGTACGAGACCGCCTCCGGCGAGTGGTCCTTCCGAACGGGAGCGGGCTTCCACGACGTTCCGGGCACCCGGTTGCCCCAGGGGGTGTCCGGGGACCCCTCGGTTCGTTCGGCCTTCCTCGCGGACGCCGATGGACGCCGGCTGAACAGCGATCTTCGTCGGATCGATGGGTTCGTGACCACCAGCTACCGCGGAGACGACGGTGGATGGGCATCCCTCACGTCCACCGCCTTCGACGTGTCCCGCGGTGTTCCCCCGGAGGTTCACCTGGACCAGCCACGGCTCTGGCGGTATCCCGACCAGCGTCGACTGCTCACCGCGGTCTCCGCGGGCACCGGCACCCACGCCGTGGGCGGTGGGACGGGACACGTGGAGGCGAGCCTGGGGGTGGACCTGGGCTCCACCACCATCCACGCCTTCGATTCCCCGTCATACGTGAACGTGGACGAGATGGAGGAGGCCGACGACCGGGTGCTGACCTTCCGCACCCTCGCCGAGCGCTCCGCGGGCCGGGCCGGCAACCTCCGTGCGTCGGTGACCTACGCCGACGTGAATCACGACGAGCTCCTCACTCCGGGTGGCGCGAACACGTACCGGCAGCGCCTCTGGTCCCTGGCCGCCGAGTCCGAATGGCTCATGGGTCCGGGAGGACGCACCCACGTCTCCCTCGGCGTGGTCGTGGATGGCGCGGATACGCCCGAGTCGGGAGACAAGCCCCCTGTCGACCGGTTGTGGAACCAGGGGTTCCGCCTGGGAACGTCCACCCTCCTCCGCGGCGGGCGGGTACTCCTCCACGGGGGACTCAGCCGCAGGACACGCTTTCCGTCGCTTCGAGAACTCTATTCCGGAGCCCTGGGAAGATTCGAGCCGAATCCGGACCTGATGCCCGAAGCGCTCATGGCGGCCGAGGCCGGCTTCACCGTGGAGGGTCGCTCGAGTCAGCTCCAGGTCGTCGGGTTCCATCATCGGCTCTCCGACGGAATCGTGCGGGTCTCGGTCGGCGACTCCCTGGGAAGCCGACGCTTCATGAGGATCAACCAGGATCAGGTGCTGGGAACGGGCGTCGAGGTCCTCGCCGTATCCACGCTGGGTGCCACGGTCCTGTCCGGGGACCTCACCCTCCAGTCGGTGCACGCCGTGGACAGCGCCGGCGGCCCGGTGGACCTCGAGTACGAGCCCCGTGTGTATGGGAAGCTCGGTTCGGAGATCCCACTCGCCGCAGGACTGGTGGGGGTGGCGAATTTTCGGTTCGTGGGCGCCCAGCTGTGTGAGAATCCAGACTTGGGAGGGCTCGACCCCCTGGGAGCCAATCGCTCCGTGGACGTCGGGATTCGCCGTCGCTTCGGCGATTCGTCACCCTCCACGTTACGGAGGATGGACGTTTCACTGAACCTCGGAAACGCCACGGACGCCACCGTCTACGACCAGTGCGGTCTCCCCCAACCGGGACGCACGCTCCAGCTCCAACTCCGGATCTGGTGAGGAAGATCCCGGGCCGCCTTGGTCGGCGGTCCGGTGAGGGCTACTTTCCGCCCAACGTCAACTCTTCGTCGCCATTCGCATGATCCGCCTGACCTTCCTCGGCACCGCCGCTGCCCGACCGACCGTGGGCCGGAACGTGAGCGGCCTCGCGCTCCAGCGTGAGGGTCGCCTCTTCCTGTTCGACTGTGGGGAGGGCACCCAGCGGCAGATGATGCGATTCGGGACCGGTTTCGGGGTGGAGGCGATCTTCGTGAGCCATCTCCACGCGGATCACTTCCTGGGGATCACCGGCCTTCTCCGCACCATGGGGCTCCAGGGGCGCACGGAGGTGCTCCGGCTCCTCGGTCCCAGGGGGTCCCGGCGCGTGCTGTCCTCCGCGGCGCACCTGGGGATCGACCGGGTTCCCTTCACCATCGAGATCGAAGAGGTCGCGGGGGGATTCCGCGACGACTTCGGCGACTTCTCCATCGAGGCGTTCGAGGTTCGTCACGGTACGCCCGCGCTGGGGTGGGCGCTCGTCGAAGAAGATCGCCTGGGCCGCTTCGACGTGGATCGGGCCCGGGCGCTGGGGGTGCCGGAGGGTCCGCTCTTCGGTCGCCTGCACCGGGGAGAACCCATCGAGGTGGGAGACACCGTGGTCCACCCATCGGACGTGGTGGGACCCCCACGCCCGGGACGGGTCGTCGTCTATTCCGGCGATACCCGTCCGGTGGACGCCACCGTGGAGCGCGCTCGGGGTGCCGACGTCCTCGTCCATGAGGCCACCTTCGGCGAAGAGGAGGCGGACCGCGCTCGGGACACGCAACACAGCACGGCCGCCGAAGCCGCCACCGTCGCGCACCGGGCGGGGGTACGCAGCCTCTTCCTGACCCATCTCTCGGCGCGGTACGCCGACAATCCGGCGCCCCTGGAGCAGGAGGCCCGCAGGCATTTTCCCGAGGCCCGGGTGGCCTACGATGGCCTGGTGGTGGAGATCCCCTATCGCGAGGACGACCCCGGGAGCGATGGGGCCGACGGCGGGGTGGCCGAGGGATGATGTCCCGAGACGGTTTCCCCTTCCGGGAGATCACGGTCCTGGGACTCGGCGTCATGGGCGGATCCTTCGTGCGCGCCGTTCGTCAGCACTCACCCGGAACCACCCTGGTGGGATGGTCCCCGGACGAAGACGAGTTGGCCTTCGCCGCGAGCCAGGGGTGGATCACTCCGGCGGCGGACCCCGTCAAGGCGGTGTCGCACGCGGAATGCGTGGTGATCGCCACGCCCCTCGGGGCGGTAGTCCGGGCGATGGCCGACCTCGCTCGGGCCCTCCGGGCCGACGCCCTCGTCACGGACGTCGCCAGCCTGAAGGGTCCCGTGGCGGACGCCGCGACCCGGGCGGGGCTGCAGGCGCGGTGGGTCGGTGCACACCCCATGGCGGGGTCCGAGGGCTCGGGCATCTCCGCGTCCCGCGCCGACCTGTACCAGGGCACCCGGGTCTGGTTGGTCTCCCATGAAGAAGGGAAGGGGAGTCTCCCCCTCATGGTACGCCTCTGGTCGGAGCTCGGAGGCCGCCCGGAGATCACCTCGGTCATGGAGCACGACCGGTCGATGGCATGGGTGAGCCATCTTCCCCAGCTCACCGCCAACGCCCTCGCGGTGGTACTCGACACCGCGGGGGTCGCGCGGGACACCCTCGGCCCCGGAGGACGGGACATGACCCGCCTCGCGGCGAGTTCGCCCACCATGTGGAGAGACATCATCGCCCATGCCCCTCCGGCGGTCCCCGAAGCGCTTCGCGCCGTGAGCCGCGAGATGGCCGCGTTCGCGGACCGCCTCGAGGCCGGAGACTCCGAGGTCTTCGAAGAGGTCTTCCGGCGCGGCCGGGAGTGGGTCGAGTCATGACGGAGATCCGGGTACCGGGTGACAAGTCGCTCACCCAACGGGCGCTGATCCTGGCCTCCCTCGCCGAGGGAACCAGCGTGGTGTCGGGACTCCTCCACGGGGGCGACGCCTCGTCCACCGCCGGGGCGCTGCGGGCGCTGGGGGTGGAGATTCCGCGGCTTCCCCCCGACGGCTCCCCGGTGTTGGTCCCGGGCGTCGGGCTGCGGGGCCTACGCGCGCCCGGCGCCCGGCTGGACCTGGGAAACAGTGGAACCGGGGCGCGGCTCCTCCTCGGGGTCCTGGCCGGATCGGGGCTCACCGCGGAGGTCACCGGAGACGATTCCCTCCGCTCCCGTCCCATGGCGAGGGTCACCGAGCCCCTGTCGCGGATGGGGGCGGGGTTCACCGCCCTCGGGGTGGAGGGTCGTCTCCCTCTCCGCGTCGAGGGGAAGCACCCTCTTCACGGCCTGGAGTGGGACAGCCCCGTCGCCAGCGCTCAGGTGAAGAGCGCCTTGCTCCTGGCGGGCCTCACCGGGCGGGCTCGCGTTCTCCTCGGCGAGCCGCGCCGGTCGCGCGACCACACGGAGAGGATGCTCACCATGCTCGGGGTGGGATTGGAGGAAACCTCCCGGGACGGTCGCTGGTGCGTGGAGATGAGTGAGCCCCCGGAACACCTCCCCGGATTCGAGTTCCACGTCCCGGGGGACTTCTCCTCGGCCGCGTTCGTCCTCGGCCTGGGGGTGCTGGGAGGCAGCGGGGGTTCCCTCACCGTGGCCGACGTGGGCCTCAACCCCACGAGGACCGCCTTCCTCGACATCCTGTCCCGAATGGGCGCCGACCTGAAAGTGGAGCCGGACCGACACGGCGAGGGAGAGCCGCGCGGCTCGGTGACGGTGGCCGAGGGGCGCACGCTCTCGAGTGTGGAGGTGGGCGAGGACGAGGTCCCCGCCCTCATCGACGAGATCCCGCTCATCGCCGCCCTGGCCTCCCGGGCGCAAGGGACCACGACCGTGACGGGGGCAGGGGAGTTGCGCCACAAGGAGAGTGACCGCATCGCTTCCGTTGTATCCAACCTGCGCGCCCTGGGGGTGGACGCAGAGGAACTGGCCGACGGACTCAGAGTCACCGGGTCCGAACGTCCGTTGGCGGGGCGGGTCACCACCCACGGGGATCATCGCATCGCCATGGCGTTCGGGGTGCTGGGAGCGTTGCCCGGCAACACCATCGTCATCGATGAGCCCGAGGCCGCCGACGTGAGCTTCCCCGGGTTCTGGGGCCTCCTGGCCGATCTCTCGGCCGGAAAGGGCGACACGAGGGGATCTCCGCGAGGGGGTCGGGCCGGCCGCCCGCCCATCGTCACGCTGGACGGTCCGGCGGGATCGGGGAAGTCGTCCACCGCCGCCGCCGTCGCCCGTGCCCTGGGATTCCGGCATCTCGACTCGGGTGCGCTCTACCGGGCCCTCACCTTCAGCCTCCTCCGTGAGGGGGTTCCGCCCGGACGGTGGGAAACGTTGACGGAAGGAGAGCTGCGCGCGCTCCCCGTGTCCGTCCATCCCACCCCGGGAGGATTCGCCATCGAGGTGGACGGAATCTCCGTGGGAGAGGAGCTTCGCACCCCGGAGGTGACCGCCCACGTGTCCCATCTCGCCGGGCTGCCGGCGGTGCGGGGATGCCTTCTCGACCTCCAACGAGCGGGGGGAGCGGAAGGGGGACTGGTGGCGGACGGGCGGGACATGGGCTCGGTGGTGTTTCCCGACGCGGAAGTGAAGGTGTTCCTCGTCGCGGACCTCCAGGAGAGGGCGCGTCGGCGCCTGCTCGAGCGGGAGGGCAGGGAGCCTACCGAAAGCGAGCTGTCGGGAGAGGTCCGGGCCATCGCCGAACGGGATCGCCGCGATTCCGACCGGACGCACTCGCCCCTTGTGCGCCCCGCGGGGGCATTGGACCTAGACACCACGGCCCTCTCCTTCCAGGAGCAGGTGGACCGCGTCGTGCAACGCGTGCGCGAGTTGACTGACCGGAATGCCTAGAATAGGTTATTCGGTCTAGAAACCTTCGCGACAGAAATGCCGGCGTCCCGTCCGAAATCGCCCGCGTTACTGCACATTCACCCGAACCCGTGCGTCCTCTCCCGAGGATCCGGCACCGAGCCCGCGCCAGCGTGGCTTCCCAGAGACCATGACCGACGACATCCAGAAGAACGAAGCGCCTCCCGAGGAGGCCGTAGAGGCCGATATCGCTCTCGAAGAAGAAGAGATCGACGAGGAATCCATCTCCGTGGACGCGTTCACCGGCGAAGTCATCGTCGGGAATTTCGAGGTCCCCGAGGGGATGTCCCCGGAGCTCTTCCACGACCCCTACGGTGAAGAGATCCTCTCCACGTCCCGGGCCGAGTTCGAAAGCCTCCTGGCCGAGTTCTCCCAGGACTTCCAGGGAATCCGCGAAGGCGAGATCGTCGTCGCCAAGGTCCTCCGGGTCACCGAAGGCGCCGTCATCCTCGAATTCGGCTTCAAGAGCGAGGGCGCAGTGGCCCTCGACGAGTTCAAGGAGGCGCCCGCGGTCGGTGAAGAGGTGGAAGTCCTCCTCGAGAGCCTCGAGGACGACGACGGGGTGGTGGTCCTCTCCAAGAAGAAGGCCGACTTCCTCCGCGTGTGGGAGAAGATCCGCGAAGCCCACGACGCGGACCGTCCGGTCAAGGGAATGCTGGTTCGCAAGATCAAGGGCGGCGTCACCGTCGACATCATGGGCGTCGACGCCTTCCTCCCGGGGTCGCAGATCGCGCTCCGTCGGGTCCCCAACATCGAGGACCTGATCGGCGAGACGTACAAGTTCAAGATCATCAAGCTCAACAAGCGCCGGCGGAACATCGTCGTGTCGCGGCGGGTCATCCTCGAGGCCGAGCGCGCCACCAAGCGCGACACCCTCGTCAAGGAGCTCCTGGTCGGGCAGGTCCGCGAAGGAATCGTCAAGAACATCACGGACTTCGGTGCCTTCATCGACCTGGGCGGCCTGGACGGACTCCTCCACATCACCGACATGTCGTGGGGCCGGGTAGGCCACCCGTCCGAGGTGGTGGAGATCGGCAAGGCGCTGGACGTGAAGGTCCTGGACATCGACTGGAACCGCGAGCGGATCTCCCTGGGGCTCAAGCAGCTCCTCCCGTACCCCTGGACCGACATCGACAAGAAGTACCCCGTCGGCGCCCGGGTCCGCGGGAAGGTGGTCTCCATCACGAACTACGGCGCCTTCGTCGAGCTGGAGAAGGGAGTCGAGGGTCTGGTGCACATCTCCGAGATGTCCTGGACGCGCAACGTCCGGCATCCTTCGAAGATCGTCGCCATCGGCGAGGAGATCGAAGCGGTGGTCCTCAAGGTCGATCCGCAGGACGAGAAGATCTCCCTGGGGATGAAGCAGATCGAGGAGGATCCGTGGCTCGCCCTCCCGGTGAAGTATCCCACCGGGACCAAGCTGTCCGGAACCGTGCGCAATCTCACGTCCTTCGGAGCCTTCGTGGAGATCGAGGCGGGAATCGACGGTCTGGTCCACGTCTCCGACATGAGTTGGACGAAGCGCGTCGAGCACCCGTCCGAGATCGTGCAGAAGGGTCAGGAACTGGACGTGATGGTTCTCGACGTCGACGCGGAGAACAAGCGGATTTCCCTGGGCATCAAGCAGCTCCAGGACGATCCGTGGCCCGGAATCTCGGATCGCTTCACCGCGGGACTCGAGTGTGACGGCACCGTGGTCCGGGTTCAGGACAAGGGCGTCGTGATCGATCTCGGAGACGATATCGAGGGCTTCGTTCCCGCGGCACACAGCGGGGTGGAGGATGCGGATCACATTCACGAGTACTACCTTCCCGGCGACGCGACTCCTGTCCGCGTGGTCGAGTCGGATGCCGGGAATCGCCGTATCGTCCTCGAGGTCCTGGATCCGCCGGAGCGGAAGTCCAAGGAGGAGCTCGAAGCGGCCATGGCCCTGGCGGCTCCTGTGACCGGAGAAGACGGCGATGAAGAGGTGGAGACCGCCTCGGCTCCGGCCTCGGCTCCCGAGACGGTGGACCAGGGCGACGAGCCTGCCGCGGAAGAGGACGCCGCGGAAGAGCGGACCGACGACACTCCGGACGCCTGACGCCAGGCGTCCCGGAGAGAGCCTCCATCACCGAAGGTGTTTATGAACTACCTCGGACGGATCGCCCGGGCGCGCCTCGCGCCCGGGCGCTTCCTTTTCGCCGCCACGATCCTGGCCGCCGGATGCTCCTCGGTGGCCGAAGCCCCCGTTCCCGCACCGGCTCCGCGCCCGCCGATCCGGCTGGAAGTCGGGTCTCCCCTCCCCGGGGAAGAGGAGACGGCCGCCGACCTCCTGCGGTCGGCCCGGGACGCCCGGGTCCGCGGAGAGCTGGACGAAGCGGACCGGTTGGGGATGACGGTGGTGCGAGCCCATCCCCGTACGGGAGCGTCCGGAGACGCGCTCGCCCTCGTCGCCGAGGTGCGGTTGGCGATCTCCGACTTTCCCGCCGCGGACTCGCTGGCGCAGCGATACGTGGATCGCCTTCCCATGGGCGATGATCGCCTCCCGGAGGTCCGCCTCCTCCAAGCGAGGGCGATGGCGGCCCTGGGTGATCCATCCTCCGCCCTGGACCGACTCCTCCGGACCGGCGGCCCCGCCAATCCGGTGATCCAGGACCAGATTGAAGTACTTGCCGGAGCGCAACTTGCGCTCCTCGGCCTCATGGAGATCGAAAGCCTTCTCCCCCTGGCTCCGTTCGGAGACCCGTTGGCGGCGGTGGTGCGCCGGCGGTGGGCGGAGGCACTCTACGACGGCGAACTACCCGACTCGGCCCGGATGGTGGCGCTGTCGGCGTTGGGGGCGGGCGTGGCTCCCGCCGACTCCCTGGTCCTCGTTTCCATCGTGAACGGGACGCGGGTGCCCCAGCCTCCCGTGGGTGCGCTTCCCGTGGTCACCATCGGAGCGGTGCTCCCCACGGGAGGGTCGCCGGCCCTTCAGGAGTTCGCCAGGCTCGTGAAGGAGGGGATCGATGTGGCCGCGGCCACCGTCCTGGTGGACGAGGCGAGGGTGGAGGTGGCCCTCATGGACGACGGCGGTGAAGTGATGCGGGCCATGGCGGCCGTGCAGGAACTGGAGTCTTCCGGTGCGGTCGGTGCCGTGGGGTTCCTGGAGGGGAACGTGCTGGCGAGTGCCGCGGAGGCCCGCAGTTCCACTTTCCCCCTGGTGTCTCCCACGGGGATCGCGCTCACCGACACGCTGCCATCGGGCACGTACTCCTTGACCGGCGCCGATCCGTTCGCCGCCACGGCCATGGCCCGCTACGCCGTCGATTCCGGGGTCCTCCGGGCGGCGGTGATCCACGCCCGCACGCCGGAGTCCGAAGAGGAGGCGCGGGCCTTCGAGACGGCGTTCGAAGCGGCCGGCGGCACCGTGGCGGGAGTGTTCCCCTACGATGCGGGCGCCACGTTCTTCTCCTCCCAGGTACAGGGCGCGGCCACGGCGCTGCGCGCCGAGGAGATCGCGGCGCTGGGGCTCACCGAGGAGGACACTCTGGACGTGTCGGTCCTCGAGCCCGTGGCCGTCTTCGTCCCGGTGCCGCCGGAGGATCTGGAGTTCGTGGCGCCGCAGATCACCTTCTACGGCCTCGATACCCTGGCCATCCAGGTGCTGGGGAACGCGAGCTGGAGTGACCGTGACAACCTCGCCACCGTGGACTTCCGGCACACCACCGGCGTGGTGGCGCCCGCACCCGTCCGCGCGGGACCGGGGGCTCCCGGGTACCAGCGATTCAAGGACGCGTACGAGTCGCATTTCCAGAGAACGCTGGTGAGCCCGATCCCCGCCCTCGGATACGATGCCGCGCTCATCCTCCTGGAAGGGTTCCGCAACGGGGGGTCCAACGCCGCCGGAGTCGGACGGGGCATCGAGAGCATACGCGACGTCGAGGGCGCCACGGGGGTATTTTCCGTAAGAGGTTCGCGGCCGTTGCGGGCGTTCCAGATCGTCCGGATCGATCACGGGGCGCTCATCCCCATCTACTGACAACACGAACGCTGCGGGTTTGCCCATGTCCATGAGAGAGAAGCTGGCCCGCCTGGAGGAGCTTCGCCGGGAAGCCGAGCAGGGAGGGGGACCGGAGCGGATCGCGGCTCAGCACGAGCGTGGGAAGCTCTCCGCCCGGGAGCGGCTGGACCTCCTCCTCGACGCGGATTCGTTCGTGGAGCTCGATCGTTTCGTGACCCACCGGGCCACGGAGTTCGGCCTCGCGTCGCAGAAGATCCTGGGGGACGGCGTCGTCACCGGGTACGGCACGATACACGGTCGACTGGTCTACGCCTTCAGCCAGGACTTCACCGTGTTCGGGGGATCCCTCTCCGAGGCCCACGCCGAGAAGATCGTCAAGCTCCAGGACCTCGCCCTCAAGAACGGCGCGCCCATCATCGGCCTCAACGACTCGGGGGGCGCGAGGATCCAGGAGGGGGTGGTCAGCCTGGGCGGATACGCGGACATCTTCCTCCGCAACACGCAGGCATCGGGGGTGATCCCGCAGATCAGCGTGATCCTGGGCCCGTGCGCGGGCGGCGCGGTGTACTCCCCGGCCATCACCGACTTCGTGTACATGGTGCGCGGCACCAGCTACATGTTCGTGACGGGCCCCAACGTGGTGAAGACGGTCACCCACGAGGACATCGACATGGAGGGGCTCGGCGGCGCCGACGTCCATGCGTCGAAGTCGGGCGTGGCCCACTTCGCCTACGATTCCGAGCCAGAGTGCCTCGCCGCCGTGCGCACCCTGGTGGCGTATCTCCCCCAGAACAACACCGAGAAGGCCCCGGCGGGGGGATCGCACGATCCGGCCGATCGTCGCGAGGAAGCCATTCTCGACGTCGTCCCGGACAATCCCAACCAACCGTACGACATGCACGAGGTGATCCGGCGTGTCGTGGACGATGGTGTGTTCTACGAGGTCCACGCGGGCTTCGCGCCCAACATCCTGGTGGGGTTCGCCCACCTGGGCGGTCACAGCGTGGGGATCGTGGCCAACCAGCCCGCGTTCCTGGCCGGCGTGCTCGACATCGACTCCTCCGTGAAGGGCGCCCGCTTCGTCCGCTTCTGCGACGCCTTCAACATCCCGTTGGTGGTGTTCGAAGACGTGCCCGGCTTCCTCCCCGGCGTCGCGCAGGAGCACGGCGGCATCATCCGCCACGGCGCCAAGCTCCTGTACGCGTTCAGCGAAGCCACCGTGCCCAAGGTGACGGTCATCACACGGAAGGCCTATGGGGGTGCGTACGACGTGATGAACTCCAAGCACATCCGTGGCGACGTCAACCTCGCGTGGCCCACGGCCGAGATCGCCGTGATGGGTCCCAAGGGCGCGGTGGAGGTGCTCTTCCGCAAGGAGATCGCCACCGCCGACGACCCCGCCGCCGCCACGGAGGCCCGGATCCAGGAGTATCGGGAGCGTTTCGCCCATCCATACGAGGCGGCCGCCCGCGGGTTCGTGGACGACGTCATCGACCCCCGGGAAACCCGTCCCCGGCTGGTCTCGGCCCTCGACATGCTTCGGAACAAAAGGGACGAGAACCCGGTGCGGAAGCACGGAAACGTGCCGCTTTGAGGCACGGGCGCCGGGAAGGGACCGCCAGGTGAACCCATGGAGCGGCTGCTAGAGTCCCTCCTCGCTCTCCCCGCGCCCCTCACCTACGTATTCCTCGCCGTGGGTGCGGCGTTGGAAAACGTCGTTCCGCCGGTCCCCGCCGACACCTTCGTCCTCCTGGGCGGATTCCTTTCTTCCGCGGGGGACCTCAATCCCTGGGGAGTCTTCCTGGCGACGTGGTCGGCGAACGTCGCGTCGGCTCTGGCCATGTACCGGGTCGGGGTCACCCACGGCACGGTCTTCTTCCAGTACGGGTACGGGCGCCATCTCCTCCACCCGGCCCAGATGGACCGCATGGCTCGCTTCTACGCCCGGTGGGGTACCGCGGCCATCCTCGTCACGCGGTTCTTCCCGGGGCTCCGCTCCGTGGTGCCCGTGTTCGCAGGGGTTTCGCGCCAACGCTTCTGGTCCGTGGCATGGCCGGTGGGCGTCGCCTCGGCGGTGTGGTACGGAGGGCTGGTCCAGCTCGGCGTGAAGGCGGGCGAGAACCTCGACCTCATCCGCTCCACCCTCGACCGGATCAACCTGGGGCTTCTCGCCGTGGCCCTGGTTGTGGCGGCGGGCGTGGCGGTCTGGTGGAGGAAGACCCGGTGAGGAGCCCGGATACCGTCCCGGCGTCCTTCCGCTTCGAGCAGTTCCAGGACTACCTCACCTTCGAGCGAGGACTGTCCGATCGAACGGTCTCCGCGTACGGCAGCGACCTCCGCGCGTGGGGCGAGGTCATGGTCGCCGAAGGGGTGCGAGACCCCGCCTCGGTGGAGCCCGGCCACCTCCGCGTCTGGGTGGACGGCCTCACCGAGGCGAACCTCGCGCCCACGTCGGTCCGCCGGGCCCAGTCGGCCTTGCGGACCTACTTCGGTTTTCTTCTCGCCGAGGGCGTGATCACCACCGATCCCACCGAGCGGCTGGTGAGCCCACGCAAGGGGCGGCCCCTTCCCGACTATCTCTCCCACGACGAGGTCGACCGCCTTCTCGAAGCTCCCGACGCCACGCGCCCGCTCTACTGGCGGGATCGAGCGATCCTGGAGGTCCTCTACGCCTCCGGGACCCGGGTGTCCGAACTGGTCGACCTTCCATTACACGGGTTGGCCCTGGAGGAGGGCGTCCTCACGGTGTTCGGGAAGGGAGCGAAGGAGCGCCTCGTCCCCGTGGGCGGACCCGCCCGCCGGGCGCTGGAGCGATACCTCCGCGAGGTGCGGCCCGGCCTGGACCAGGGAAAAGGGAAGGGGAAGGTCTTCCTGAACGCCCGGGGCACACCGCTCACCCGCATGACGGTCTGGAACATCGTAAAGGACTCGGCCGCGCGGGCGGGCATCGGCCGCAAGGTGTCGCCCCACACGCTGCGACACACCTTCGCGACCCATCTCCTGGAAGGGGGGGCCGACCTCGCCGCGGTCCAGGAACTCCTGGGGCACGCCGACATCACCACCACCCAGATCTACACCCACGTGGACCGGGCCCGGTTACGTGACCTTCATCGCCGGTTTCACCCCAGAGGGCGTTGAGCCGCTCTCCCCCACCCGGGAACCGCTCGCGACGAGGCGACGTGCCGGTACCCGGGTGGGATGGACGCTCCGGGCTACCGCGCTTGTCCGTGTGACGGAGTTCCCGCGGTCCGTGCCGGCTGTTCCTTCCGCACGGCGGAGAAAAGGTCCGCCTGGGAGTTCGCCGCGGCGAGGAGTCCCACCGCCCGGGTGATGACCGGGTCCCGCTCCATGCGGATGGCCGCCTCGGTGCCCACCACGTCCAGCCTCTGCGCCACGCCCAGTCGGGCCCGCCAGAAGAGGTAGTCGCGCGCGACGGGGTCGGCCACGGCGTCGGCGGGGAGGCCCTCGGCCACCATCTGGCCCACCCACTCCTCGAAGTCCGCCCGGCTCACGTCCACCACCACCGGGTCGGCCTCGCGGAGGCGGCCCGCCTCCCCGAAGGAGAACTCCGCGAGCCGGAGGACCAGGGGAAAACGGGCCTCGTTGGCCATGCGCAACAACTCCCGCTCGGCCAGGCGAAGGGTGTCGTCTACGATGGCCAGATCGGGGAAGATCCCACCGGCCGCGATCAGGTCCCGGCCGCCCGCCGTGCGCACGCGGGGAAGGCTGTCCAGTGCCTCCGGGAGGGGGCGCCCCTCCTTGTCACGGGCCCGGTGGAGGGACCGTCCGAGCGGCGTGTGCCACGACCCCGTCGTGAAGCGGAGCTTCCGTCCCGCGGGAAGCGGCGCCACCGTCTGCACCAATCCCTTCCCGAAGCTGCGCTCTCCCAGCACGATGGCGCGATCGTAGTCCTGAAGCGCACCGGCCAGGATTTCCGCCCCCGACGCGGTGTACCCGTCCACCAGGACGATGATGGGGAGCTCCGGGACGCGGATGGGCCAACGATCCTCGTACGACTCGCTGGTCACCTGGGCCGCCGATCCACCCCGGACGCGCTGCGAAGTGCTGGCGAGGGTGGAGCCGGGCTCGAGGAAGAGGTCGGCCAGCATGAGCGACTCGTCGAGGAAGCCCCCGGGATTCCGGCGCAGGTCGATGATCATCCCCTTGGCGCCGTGCATGGTCCGGAGCGCTTCGTCCATCTCCCGGGCCGCGTTCCGAGCCACGCGGTCCATGATCACGTAGGCGATCCCGTTGTCCATCATCCCGTACAGCACCGCGGGTACGTGGACCTGGTTCCGGCGGATATCGTACGCGATGGGCTGCTCGAAGCCTGCACGCTTCACCCGCACCTGTACCACCGTCCCCACGGGTCCCCGGATGGAATCCGAGGCGATCGCGGTGTCCCAGGAGGTGGCGTCGTTGTCGTCCACCCCGACGATGACGTCGCCCACCTGCATCCCCACGCCCTCCGCCGGAGTGCTCCGGAAGACCGCCGTCACCGTGATCTCGTCGTTGAGCATGGTGATCTGGACGCCGATCCCCGAGTAGTTTCCCGTGGTCTCCTCGTCCCATGCGTCCGCTTCCACCGGAGTGAACACCGACGCGTAGGGATCGTTGAGCCCTTCGACCATCCCGGCCAGGGCGCTCTCCCAGAGTGCCGAGTCCGACAGTGCGTCCATGTGCAGGTCGGCCAGCATCCGGAAGGCGGACTGGAACACCTGCGCCTCGTCCGAACTCGCCGCCGCCTGGCGGTCACCACGCTCGGAACCCGTGGACGTCTGCGCCGCCACCCCCGTGCACGAAAGGAGGAGGATCGACGTCAGGAGGGTCGTGATTCTCGGCATGGGCGCTCTCTGCGGCCAGGGGAGTTTTGCGCGAATGACCTATAAACACTCGTCCCACCGGCGTCGTTCCCCCGGCGGGGTGGAATGCGATACCTTGCAGGCACGTGTACAAGGGGGCCGCGCGGACGGGTAACCCGGCGGCCTCCCTCGACAGATACCCCACCGGCCCCGATGAATCAAGGCGACGCACATGCCCCCCTGCGGGTGGCATTGGTACAGTTCAAGCCACGCAAGGCGGATCTGGACGCGAATCTGGAGGTGATCCGGACCACGCTACGGGATCAGGCCCCCCATGCGGACCTGCTGATGTTTCCCGAAGCCAGCCTGTCCGGGTACTTCCTCGAAGGCGGAGTGGCCGAGGTCGCCCTCACCGCCGAAGCCCTGGCCGGAGCCCTGGGTCCGTCCCGGCCCGGTGATCCGGACGTGTGTCTGGGCTTCTACGAACGATGGCGGCGGCGCCTGTACAACAGCGTGGCCTACCTGGAGCCGGAAGACGGGGCCTGGAAGATCCGGCACGTGCACCGGAAGATGTTCCTCCCCACGTACGGGGTCTTCGACGAGGCCCGCTTCGTGGAGCCGGGCACGGAGGTGCGGGCCTTCGGCACCCGCTTCGGCCGCATGGGAATGCTGATCTGCGAAGACATGTGGCACAGCCTCCCCGCCACCGTGCTGGCCCTCGCGGGGGCGGAGCTGATCCTGGTGGCCAGCGCCTCCCCCGCCCGGGACTTCGGGCCCGCCGGGGAGGGGAGACCCGCCAACCTCGAGCGCTGGGACCGACTCGCCGGGAGCGTCGCGGTGGAGCACGGGGTGTTCGTGGCCGTGGCCCAGCTCGTGGGATCCGAGGGGGGCAAACTCTTTCCCGGGGGCTCGGTGGCCATCGGCCCCGAAGGCGACATCCTCGCACGGGGCCCCCTTCTGGACGCCGGAGTCACGCACGCGCTCCTGGATCCCAAGGCCATCGACCGCGCGCGCGACGCCGCACCGTTGCTCTCGGATCTCGAGCAGATGCTCCCCCACGTGCGCAGGGCCCTGGACGACGCCACCCTCTCCTCCGAACCGGCCGGTCCCGATGACCCGGGGGCCCCGGTCCCCGCCACCCAACGGATCCCGGCCACCCTGGGCGGAAGGGGCAGTCGTCCGGTGGGGGACCCGGCGTTCCACGATCCCGCCCTCCTGGCCATGGACATGGAGCTCGTGGAGCGCTCCCTGGTGGAGTTCATCCGCGAGGAAGTACGCAGGCGCCGCGGATTCGAGCGGGTGGTCCTCGGCGTCTCCGGAGGAGTGGACTCCGCCGTGTCGCTCTACCTGGCCTGCAAAGCCCTGGGCCCCGAGAACGTTCTCGGCCTACGACTCCCGTATCGCACGTCCAGCGAGGAGAGTCTGGAGCACGCCCGGCTCGTCCTGGACGCCACCGGGGCCGACTCCCGCACCATCGACATCTCGGCGCCCATCGACGCCTACGTGGAAGCCCACGAGCCCGACGTCTCGCCGCTGCGAAAGGGGAACCTCATGGCGCGTCTACGGGCCGTGATCCTCTTCGACCAGTCCGCGCGGGTGCACGCGCTCCCCCTCGGGACGGGGAACAAGAGTGAACGTCTCCTGGGGTACTTCACCTGGCACGCCGACGACTCCCCCCCCATCAACCCCCTGGGAGACCTCTTCAAGGTCCAGGTCTGGGCCCTGGCGCGGCACCTGGGTGTTCCCGACGTCATCATCGACAAGCCCGCCACCGCCGATCTGGTGCGGGGGGTGAGCGACGAGGACGAGCTCGGCTTCTCGTATCACCAGGCCGACCCCATCCTCCACTGGCTGGTGCGGGGATACCGCGTGGAGGAGCTGGTCGAGATGGGGTTCGACCAACCCGCGGTCGCGCTGGTGGCGCGCCGGCTCCAGTCCACCCACTGGAAGCGGGAGCTCCCCACGGTCGCCATCCTCTCCTCCAGCGCCATCGGGGAGTTCTACCTGAGGCCGGTGGACTACTGAGGACGGGGGCTCCCGGTCTCCGTCAGATGCGACGTCCCACCAGGAGAGACACGAAGAAGAGGCCCGCGGAAACCAGGACGATGGCGGCGCCCGAGGGGAGATCCCAGCTCCACGAGATCCACAGCCCACCCACCACGGAGATGAGGGCGGAGACGACGCCCACCACCATCATCGCCCGAAGGGAGCGTCCCAGCGCCTGTCCCGTGGCCGCGGGGATGACCACGAACGCCGAGACCAGCACGATCCCCACCAGCCGCATGGCCGCGACGATGGTCACCGCGAGGACGGTGAGGAGGAGGTACCGGAGGGGCTCCACCGGGAGGCCCGCCGCCCGTGCCGCGTCCTCGTCCACTCCCATGTACAGGAGCTCCTTGAAGAAGTATCCAAGGAGCACCAGAGCCACCCCGCAGAGCGCCACCAACGTGGGGACCTCACCGGGCTGTACGGAGAGGATGTTCCCGAAGAGGTATCCCATGAGGTCCTGGCGATAGCCGGGAGACAGGCTGATCAGGACCACGCCCAGGGCCATGGCGGCCGGGAAGAACACACCCATGGCGGTGTCTTCGGACACCTCGCCACGCCCGCCGATCCAGCCGATCACCCACGCCACCCCCGTGGTGAAGATCGCGGCGGAGAGGAGGGGTGACACCCCCGCCACCACGCCGATGGCCACCCCCCCCAGCGCCGCGTGGGACAATCCCACCCCCACGAACGCCATGCGGCGGAGCACCACGAAGAACGCAAGGACCGCGCAGGTGACCCCCAGCAGGATGCCCGTGAGGAGCGCCCGCTGCACGAACGCGAAGGAGAGGAACTCAACCATGGGCGTGGTCCACCGGGAAGGCGTACGCCTGGTTGAGCGTCGCCGCGTCCATCACCTCGCCCGCAGGCCCCGCTGCCCGGATGGTCCGGTTCAGCAGAATGGCCCGGTCGGCGTGGTCCCCCACCACGTCCAGGTCGTGGGTGGCGCAGAGAACCGTCAACCCCTTCTGGTGCTGGAGGTCGCAGACCAGGGCGTAGAACCGCGCCCGGGCGCCACTGTCGAGTCCCGCCGTGGGCTCGTCCAGGAGGAGGAGGAGGGGATCGCCGCACAGGGCGCGGGCGATGAGGACCCGCTGTTGCTGCCCCCCCGAAAGGTCCTGGAATCGCCGCCGGGCCAGGTCACCCAAACCGACCACGGAAAGCGCCGCCAGCGCCTGCTCACGGTCCGGGGCGCCGGGACGGCGCCCCACGCCCAGGACTCCGAACCGGCCCATGATCACCACGTCCAGCACCGTGATGGGGAACCCCCTGGGGATCACGATGCGTTGGGGAACGTAGGCGACCGGGTATTCGCGTCGGGCGGGAGGGGACCCGAAGACCGCCACCGTCCCGGCATCGGGGCGCACCAGGCCCAGGATCACCTTCAGGCACGTGCTCTTCCCGGCGCCGTTGGGACCCAGGAGGGCCACGAAGCTCCCCGCCGACACCTCGAAGGAGACGTCCTCCAGCGCGGGACGGCCCTGGAACGCCACGTCGACCCGATCCAGGCGGATGGCGGGAGGGGACGGAAGGGGTACGTTCATCGGGACGTGCTCATGGCCATGGCGAAGGTCCGGGCATTGCTCCTCATGAGGCTGAAGTAGTCGTCCCGCCCTTCCACCCCGGGCCCTCCGAGAGGATCCACCACCAGCACGATCCCGCCCAGCTCGTGGGCCAGCGCCTGCGCGCCGGTGCCGGCCAACTGCGGTTCCGAGAGGACCACGAAGACGCCGGCCTCCTCGGCGGCCTCCACCAATCCCCCGAGGCTCCGGGCGGACGGTTCGTGACCCGGCCGCTCGTAGATGCTCCCCAGCGACACCAACCCGTACCTGCGCGCGAAGTACCCCCAGGCCCCGTGCGACGCGATGAAGGCTCGCCCGGGGGAGACGTCCCGCAGGATCCCGTCGATCTCGTGGTGGAGCGCGGTGAGGTCCTCACGGAGTCGGAAGGCCCGTTCCTCGATCCGTGCCGAGTCTCCCGGAGCGAGAGCCACCAGCGCCGTCACGATCCGGGGCACGACCTCATCGCGCACGAGGACGGGATCGAGCCACACGTGGGGATCCCCGGCGGAATGCTCGTGCCCGTCCGCGGGGCCGTCCCCCCCGCCGTGCAGAAGCTCCATCCCCTCCGTGATGCGCAGCACCCGCGTACGCGACGGGTCGAGGATGTCCTCGAGCCACGGATCGAGTCCCGCCCCCACCAGCACTGCGGCATCCGCCTCGGTCACCAGGCGCAGGGTGGACGGGCTCGCCTCCCACGTGTCCGGCGACGCGCGATAGGGAAGGATCACCTCCACCTGCATCCCCTCCGGCGCCAGCCTCCGCACCAGGTCGCCCACGGGAAGGATCGAGACCACCACCCTGGGCCCGCCTCCGCCGTCCCGGGACTCCGCCGGCCCGCATCCGGCCACCGGCGCCAGAAGGCACGCCAACGCGGCCATGTGCCCGACGAGCCTCCTCATCGGCCCCGCACCCGCCGCACCAGCGCGTCCATGAGGGGGAGGGGCGTGAGCTCTCCGTCCACGATGGAAGCCAACTCCTCCTCCCTCCGCCAGTGGGCCTCCAATTCCGCCAATTCCAGTTCCAGCAGGTGTTGTTCCAGGGATTCGTTGGCCGCGATTTCCAGGGCGATGGCGCCCGTGCGCTGCAGGTCTCCCAGGCGCCGGCCGTCGCGAATCACGAGGCGGCTCAGGTCCCGCGCCGAGCCCGCCTCTTCGATGAGGCGCGTCGCCGACATGACCCGCCGCTGCGAGGCGCCCGCGAAGTGATGGTAGGCCAGGACCCGCCGGAGCGTCCGCCCCGCCTCCTCCCCACCGAGGCGGATCCCTCCGTCTCCGGCCTGTCGGCCGCATCGAGGACAGCGGAGCGCCAGATCCAGGTCCCGGCCGTCCTCCCCGGGGAGGACGATCAATCCAGCCCGGTCGCGGTACCGCAGCGACCGGATCGCGGCACCGCATCGGCCGCACCGCGCTTCGCCGCTCCAGGCCGAGCGACCGAACCGGGCCCACCGCGCCACGTTGACCAACGAATCGGGCGCCCGCCGCAGGATCCCCCACGTGACGAAGAGCGACATCCCACCCGTCGCCCACCCCCCCAGGACTACCGCCCCGGTACCCACGGCGCCGGCCACCCGCAGGGCGTGGGCGGCCTGCTTTCGTTGGGTCAACTCCTTGCCATACCGCCACCACGCTTCTTCGGCCCGGCGCGCTTCACCCACCCGCACCACCTCCAGGGGACCGGACCGGAAGAGCGCGATGTTGTCGGTGCTCGAGAGGAGGCGCCCCCGGTCGCGTACCCGCCGCTCCAATTCCTCGAGCGCCTCCCAGCGGTCCTCCATGGGGACGAGCGACCAGCGCGCGCACGCGCGACAGATGATCCACAGCCGGCCCCGGTCCGGATCGAAGGCGAACCGACTCCCACGGGGGAGGTGTTCGAGCTCCTGGTTCTCCGGAAAGGGTCCTGCGCAAATCAGGCAGCGTGTGTACACGGGCTCACGAGCATGGGACACGGCGGCGGGAGCGCTCCCGGGGCGGTCGGGCGACGTGAAAAGTTCGGGCACGCGGGGGTGCCCGTCCAGTGCGGGGCGACTACATTCCGTCCGACGATCCCCACCCATCCAACCCCAGCGAGCTCCCATGGCGCCCTCGTCTCTCGCTTCCAACGGACTCCGGACGACCCTCTTCGTCGGGCTCCTCACGGCACTCGCGGCGGTACCGTCCCTCCGTGCCCAGGAAGAGCTCACGGTCGAACGGATCTTCGCGTCCTCGGAACTGGCTCCCCGTGGGATCCCCGTCACCCGTTGGATGCCCGACGGCCGGCGCTTCAGCTATCTGGCACCCGGAAGCGGCGGCGGCACCGACCTGGTGGCCGAGGACGTGCGCACCGGCCGGAGGGAACTCCTCGTGGATGGCTCCGCGCTGGTCCCCGGCGGTGAGCGCGGCCCCATCGACATCGAAGGGTACGAGTGGTTCCCCGACGGGGACAGGCTCCTGATCTACACACGCTCGGTCCGCGTGTGGCGGGACAACACCAAGGGCGTGTACTTCGTGTACGACCTCCGGTCCGGCACCCTCCAGCCCGTGTCCACCGCGTTCGGGTACCAGATGTTCGCCAAGCACAGCCCCGACGGGACACGGGTGGGCTTCGTACGGGACAACGACATGTACGTGACCGACCTGGCCACCGGCGATGAGCGTCGCCTCACCGCCGACGGATCGGACCTGATCGTGAACGGCACCTTCGACTGGGTATACGAGGAGGAGTTGGGCCTTCAGGACGGCTGGCGGTGGAGCCCCGACGGGACGCGCATCGCGTTCTGGCAACTCGACCAGACACCCATCAAGACGTTTCACCTCATCGACGATCTGGAGCTGTACTCCCGCCCCGTGCCGCTCCCCTATCCCAAGGCCGGAGACCCCAACTCCGTCGCCCGCGTCGGAGTGGTGGAACTGGCCACGGGGGAGATCACCTGGATCGACACCGGAGACAACCCCGACGTCTACCTCGCCCGCATGGACTGGGCGGCATCGTCCGACGAAGTCGTGATCCAGCGATTGAACCGGCGCCAGAACCGCATCGACGTCCTCATGGCGGACGTGAACACGGGGGCGTCACGCGTGATCCTCACCGAGGAGAGCGACACCTGGGTCGACGTGGACGCGGACGTGAGGTGGCTCGAGGGTGGGCGTGAGTTCCTTTGGACGTCGGAGCGCGACGGTTTCAACCACGTGTATCTGTACGACCGCGATGGCACCGTGGTGCGGCGCCTCACTCCCGACCCGTGGGACGTCACCGGAATCGCGGGGATCGACGACGCGAACCGCCTGTACTTCACCGGGGCGGGGGAGGGGCCGCTGGAACGCCACTTCTATCGGGTCTCCCTCCGGGGAGGACCCGTGGAGCGCGTGTCGTCCGGGGCAGGCACGCATGCCGTCTCGATGGCGCCCGGGGGCGGCTTCTACATCGACACGCATACCCGGGTACACCAACCTCCCGTGTTCACTCTCCGCACGGGAGACGGAGCGGAGGTTCGCACCCTGGAGGACAACGCGGCGCTGAACGCGAAGCTGGACGGGCTGGGCCTGCGGGGTCCCGAGTTCTTCTCCTTCGTGAGCCCCGCCGGCGTGGAGCTCAACGGGTGGATCCTCAAGCCCGCGGACTTCGACCCCGCCCGCCGATACCCGGTGGTGATGTACGTCTATGGGGGGCCCGGCTCCCAGACGGGCCAGGACGCCTGGGGTGGCACCCGGTACCTCTGGCACCAACTCCTGGCCGGGAAGGGATTCGTGGTCGCCACGGTGGACAATCGGGGCACCGGCGCCCGGGGGAGGGACTTCAAGAACGTCACCTACCTCGACCTGGGAAACCATGAGAGCCAGGATCAGATCGCGGCGGCTGGGCATCTGGCGTCCCTCCCCTGGGTGGATCCCTCCCGTATCGCCATCTGGGGATGGAGCTACGGCGGATACATGACGCTCATGAGCATGATGCGGGGGGGCGACCTCTTCGCGGCCGGGATCAGCGTGGCCCCCGTCACGTCGTGGAGGTTCTACGACACCATCTACACCGAGCGCTTCATGCGGACGCCGCGTGAGAACCCGGGTGGGTACGACCGCGGGGCGCCCCTGAACAACGTGGATGGCCTCACCGGAGACCTCCTCCTGGTCCACGGGACCGGCGACGACAACGTCCACTTCCAGAACTCCGTCCAACTCGTGGACCGCCTCCAGTCCGCGGGGAAACAGTTCCGCTTCATGCTCTACCCCAACAAGACCCACAGCATCGCGGGCGAGGATACGCGGGTTCATCTCTACACGATGATGACCGATTTCCTGACCCATCGCCTCCTCCCCACCACGGAGACTTCCCGGTAAGGGGCCGCCCCGACCCGGTGGTATGACGTGATGACGATCCACACGGTCCGGCGAACCATCCGACGCCTCTCCGTCCGGTACCTCCGGGGAGCGTTGCTGGGTCTTGTCGCCCTCACCCTTCCCGGAGGGCTCGCCCTGAGCGCCCAGGTGCAAAGGGAATCCGTGGCGGACGTCCGCGTGGACCGCGACCAGGACGGCATGGTGGACCGCGTGGGGGATACGGTTTCCGTCCGGGGAGTCGCGTTGGTGGCGTCGGACGTCATGAACCCGGGTCAACTCGACTTCTTCCTCGACGACGGGACCGCCGGAATCGGCGTGTTCTCGTTCGCCGGAGGACCGCGTGTGTCCCGCGGCGCGCTCCTGGACGTGACGGGTGTACTGGAACAGTATCAGGGGCAAGCGCAGATCCGCCCGCTGCGGTACCACGTGCTCGAAGACTCCGTCCGGCCTCTTCCTGCCTACGTGGCTCTGCCCCCCGAACCCATCGACCTCGAGCCCCTGGAGGGTCGCAGGGTGCGCCTCGGCGGCCACGTCCTTCGCGTGTGGGCCAACGCCGGGGGGCATCTGGTCTCGGTCCTTCCCGACGGAGACTGGACCGAACCCGTCACCGTGTTCACACGCTTCGACTCGCCCGTGATCCAGAGCCTCCCCACCATCACCCGGGGAGACGAGATCGAGGCCGAGGGGGTCCTGGGACAGTTCACACCGGAAGCGGGAAGGGGAGGGTATCAGCTCTACCTGGGCTCCGGTGAGGACATCCGGCACAGGGGGATCAGCCGGGCCTTCCTCACCCTCTTCCTGCGGGTGGCGGGAGTGCTCGCGCTGGCCGCGGCCGTGTGGTCGTTCGCCCTCAGGAGAACCGTTCACCACCGCACCCGGGAGTTGGCGGAGAGCGAGGCCCGCTACCGCCTTCTGGTGGACCAGGCGCCGGGAGCGGTGTTCATCGTCCGCGACGACGTCATCGTGTACGCCAACCCCGAGGCCCGGAATCTCCTGGGCGGAGCGGCGGGACTGTCCACCGACGGAGACACCACGCTGGGTGATCTGGTGCAACCCTCGTCCCTTCCGGCGTTGGGTCCCGGATCCGGCGGCGCAGCGCGAAGCATGCCCACGCCGGCCCTCCTGAAGTTCCGGGACGGGAGGGCCCGTGAGGTATTGGTCGACTCGGCCCCGGTCCCGCACTTCGGAAAGGCGGCCCAGCAGGTGTGGGTCCAGGACATGACCGAGTGGAACGAGCGGGACCGGGAGCGGAGGAGGCTCGAAAATCGCGTCCAGCAGAAGACCCGGCTGGAGAGCCTGGGTGTTCTCGCGGGAGGAATCGCCCACGATTTCAACAACATCCTCACGTCCATCATGGGCAACGCCGGCTTCCTCCGGACTTCCGGATCGCTGGCCGAAGCCGACCGGGAGACCGCGCAGGACATTCTGGATGAAGCCAAGCGGGCCGCCGAGTTGACGGAGCAGATGTTGACGTTCGCCGGACGCAGCCGGGTTTCGCGGGAGGCCCTCGATCTCGGGGTGG
>JAOUPR010000176.1 GCA_029879725.1 Gemmatimonadota bacterium | reverse complement strand
AGCCGTCGGGCTCCATCAAGATCCGCGTGGAGACCATCGACTACTTCCTCAGGCGGTACCGCGACGGGCTGGTGGAGGACGCGGAGATCCGCCGCACGGTGGAGCGGGAGCTGGAGGCGTACCGGAAGGCGACGGAGGCCGATCGGGCGGCCACGGAGCTGGTGCAGATCGAGATGGGGCGGGTGGGGTGACGGACGGGTGGGGCACGGCGTCTCCTGACGGCCGGTGGGGGAGTGGGGCCGAGCGCCCCACCCCTTGTCCCCTCCTTCCCGCCTTGAGAGCTTGGATGTCCAGGCTCGGCGGCGCCCCCCTCCCGGCGTTCGCGACGGTGTGAACCCACGTGCGGGACGTCTGCACCTTGGCTCGATCACGCTCACCCATGGAGCGCCTCCTGGCGCTCCTCCTCCTGGGGGGGATCCTCCTCTCCTCGGGGGTGGCGGGCGTCCATGATCCGGAGTGTCCGCACCATCGGGCCGCCGCTGGGGCGCGTGGGCAGCACGGCCACGGTGCCGGCCCCGAGGGCCACCGAATCGATTCCGGTCCCGCGGAGGGCGGATCCGCCGGAACGCACGCGGGACACGGGGACGGTGCGGCCCACGCGGGCGCCACCTCCCACGACTCCTCCCCCGAAGACTGCAGCTGCGCGGGCGGCCTCTGCGCCCTCTCCGTGGCGCTCCCCGACTCCCACGTCGCCACCGGAGACGCGGTGGGGCTGGACCTTCCCCGCGAGAGCGCCCTGGTGCTCCCCGCGGAGGCCGTCCGGGATCCCCAGTCGACGGCGCGTCTCCAACCTCCCGCCACCGGCCCTCCGGCCATCGTCTGATCCTCTGCTTCCTCCCCCCGCGGCACTCCTGCCGGCGGGGGTCCAGATCAGCTTTGCCGGAGCATTTCCATGCCTGTCTTCAATCGAGGACGGGGCCGTGGCGTCCGCCGCGCGTCCCTGTCCGTCATCTCCTTCATCCTTCTGGGACTCTCCACCCCGGCCGCCCCGGCCGCCGGGCAGGCCGCCGTGGAGGTGAGCGGGCGCGTCACCGACGCCCGCAACGGAGGGCCCGTGCAGGCGGTGGGCGTCCACGCCGGCCGCCTCCACACCACCACCGACCGCGACGGCCGCTTCCGCCTCGCCGGAGTGCGCGCGGGGTCGGAAGTGCACTTCCAGCGCCTGGGATACCGGGACGCCGTGGTGGAGGCGGGCGCCCCCACCCTCGAAGTCACCTTGACCCCCCTCCCCGTCCTCCTCGAGTCCATGGTGGTGGAGACGGAGCGGGGTGAACTCCTGGCGTCCAATTCGGCCATGGCGGTGACGCACATGGACGCATCGGACATCCACGCCTCGGCCGCCACCTCGCTGGCCGAGAGCCTCGACCGATGGGAGGGGATCTCCCTCTCGCGGGTGGGATCGTGGGGGAGCCGTCCCGTCCTCCGGGGGCTCTCCGGAGAGCGGGTGGCCGTGCTCATCGACGGAAACCGGGTGAACCGCGCCTGCACGTACGGAATGGACGGCGCGCTGGCCACCATCGACCCGGCCACGGTGGAGCGAGTGGAAGTCCTCACCGGCCCGGGCTCCGCGGCCTACGGGTCGGGGAACGTGGGCGGGGTGATCAACGTGGTCACGCGGCGCCCGTCGCATGCCCGCCCCTTCGCCGGAGAGATCCGGGCGAGCGGGTCCACGGCGGTTCCCGGCGGCGGCCTGGGCGGATCGCTGACCTTCGCCGGGGAGCGGTACGCCCTGTCCACCAGCCTCGACGGAGCCGACTTCGGGGACTATTCCACCCCCGACGCCACGGTGGCCACGTCCGGGTACCGGCACCTCACCGGAGACGTGTCGCTGGACGTGCGGCCCTCCTCGGCGCAGCGCGTCTCCCTCAAGGGCCAGTACTACGCCGGCCGGGACATCGGGTGGCCCATGATGGGGGGCGCCCGGATTCCCGAGGAGTCGCGGAAGTCGTTGGCGGTGGACTACGGGTGGCAGGCCGGAGGCGCGGTCGTGGACGGGATCAGCGCCCGCGCCTACGCGCAGAAGCTGGACCACCACATGGTCATGTCCATGACCATGACGGGGATGAACGGGATGCCCATGACCAGCACCACCGACGGGGTCTCGTTCTCCGAGACGGCGGGCGGACGCCTGCAGCTCCGCCTCTCGCCGGGGAACGGCGTGCAGGTGGACGTGGGGAGCGAGGCCACCTGGCTCCACGCCGAAGGGACGCGGTGGGTTGAGCGGGTGATGGGGAGCATGGCGCCCACCACAGAAACCTTCCACACCTGGCCGGGCGTCCAGGTCCTGGACCTGGGCGCCTTCGCCCAGGGAGACGCGCGCCTGGCGGAGGGGCTCTC
>JAOUPR010000054.1 GCA_029879725.1 Gemmatimonadota bacterium | reverse complement strand
CCTGGGTGCCGCGGGGGGGGCGTGGGTCGGCGTGGGTGCGGGAACGTTCGCCATCGGGCTCCTCGGAGGACACAGGTTCTGGAGGCCCACCGCGGTGGTGGTGGTGGGATTCGTCTGCGTGATCACTCTTATCGGATGGGTTGTGTGAGTACCGACGAACGATTGACACGCGAGATCCAGGTGGTGAACCGGGCGGGGATGCACGCCCGGCCGGCGGCGGAGTTCGTCCGCACGGCCAGCGGGTTCCGAAGTCACCTGACGGTGGCGAAGGACGGACTGGAGGTGAACGCGAAGAGCATCATGGGCGTGCTCATGTTGGCCGCCGAGCAGGGGAGTCGGCTCGTGGTCGCGGCGAAGGGGGACGACGCGGCCGAGGCCATCGACGCCCTGGCGCTCCTGGTGTCCAGGGGCTTCGACGAGGAGCGGTAGATTGTCCATCGTCCTGGACGGCTCACCGGCATCGGAGGGTATCGCGTCCGGTCGGGTATTCCTGCTCGACTGGGGGATCCCCGAGGTGGTGCACCAGACCGTTCAGGCCGACGACGTGCCCCGCGAGGTCGCGCGCTTCCACGAGGCCCGGGACTGGGCCAAGGGCCGGCTCGAGGAGATGAAGGCCGCCACCGAGGCGCGCCTCGGTCCCGTGGAGGCCCGCATCTTCGATCCGCAGCTTCTCATGCTCGACGATCCGGAGGTGGTCGAAGGTACGCTCCGGTACATCGAGGAGAATCACCTGACGGCGCAGCGGGCCTTCGAGTGGAGGATGCTGGAGCTACAGGCCCGGTGGAGCCGTACGTCGCACCCCATGGTGCTGGATCGGCTCAACGACCTCGAGGACGTGGTCATCCGGGTCCTGCACCACCTTCTCGGGCATCACGACCCCTCCGACCTCTCGGGGATGAATGAAGGGGTCATCCTGGTGGCTCCCAACCTCACCCCGAGCCTCATCATCCAGGTCGATGCCCGGCACGTGGCGGGGATCGCCACGGATCACGGCACCAGAACGGCGCACTGGGCCATGCTCGCACGTTCGATGCAGATCCCCACGGTGGTGGGGGTCGGGTCGGTGTCCCGTCGGGCTCGGGAAGGGGACGACGCCATCGTGGATGGCCGAATCGGCCGCGTGGTGCTGGACCCCGACGAATCGGATCGGGAGGTATTCCGGAGCCGCCAGGAGCGGCTGCTGGTCTGGGAGGAAGAGGTGGCGGTCATCGCCGAGATGGAGTCCACCACGCTCGACGGGCAGACCATCTCGTTGCGCGCCAATCTGGACCTCCCCGTCGAGGCCGAACAGGCTCGTGCCCACGGGGCGGAAGGGATCGGGCTCTTCCGGACGGAGTTCCTGGTGGTGGGCCGCAACACCATGCCGGGGGAGGAGGAGCAGTTCCAGGCCTACAGGCAGGTGGCGGAGGCGTTCCCGGAGAGCGCGGTCTACATCCGTACCTTCGACCTCGGCGGCGACAAGTTCCCCATGTTCCTCAACATGCCCCAGGAAGACAACCCGTTCCTGGGTTGGCGGGCGATCCGGGTCTGCCTCGATCGCCCCGACCTCTTCCGCACGCAACTTCGCGCGCTGTTGAGGGCCACGGCCCACGGCGACGTGCGGATCATGCTTCCCCTGGTCAACGACGTGGAGGAAGTGCGGCAGGTCAGGGAACTCCTGGCCGAGGAGGAGGACCAGCTCACGCGATCCGGCATTCCCTATAATGCCGGGTACAAGCTGGGGGTCATGATCGAGACCCCCGCGGCAGCCCTGGACGCGGCCGAGTTGGCCCGCCACTGCGACTTCTTCTCCATCGGAACCAACGATCTGGTCCAGTATACACTCGCCGTGGATCGCACCAACACGCGGCTGGCCCACCTCTACAACCCGTTCCACCCCGCGGTGGTACGGCAGTTGCACCAGGTGGCCCGGGTGTCGCGTGCGGCGGGGATCGAGGTGAGCGTCTGTGGCGAGATGGCGTCCAACCCCCTGGGGGCGTTTCTCCTCATCGGTCTCGACATCGGGGCGCTGTCCATGGCATGGCCGTCGCTCCCCGAGATCAAGAAGGTCATCCGGGATGTGCGCATGGAAGACGCCCGGCAGGCCGCCCGCAAGGCGCTCGCTGCGCCCACCAGCGCCGACGTGACGCGCTGTCTGGTGGAAGGCATCGGGGATTCCGTTGATCTGAAGGTCTTTTCAGGACGTTGGAGCCTGTCGGTCCCCCGGTAGGGGGGAGGCGGGCCCACCTCAACCAGTAGAGGACGAACCAGTGAGCCATACTCTCTTCACTTCCGAGTCGGTCACCGAAGGCCATCCGGACAAGATCGCGGACCAGATCTCGGACTCGGTTCTGGACCACCTCCTGGCCGCGGATCCGTCGTCACGCGTCGCGTGCGAGACGCTGGTGACCACGGGGTTGGCCATGGTGGCCGGCGAGGTCACCACGCAGGGGTACGTGCACGTTCCCGACGTCGTGAGGAGCACCCTCAACCGGATCGGATACACGAACGCGAACTTCGGGATCGACGGGGCCAACTGTGCCGTCATCACCAGTCTGGATCGCCAGTCCCCCGACATCGCCATGGGCGTGGACACGGGTGGAGCCGGCGATCAGGGGATGATGTTCGGCTATGCCTCCGACGAGACCCCGGAGCTCATGCCCGCGCCCATCATCTTCGCCCACCGCCTGACGCACCGTCTGGCACAGGCGCGCCGGGAGGGCGAGCTCCCCTGGCTGCGGCCGGACGGGAAGGCCCAGGTGACGGTGGAGTACGACGGGGACCGTCCCGTCCGCATCCACACGGTGGTCGTGAGCACGCAGCACGACGAGGACGTGGCCCAGGCGGAGCTGGTGGACGCCATAGCCCGCCGGGTGGTGGCGCCCGTCCTCCCCGCGGAGCTCTACGACGCCGACGACTGCATCCTGCACATCAACCCCACCGGTCGCTTCGTGATCGGGGGACCCCACGGAGACGCGGGCCTCACCGGACGGAAGATCATCGTCGACACGTACGGCGGGATGGGACGGCACGGGGGCGGGGCCTTCAGCGGAAAGGACGCCACCAAGGTGGACCGTTCCGCGGCGTACGCCGCCCGCTGGGCCGCGAAGAACCTCGTGGCTTCCGGGGCGGCGGCCCGTTGTGAGATCCAGTTGGCGTACGCCATCGGGGTGGAGCGGCCGGTTTCCATCCACGTGGACACCTTCGGCACTTCGGAGATTCCCCAGCAGGCCCTGGTCTCGGCCCTGAGCGAAGTATTCGACTTCCGGCCGAGGGCCATCATCGAGAGCCTGGGCCTCACCAACCCCATCTTCACCGAGACCGCGGCCTACGGGCACTTCGGCCGCACGGCGGAATCGCGGGTGCCGGAAGGGTTGGACGAAGAGGTTTGGTTCTTCCCGTGGGAGCGCACCGATGCGGTCGACGACCTGAAGAGCGCGCTCGGTCTCTGACCCTTTCCCCTCCCGGCGTGATCGCGCCGGGAGGGGTGGGTGTGCCCCGGGAGAACCCGCGGGGGTACTTCGGAGTACACGAGAGCTGGGGTGTGCTGCCCCGGTATTCTTCGGATCGGAGAGGGTTCATCGTGCTCGTCGAGGTCGTCGTACAGAGTCTGGGACTCGACCGGTCCGCCAACACTCCGGTGGTCATTCTCCAGGAGGTCGGTGGACCGCGCGTGCTCCCGATCTGGATCGGTCCGAGCGAGGCCAGTTCCATCGCCATGCAGTTGGCCGAGATGGAGTTCGAGCGCCCGTTGACCCACGACCTCCTCGTTTCGGTGCTGCAGGGGCTCGGGGGTGAGTTGAGCAAGGTGATCATCAGCAAGGTGGAGGAGGGCACGTACTTCGCCGAGCTCGTGGTGCGGCGGAACGGCGACCTGATCTCGGTGGATGCCCGCCCGTCGGACTCGATCGCGGTCGCGCTGCGCACCGGCGCCAAGATCTTCGCCCAGGACAGCCTCCTCGACGTCACCGCCATCGAAGCGGCGGAAGACGACTCTCATGGGGTGTCGGAGAGTCCCATGAGGGCATCGGAGGGGTCGCAGGCCATGGGCCCGGCGGAGTTGGAGGAGCACCTGCGGCGGCTCGATCCGGAAGACTTCGGTCGGTTCAAGCCCTGAGCGCCGCGACCGTGAGGCTTCGCCCCGCCGCGGTTTCGGCGTTCGTGTGCGTGGTGGGAGGGGTTTGGGCCTCCTCCCTGAACGCGCAGGTTCCCGCCCACCCCGAATTGCACGGACGGGTGGTCATCGGTGACGCCGAGGCCGAGCGAGGCGTGGTCGTTCTCCACCGGCTCTCCGACGACGCCCAGGGTGCCGTGGACTCGGTCGCGGTCGACCGGGAGGGACGGTTCTCCTTCGCCCTCCCCTCGGTACCCGATGGGGAGCGGAACGAGCTCTACTTCGCTTCCATCGAGCACGATGGAGTCCTGTACTTCGGATCGGCTCTGGCACGCGCCATCCAACTGGACTCCCTCTACCTCATCCAGGCATACGACACCGTGGGCGCACCGGCGGGAGGCGCGGATCTTCCCATCCAGAACCGGAGCGTGTTCCTGGAAGGAGGAGAAGGGGACGCGTGGGTCGTCACCGATCTCCTCCAGGTCCGCAACGAAGGCGACAGGACGTGGGTGGCTTCCTCCGAGGGTGTGACGTGGAGGTACCCCCTGTTGCGCGGTGGCCGGGACTTCTCTGTGATGCAGGGCGACGTGGCGGCGGACGTGGTGGGCTTCGAGGATGGTGCGGTCGTCGTCCGCGCGCCCATCCCGCCCGGAGCCCGCCTTTTCGTGGTCCGCTACTTCGTAGACGACCCGTTCGCCGTGCTTCCCCTTCCCGGAGTCACCGACGTGCTCGAGATCCTGGTGCGGGAGCCGGCGCCGGGGATGGCGTTCGCGAGTCTCGAGGATCAGGGCCGGCTGGAGATGGAGCCGGGGAGCACCTTCCGGCGGTGGGCGGCCGAGGATATCAGGGATACGGAGATCGCGCCGGTCCCCGTGAAGGAAGAGGGACCTCCGCCGGTGCGTCGGTTCGCGGTCCTCGTCATGCTGGGGTTGGGTGCCATGGGGGCGTGGCTCGCCCGCGGGGCCGGGGGAGGCGCGACGGGCCCGAGCCGGCAGGAAACGCCCTCCCGCCAGCGCCTGGTCCACGAAATCGCCGTGTTGGACGAGGAGTTCCACGCCCGAGCGAGCCCCACCGACGACGAGACGCAACGATACCGGGAGAGCCGGGCGAGGCTCCTGGACGGACTCCGGGGCTGACCGATGGCGCTGGTGAGTACCCCTGCGGTGCTCCTGCGGACGTATCCCTACGGTGACTCCTCCCGGGTCCTCCGCTTCTACGCACGGGATCTGGGGTTGGTGGGGATCCTGGCTCGGGGAGTGCGGGGGAAGGGGGGGAAGCAGGGGAGCGGTCTGGGGACCTTCGCGTCGGGAGTCCTCACCGCGTACGTGAGGCCGCACCGCGACCTGCACACCATGAAGGAATTCCACGCGGTGGACGTCCGCACCGGACTCGGGAGCGACGTGCTACGGTTCGCGGCGGCGTCCACCGTGGCCGAATTGTTGCTGGGTCACACGGAGCAGGAGGCTCAACCGGGGCTCTACGACACGTTGGAGGCGGTGCTGGACTCCCTCCGGGACGGGGACCCCGCGCTCCTCCCGACCCTCGCGGTGTCGAGCCTCTGGCGGATGGTGGTGGCTCTGGGGTACGCGCCGAGCCTGCGCGAGTGCGTGCGCTGTGGCCGTGTCCTGGGAGGCGACGAGATGGGGAGATTCCATCTGGCCGCCGGCGGCGTGTGCTGTGCGGAGTGTGACGATCCCGCCGTGGGCCCGCGGGTCGGCCCGACGGCGCGCCGCCATCTGGAGGATCTCCTGGCCGGTGTCTCCGTCATCCCCGTGGCCTACCCCCGCCGCCATCTGGCGCTCGTGGCGGACTTCGTGGGACACCATCTGGTGCATCGTCCCCTGAAGTCCCTGGGGATGCTCGTGGACCTTCTTCCCGTCGACGACGGTTCGGGAACCTGATGCACCGCGCCAGCCTGATCCTCGGGACCGCCGGGCATATCGACCACGGGAAGACGGCCCTGGTGCGCGCGCTCACCGGAGTCGATACGGACCGCCTCAAGGAGGAGAAGGAGCGCGGCATCACCATCGACCTCGGCTTCGCGGATCTCCAGGTGGGCGGATTCTCCATGGGGCTGGTGGACGTTCCCGGACACGAGGCGTTCGTGCGGAACATGGTGTCCGGCGCCACCGGGATGGATCTCGTGCTCCTGGTCGTCGCGGCGGACGAGGGAGTGATGCCCCAGACCCGGGAGCACCTCGCCATCATCGGGCTCCTCGGCATTCCACGGCTGGTGGTGGCACTGACCAAGGCGGACCTGGTGAGCGAGGAATGGCTCGACCTCGCCCGCGAAGACGTCGAGGAACTCCTGCGGGGTACCCCGTATCAGGGCGCGAGCATCGTGCCCACTTCGGCGGCGGACGGCCGGGGGCTCGATGAACTGCGCTCCGCCCTGGAGGGTGAGGCGGGCGCCGTGTCTCCGCGAAGCCACCTCGACCTCCTGCGTATGCCCGTGGACCGCGCCTTCGCCGTGGCGGGAGCGGGCACCGTGGTCACCGGGACCATCTGGTCGGGAACGGTGAAGTCCGGGGGGAGGGTCCGGATCCTCCCCGGAGGGGAGGAGGCCCGGGTGCGGAGCGTCCAGGTCCACGGGTCCGATGTGGGGGAGGCCCGAGCCGGTCAGCGGGCCGCGCTGGCGCTCACCGGCGGGGAGATCCACCACTCGGCCATCCCGAGGGGCTCCGCGGTGGTCACCCCGGAATGGGGGTCGTCCTCACGGATGCTCACGGTTCGGGTACGCGTGCTCCCCGGAACCGGATGGGAGGTGCGTCACAACCAGCGTGTCCGTGTGCACCTCGGAACCGCGGAGGCCCTTGCGCGCTGCGCGCTCCTCGAAGGGCCCCGGCTCGAAGGGGGTGAGATCGGTTGGGTCCAACTGAGGCTCGAGTCCCCGGTGGTCGCGCGGTCGGGAGACCGGCTGATCCTGCGTGCCTACTCGCCGGTGACGACCATCGGAGGGGGCGAAGTCGTCGAGCCCCTCCCTCCGAAGCGCCGCAACCTGCGTGGGGAGGAGGCCGCGCTCCTCCTCCAGGTGCGGGCCGACCTTCCCGATGACCGTCTCGCGGCCGTATTCGGGCTGGCGGGATGGCACGGTGTTCCCGTGGATGACCTGCCCCTCCGTGCCGGATGCACTCCCGCGGAGGTGGAGAAGGCGAGGGAAGAGGGGCTGGACGTGTTCGGAGGAATCGGGTTCTCCCCCGCCATCGTCGCCACGGCGCGATCCCGGATCCTGGACCGGCTACGGGAGGAGCACGTTCGGCAACGTTTGCGGAAGACGCTTCCGCTATCGACCGTTCACCCGGCGCTCCCGTCGTGGGCGCCCCGTGAGCTCCGTGACGGAGTGCTGAAGCTCCTCGTCGACGAGGGCGTCATGGAGTTCCACGATGGGGAAGTCCGCGATCCGACCTTCGCTCCGGAGCCGGACGAGCGGGAGCGGGAGCGTCTGCGGAGCATCGAGGAGCTCTACGCTCGGGCCGGGATCTCTCCCCCCATGATGTCGGAAGTGCCGGACGCCGTGGTGCCCGCGGATCAGTCCATGGATCTGCACCGATACCTCGTCGACCACGGTATCCTGACGGGCCTCGCGCCGGAGCTCTTCATCCATTCCCATGCGCTGCGTACCGCCGTGGAACGGGTGAGGACGGAGATGGCGGGAATGGAGGGGCTGGGGCCGGCCGATTTTCGCGAGATCCTTCCCGTTTCGCGGAAACATCTGATCCCCATCCTGGGGCACATGGACTCGGTCGGAGTGACCGTCCGGAAGGGGGACGCGCGCCACGTTCCGCCCATGGATCCGGGGGTACAGGGAGGCCGGACGGGCGTCGGGGACGTCGACCGTTGACCCGTGTGGCGCCGTACTGGTATCATGAGACTGGACCATGCACGGAAGCACACTCCAGGAGCGCCATCGAAACTCTGCTACGGCACAGACGACCTGTGCGGAGGCCCTGATGAGACGCACGATCCGCGTCTTATCCGTCCTCCTCACCCTGTTGAGCGCTACCGCGTCCCTCTCCGCCCAGGATCGGGATCCGGTGCGATCCACGGGGCGGGCGAACGGATTCTCACTCGAACAGAACTATCCCAACCCGTTCAACCCCGAGACGACCATCCCCTTCACGTTGGGGGAGGACTTGTTCGTCGACGGGCGTCCTGTCGTCGTGTCCCTCCGCATCTTCAACCTTCTCCAGCAGGTCGTGGCCGTGCCCGTGGCTCTGGGACACCCGTCGGGAGAGGGAACGCCGGTACTTCAACTGGAATACGGCAGTCCAGGGCAGTACGAAGCGTTCTGGGACGGACTCGATGGGTCCGGCCGGCAGGTGGCGTCCGGGATCTACTTCATGCAACTGACCGTCAACGGTGTCAGTCAGAACCGTAAGATGTACGTGATGAAGTAGTGCCCGTGGGCGGATCTTCCCCGGTCGACGCCCACGTTCCCGAGTATCGCGTCAGGGAGCCTTCCGCTCCAGGAGATCGAGGAACCCTTCCGGATCGTCCAGGTCCAACAACTCCCCCGGAACGTCGGGGTCCTTCGCGAACTGCGCGATCTTTCCCAGGACGGGGAGGTACTGGTTCGATACCTCCAGGGGCGGGGCGACGATGAGGAAGAAGTTGGTCACGGGCTGTCCGTCGATGGCATTGAACTCCATCCCGGAGACCTTGCGACCGTAGGCCAACCGCAGGCGGTTCACCACCAACGACCGGCAGTGCGGGATGGCGATCCCCTTGCCGATCCCGGTGGACCCCAGGTTCTCGCGGCGCTTGAGCGTCTTGAAGAGGATCGCCTCGGACTTCTCGTCGAGACCGAGGAGCGCCACGAGTTCCTTGAGAAGGTCGTCTTTTCGTTCGGATTCGAGCTCTAGCTTCACGACATCCGCCGTGAAGAGGTCACGCAGCCGCATTCTATCGCCTCCGAAGCATCATTCGGTAACGAACCACTTCCTTGAGATTGAACTCCTATGTTAACATCCGCCGCCTCCGGGACCCAGGGTGGGCCACACGGGACTCGGGGCGAGACGTCCCTTCTTTGCACGGGAGTTGATGAGTAGCTTCGGCATCATGGCCAGCATCGAATCCAAGCTTCCTGGAGGGCACGCCACGCCGCTCTATCTCGCCCCCCAGGCGGGTGTGAGCGAGTCACCGTTCCGCCGGCTGTGCCGTCGGTTCGGGGCGGACGTGGTGGTGAGCGAGTTCGTCAGCGCGGCGGGGATCGTACAGGGATCTCCACGTTCTCGCGACTACCTCCGTTTCGACGACGAGGAGCGGCCCATCGGGATCCAGATCTTCGGGGCGGACCCGCAGGTCATGGCGGACGCGGCTGCGTTCGTGGCCGATGCGTTCGCGCCGGATTTCATCGACATCAACTTCGGGTGCCCGGTGAAGAAGGTGGTGAAGCGGAACGGGGGGTCCGGGTGCCTCCGCGACCTGGACCTGGTGGAGTCCATCATTCGCGCCGTGGACGACGCCACGTCCCTGCCCACGACGGTGAAGATCCGCAGTGGTTTCGACGAAAAGACGAGGGATCCCGTGGGCATCGCCCGGCGGTGTGAGGACGCGGGAGCCCAGGCCCTCTGCCTCCACCCGCGCACGCGCGCCGACATGTACGGAGGGCACGCCCGGTGGGACGAGATCCGGGCCGTGGTCGAGGCGTTGCGGATCCCGGTGATCGGGAACGGCGATATCCGCACGGGAGAAGACGCCCGCAGGATGAGGGACGAGACCGGGTGCGCGGGGATCATGATCGCTCGCGGATCCCATGGGGATCCGTGGATCTTCACCCAGGCTCGTGCGGCTCTCGACGGGAGACCCATCCCTCCGGATCCCGCTCCGACGGAGCGGTTCGCCATCTGTCTGGAGCATGCCAGGAACGCCATCGCGTTCGAGAGTGATTCCCACCGGGCCATCATCGACTTCCGGAAGCACCTCGGCTGGTACACGAAGGGGCTTCCCGATGGTCGGCGGTTGCGCACGGAGCTCTTCCAGTCGGAGTCGTTGCAGGACGTGGAGCGGCTGCTGGAGGGATACCTGAGAGAACAGGAGGAATCCGCCGTCGGGGCATGAGGCCGCTCCTGCAGAGATGGCGCCGGGCTCCCGCGGGGGGTGGACCCCCGCTGTGGTCTTCGTGTACCATTGTGCTCAGAGCGTGGGTATTGACGTGTTGATTGACATACGCACCTGAGGGGGCGTCACGGTTTCGACGTGTTTGGTGAAGGTGGAGTAGCGTGTCGAGGTCCCGAACCTCGTAAATACTCGGGAAACTTTATAGTTGCCAACACTGATCTGGCACTGGCCGCGTAACCAATCCGGCCCGTCTCTTGAGTTGCTCGCCCGAGGCGGCTCCTGAGGCGACGATAATTCGGGCTGGCCCCACCGCAGTGCTTCCGGGTGGTGGGGTGAGAACCAAGGAAGCTGGCTCCAGGACGGTTGACCACTGACCCAGCGGAGTGAGATCCAATAGCGGTCTACGCACGTAGCGACTCTACCGAATCCCTTCGCGGACGCGGGTTCGACTCCCGCCGCCTCCACTCTTTGGGCCCGGGGCCATTGGCCCCGGGCCCTTTTTGTATTTCGGGGAGGCGAACCCGCCGGGATTCGCGAAGCGAAGACCGAAAGCGAGGTTCGAGCCGAGCGGGCCCGGTCGGACTCGAAGATCCCTCCGGGACTCCCGCGAGCCGAGCGAGGATCGGCGCGGAGCGCCGACCGCAGCTCACCCCCGCCGCCTTGATCCGGATTGCCTTCCGGGGCTTCCGGGGAGGGGTGGGAGAGGAAGGAGGGGGGCGGCCGGCCGGAATGGTGAGACTCACAGGTCGACGTCGCGGAGCAGGGACTCGTGCGCGTCGAAGCCGGGGACGGGCTCGGGCCCGTATCCACGGCCCCATGGGAGCGGACATCGTCGCGGGAACCCCGGGTGAGATCGCCGTGGCGATCCTGTCCGAAGCGGTGGCAAACGGCCGAGGACGCGGCGCCGGGTGCCTGTGGGGCTTTCCCCCTCACGAGGGCAGGGATATTTCCGACGCCCACCGGGGAGACTCTTCCCGTTGGCGACATACCGTCGGCACGGTACACATGATAGTGAGGTGGTTTCCCAAGCATTCTCAGGCCGGACGCGTCATGGCCGCGGGCCTCATTCGCAATACAGAAGGCCGTATCCGTTCGCTACTCGAGCGGATGTCGACCACTACACTCTGGATCCTGGGAATTCTCGTGGTCTCCATGACGGGTTTGGGGGGCGTCGTGGTCTACCAGGCCTACGACTACGTGCAATACGACAGTGAATTCTGCTTGTCGTGCCACCTGATGGAACGGCCCTTCGAACTGTTCGCGAACAGCGTCCACCAGGGCGTGAGCTGCAAAGCGTGCCATCAGCCGAATCCCATCGAGCGGGCCAGGATGGGACTCCGCCAGATCGTGGATCACCCTGAAGAGATCCGCGAGCACGCCGAGGTTCCCAACGCCACCTGCGGCCACTGTCATGTGGAGGGGGACCGGGAGAAGTGGATCATCATGACCAGATCCCGTGGTCACGAGATGCACCTCAATTCGAGAGAGCCCGTTCTCCGCGACATAGAGTGCGTGACGTGTCATTCCGAGTCGGTCCACGGTTTCGAGGCCACGGTGCAGTCATGCGCCGCCAGCCAGTGCCACGACGACACCCGGCCTCACCTGGGACGCATGGCGGAGCTCGACCTCTCGTGCGTGGTCTGCCACGACTTCCGGGCCCCGGTGGACGACGATGCTCCTCGTGGCGAGGACCCGGCCAGTCTCAGGCCCGGCCCGGATCAGTGCTTGACCTGCCACATCATGCGGGACCACGTGGAGATCGACCCGGAAGAAGACCCTCATGGCGCGGAGTGTGGGACATGCCATGACGCCCACACTCAGCGCCGCGCCCGCGAGGCGCTTCGCTCTTGCCAGGAATCCGATTGCCACGCTCTTCCCGAGACCATCGAAGACGAGCACCACCAGTGGGAGTCCATTCGCCTCTTCGACTGCACCAAGTGTCACGAACCTCACCGGTGGAGGGTCGACGGAGAAGACTGCACGGCATGCCACGCCGACCTCCTCCAGCCCTCCTGATCGTGAAAGCTCGTTTCTCCCTCTCGGGTGGAGCGGCGGAGCGGACTCCCGGGTTCGCGCACGAAGTCCACCCCGGGGTGGAGTGTGCTGCGTGCCACGGATCAGCGGCCGGTCCGCCAGGGTAGGAGCTTGGACGAGCCCATCTCGGAAATGGGCGATGGTCGGACCCGGCGGGGACTCGTCGAGTTCGAGGGAGGGGACGACGGGTAGATCCATGAGAGACTCGAGGATCGGCGCGGCGGGCCGACCGCGGCGCACTCCCGCCGGTGCCATCAGTACATCCCGGAGCACTCCGGGGTTACATTGTTTGATTCCGTCGCACCGGCTCGTGCTCCGCGCTCCGGTCCCCGCAGCAGAAACCTCCCAGATCGTGCGCTTCAAGCTCCTCATCCCCGGTGCCATCCTCCCCGCGATCCTCGCGCTGGACCTAGTTACCAAGCGCTGGGCTCTGAGCGCCCTGAGTCAGGGCCGGACGGGAGAGTTGTTTGGCGGCCTGGTGCCCCTCACCCTCGCCTACAACAAGGGCGCTGCCTTCGGTATCCACATCGGAGAGGATTCGCGCTGGTTCTTCGTCCCGGTTACGATCGTGGCGCTCGGGCTTTTGTTGGCGCTCTTCCGGCAGGCGAGTGAGAGGGATTTCCTGCGGGTTTCCGCCATCGCCTTCGTCGTGTCGGGCGCGGTCGGCAACCTCTACGATCGGGTTCGCTGGAGCCGCGGAGTCGTGGACTTCATCGGCCCCATCGACCTCGGCTTCTGGAACTTCCCCATCTTCAACGTGGCGGACATGGCCATCACGTGCGGGGCGGCGCTCCTGGCCGTCTCATTCTGGTTGGAAGAGCACGAAGAGGGGAGGGCGAGCGCGTCGTCCACTCCGGCGGGTGCCGGGACCGGGGGTGCCGATCCGGTGGGCGATTCGGACGGGTAGGCCGAGATCAGGACCGCGCGACGTCGTGAGGCTTGAACAGAAGGTACTCGATCCGACGGCCGTGCATCCGTAACACCCGCAGCACCCCCGTATCCAGCGCCACCTCGTCGCCCACGGCCGGGATCCGGTTGAGTCTTCCCAGGACCAGGCCCGCGAGAGTGTCGTACCCCTCTTCATCGTCGTTGGGCGCGAACCCGAGGCGGGTACTGGCTTCGCGAAGGCTTGCTCCTCCCCAGATCCTCAGTCGCCCTCCCTCCATCTCCTGGAAGTCCACGGGCTCGTCATTTTCGTGTTCGTCCTGGATCTCGCCGATGATCTCCTCGATGAGGTCCTCCAGGGTCACGAGTCCGGCGGTGCCCCCGAACTCGTCCACCACGATGGCCATCTTCGTGCGCTGATTCCTCATCTCGGGAATCAGGTCTTCCACGGGCTTGGAAGCGGGCGCGAGCTGTGCGGGACGGAGTACGTCTCGGATGTGCCCGATCCCGTCCCTGGAGGCTCTCCAGAGATCACGGGCCAGGAGGATCCCCACGATGGTGTCCAGGTTCCCGTCGTAGACCGGAACACGGAGGTGACCCTCGTCGAGCATGATGGTCTGTGCCGCTTCCACCGTGGAGTCGGCGGGGACCGCGACCATGTCCGTCCGGGGGGTCATCACCTGTCCCACGGACACGTTCTCGAGGTGGATGACGTTGGTCACGACCTTCCACTCCGCCTCATCCAGGGCACCTTCCCGGCGTCCGATCTCCGCCAGCACGGCGAGTTCCGCGCGGCTCACCCGCGGCCGCTCCGTCTTGGGAGTGATCACGCGGGAAAGGAGTCCCAGGGGGATCAGAATGGGTTTCAGGATCACCACCATCCCGGCGAGAATCCAGGCGGAGGGGACGGCGAGTTCCTTCCAGTACGATGCCCCCAGGGTCTTGGGTACGATCTCGGACGCGATGAGGACGAAGAACGTCAGACCTGCGGAGAACACCGCCATCCAGTCGCTTCCGAACACGCGCAGGGCCACCGCGCCTCCCATGGCCGCACCCATGGTGTGGGCAATGGTGTTCAGGGTCAGGATGGCCGCGATGGGCTCGTCGATCTTCTTCTGAGCGGCTTCCAACCACCGGCCCGCCCATTCGCCCCGCTCCCTCAGGATGGCGATGTGGGAGTGGGTGATGGAAAGAAGAACGGCTTCGAGGATCGAGCAGAGGAAGGAGGTGGCGAGCGTAGCCGCCAGGATCCATACCAGAGTCGTCATGATGAGACCAGTATCGTCCCGCTCGCGGGATCGGACAAGAGGCTCCGGGAGAACGGAAGTATGACCCCGGGGACCGGAAGGGCGGCGGGCGTCCGGGGTCCGAGGGGGAACGTTGGTGGCGTGGGCCCGGTGGTCGGTGCTTCCCCCTCTCGCGGACGATGGGGGAAGAAGCCTACCTTGCCCGCATACCGCTTTCTGCGCGCCGGCCTGGTGCCGGCTCCACCTCCACCGATACGACGTGATGATGACACGTACGTTCCAAGTGGCTTCCCTCGCGATTCCGATCGTCCTCATGGCGTGCTCGGCGGCCGCTGGAGAGCCCCATGCGGTCTCGGCTCCGCCCGCCGCCACGCCGGACACCTCACGTGTGTACTACGCGTACGTCGGAGCCGAGTCCGCGGACCTGATGCACCGGGTTCGTCTGGGACCGGACGGGGTGTCGGTGGACCACACCGTTTCCGTGGGGGAGATCGCCGTGGAGGTGGAAGGACCCCACGGATTCAACGTGTCTCCGGATGGTGCGTACGTGTACATGACCACCGGGCACGGCGTTCCGGGCGGAAAGCTCTGGAAGTTCCACGCTGGACCCGACACGCTGGTCGCCCGACCCGCGCCCCTGGGGTACTTTCCAGCGACGCTGGATCTCACCGCCGATGGGCAATACGCATTCGTGGCGAACTTCAACCTCCATGGTGAGCACGTCCCGTCCACCGTGAGCGTGGTCTACACGCCGGACCTGGTCGAGGTGGCACGGATTACCACCTGCACCATGCCCCATGGGCTCCGCGTCGATCCGTCCGGACTCTTCGCGTACTCCATGTGCATGATGGACGACCAGCTGGTGGAGATCGACACCCGCTCCTTCAGGGTGGCTCGCCGGTTTTCAGTGGCCCACGGGGGTGAAGGACCCGTGCACGACCACGACGTCCAGGCCCTGTCCGCGGGTCGGGACATGCCCGCGATGACCCACGACCTGAGCGGTGCGGCCCCGTCCGGTGCTCCCACCTGCTCACCGACGTGGGCGGAGCCCTCTCCCGACGGATCCGTGGTGTACGTGGCGTGCAACAAGGCCGACGAGATCCTGGTGATCGACCGGGGGTCGTGGGCGTTGGAAAGGCGGATTCCCACGGGCAGGGGGCCCTACAACCTGGACGTCACTCCCGACGGGAGGATCCTCGTGGCGTCCCTGAAGCAGGGTGGGCAGGTCCAGTTCTTCGCCGCCGCGACCGGGGAGAGTCTGGGTGTCGTTCCCTCCAGCACCACGGTCACCCACGGCGTGGCCGTGAGTTCCGACTCCCGCTACGCCTTCGTGAGTGTGGAAGGGAAGGGTGCGGAAGCGGGCAAGGTGGACGTATACGACCTCGCCACGTTTCAGCTGATCGGCTCCGCGGAAGTGGGCCAACAGGCGGGTGGGATCGTGTTCTGGAAGTCCGAAATCCTTCGGTAGGCGACGTAGGGGCGGCGCTGGGGACCTCCCTCGGGAGCTTCGACTCCTCGCGGGTGGGCGGAGTGATCTGGGTGGACGGAGCGGTCCGCTCGCAGAGGCGCCCCCGAGGGAGGTCCCCAGCGCCCCGGCCGACGTGGCCTCCCTGCGCGGCCCCTGGGAGGAGCTTCGACTCCTCGCGGGTGGGCGGAGTGATCTGGGTGGACGGAGCGGTCCGCTCGCAGAGGCGCCCCCGAGGGAGGTCCCCAGCGCCCCGGCCGACGTGGCCTCCCTGCGCCCCGCGTGGAGGGTCTATTGACGGCGCCCGGATCGACCCGGAGTATGGGGCAGGAACCGAGTTCCAACTCCAGCGAGCGAGTATACGACATGTTGAGAGACCGAATGATCCGGACGCTGTTCTCCGCGGCGTGCGGAATGGCTTTGGCGGTGCCCGTCGGCGCGCAGCATCGGGTGACCACCCCGGACGAACAGTTCGGCCACGAGATCGGTGCGGACTACCATCTCATCAATTATCAGCAGTTCAGCGAATACATGGTCAAATTGGCCGGCGAGTCCGATCGGATGGTACTCGATACCATCGGGTTCACGGAGGAAGGCCGACCGCAGCTCATGGGGATCATCACCTCTCCGCAGAATCACGCGAACCTGGAGCGGTATCGCCAGATCGCGGAGCGTCTCGCCCGGGCCGAAGGGGTGAGCGAGAACGAGGCGGTCCGGCTCGCGGAGGAGGGGAAGGCCGTGGTCTGGATCGACGGCGGATTGCATGCCACGGAGGTTCTCGGTGCCCATCAACTCACCGAGTTCGTCTACCGGATGAACGACTACACCGACCCCGAAACGCTCCGCATCCTCGACGACGTGATCGTACTGGCGGTGCATGCGAACCCCGATGGCCACGATCTGGTGGCGAACTGGTACATGCGCGAGGAGGATCCGCTGAAGCGGTCCACCGCCGGGGTGCCGGTGTTGTACAACCATTACGCCGGGCACGACAACAATCGCGACTTCTACATGGCCGCGCTGGAAGAGACCACGAACATGAACCGGATCATGTACCGGACGTGGTATCCCCAGATCGTCTACAACCACCATCAGACCGGTCCCGCCGGTACGGTCATGTTCGCGCCGCCGTTCCGCGATCCGCCGAACCACTATCTCGACCCGCTCATCATCACGGGGTTGGACCAGGTGGGCGCCGCCATGCACCAGAGGTTCGTCAAGGAGGGGAAGGGAGGGACCACGATGCGGTCGGGCGCCTCGTACTCCACCTGGTGGAACGGGGGTCTGCGCACCACTCCCTACTTCCACAACATGATCGGGCTCCTCACCGAGACCATCGGGCACCCCACGCCCATGGAGATTCCGTTCATCCCCCGGCAACACATGCCCCGGGGTGACATCCCCCTCCCGGTGGAGCCGGGTGAGTGGCATTTCCGTCAGTCCGTCGAGTATTCCGAGACGGCCAATTGGGCGGTCCTCGACTATGCGTCGAGAAACTCCGACCATCTCCTCTTCAACATCTGGCGGATGGGGACCAACGCCGTCGCCGCCGGGAGGACGGACAGCTGGACCACGCTTCCCTTCGAGATCGACGATGCCGCCGCCGCGCTGGACCGGGGGACCCACGCCGACTGGGAGAGGATCCTGCGCGATCCCGGAGATCGGAATCCCCGGGGCTTCGTGATCCCGGCGGACCAGCGCGACTTCCTCACGGCCACCAAGTTCGTGAATGCCCTCCTGAAGAACGGAGTGGAAGTGCATCGCGCCACCGCGGGATTCGCGGTACAGGGCCGACAGTACCCCGCGGGGTCGTACGTCGTGCTCGCGGACCAGGCGTTCCGGGCGCACGTTCTCGACATGTTCGAGAAGCAGCAGCACCCCAATGACTTCGCCTACCCGGGTGGACCTCCCATCGCGCCGTACGACAACACCGGCTGGACGCTGGCGTGGCAGATGGGCGTGGAATTCGATCGGGTCCTGGAGGGTTTCGACGGGCCCTTCGAACTCATCACCGAAGACCTCGCCTCGCCACCCGCCGGGACCGTCGCCGGAGCGGCGGACGCACGTGGTTACTTCGTGGATCACGTCAACGATGCCTTCATCGCCGTGAACCGCGTGCTGCGCACCGGAGGAAAGGCCTACTGGTACACGAACCCGGTGGACGTCGATGGGACCTCGTTCGACCAGGGGGCATTCTACCTGGAGACGGATCGTAGCGTGGTGGCCGCCCTCGCCGCCGAGAAGGGGCTCCGCTTCCACGGCGTCTCCCGGCGCCCGGATGGCGAGGCCATGCGGCTCGAGCCGGTGCGAATCGGTCTCTGGGATCAGTACGGGGGCTCCATGCCGTCGGGCTGGACGCGGATGATCCTGGAGGACTTCGAGTTCGACTTCGACGTCCTCTTCGCCCCCGACCTCGACGCAGGCGACCTGGACGACTACGACGTTCTCGTATTCGAGGACGGAGCCATCCCCGAGGCGGATCGTTCGGGCGGTGGGTTCGGGCGCGGGGGTGGTCCGGATCCGGAGAGCGTCCCCGAAGAGTATCGTCGCCGCATGGGGAGCGTGACCGTGTCGACCACCGTCCCGCGCATCCTGGAGTTCGCGCGCAAGGGAGGAGCGGTGGTGGCCATCGGGTCGTCCAGCGCGCTGGCCTACCATGCGGGACTCCCGGTGGAGGACCACCTCGTCAAGGACGGCCAGCCCCTCACGCGGGACGATTACTTCACGCCCGGCTCGGTGCTGGACATGAAGCTGGAGCACGTGAGCCCTCTCACCCATGGGATGGGGGATCGCGCCAACGTACTCTTCAGCCACAGCCCGACCTTCACCGTGCGGGCAGGCGCCCGCGGAGTGAAGACCATCGGGTGGTACGACTCGGCGGAGCCGCTCCGCAGTGGGTGGGCCTGGGGTCAGCAGTATCTGGAGGGCGGCGTCGGGGCCATCGAGGCCGACTTCGGGAGGGGGAAGCTGTTCCTCTTCGGGCCGGAGATCACGTTCCGGTCACAGCCCCACGGAACGTTCCCCTTCCTCTTCAACTCGATCTACTACGGGACGGCGGAGAATCGTCCGGTTTCCTGAGCGGATGATGCGGTGACCGCGGGGGCGTCCGGGTGTGACCCGGCGCCCCCGCTTTCCGTTCGGTGATCCGTCAGGTGGGTTGGTCGGTGGGCCGCATCAGGATCTCGTTCACGTTCATGTGAGCGGGCGCCGAGACGGCGAAGAGGACCGCCCGCGCCACGTCCGATGCGTGGAGCGGTCTCTTTTCCCGCCACCGGGCCAGGAAGGCTTCGCGCGCTTCGGGGGACTCGATCTGGCCGGCGAGTTCGGTATCCACCACCCCGGGCTGGACGTCCGTGACGCGGATGTTGTGGGCCGCGGAGAGTTCGAGTTGCATCCCCGCGGTGAGGGCGCGCACCGCGAATTTCGTGGCCGAATACACGGTGCCACCGGGAAACGGACGTCGTCCCGCCACCGAGCCGACATTCACGATATGGCCGCCGCCCTGTTCGATCATGGTGGGAAGGACCGCCCCGATACCATACAGGATTCCCTTCAGATTCACGTCCACCATCCGCTCCCACTCGTCCACCCGCACCTGGGAGAGGGGTGAGAGCGGCATCACGCCCGCGTTGTTCACCAGGATGTCGATGCGCCCGAACTCGGCCCGAGCCGCCCCGGCCAGAGCCTCCACGTCACTCCGTCGCGACACGTCCGTGGGACACGCGACGGCGGTCCCCCCGCCACGCCGGATCTCGGACACGAGGTCCTCGAGACGGTCCCTGCGCCGGGCCGCGGCCACGACCTCGACCCCGGCATCCGCCAGCGCGCGGGCCACCGCCGCTCCGATTCCACTGGATGCTCCCGTGACGATCGCCACCCGCCCACCGAGGGACTGGACTTCCGAGGGCGCCATCATCCGACCGGAGTGACCCCCGCCTGGGCCAGGGTGATGAGGAGGATCCGCTGGATTCCCCGGGCGCCGTTCCGGTTGATGAACCACTCTCCGGGAGAATGGGCCTCGCCCGCGACTCCACCCCCCCCGATGGTCACCGCGGGGATCCCCTTGGAGATGGGGATGTTGGAATCCGTGGAGCCACGCCCCAACCTGGGCTCCAGGCCGATGTGCCGGGTCGCTGCAGCGGCCCGCCGAACCAGAGCGGCCTCGGCGGCGATCTCGCCGGAGGGACGATCTCCGATGAGTTCCAGGTCCACCGTCAACTCCTCGCCGCGGCGCCGCGACACGTTGGCCTCGTCGATCGCCCGGCGAACGGACCGCTGGAACACCTCGTCGATCTTCGTCAGGCTCTCGGGAGATTCCGAACGCATGTCGACCTCCATCCACGCCTCGAAGGGGATGGAGTTGACCGAGGTCCCGCCCCCGATGCGCCCTACGTTGTACGACGTCCGGGGACCCGAGCGGGTCACGGCGTCCGCCGAGGTGTCGAAATAGTCGATGGCACGTCCCAGGGCGTGGAGGGGATTCGCGAGCCCGAACGCGCCCCACGAGTGTCCGCCGGGACCCCGGACGGTGACCCGATACCGATGGGAGCCCAGCCCCTGGTGGGTCACACCCGTGTCTCCGGTTCCGTCGATGGAGATGAAGGCGTCGATGCGCGGACCCCCGTCCCGGAAGAGGTGCTTCACCCCCCTGAGGTCGCCCAGACCTTCCTCACCGACGGTTCCGACGAAGAGGATGTCCGAGTCCGTACGGACACCCGCCTCGTTCATCACCCTGAGGACCGCGAGCACCGCCGCGAGGCCCCGGGTGTCGTCTCCGATCCCCGGGGCGAACAGGGTATCTCCCCGTTCCTGCACGGAGACGTCCGTGCCTTCCGGGAAAACCGTGTCCAGGTGTCCGGTAAGGGCCAGGACCGTTCCGCTCCCGGACCCACGCCGCAGTCCGATGACGTTCCCCACCTCGTCGACCCAAGCGGAGTCCACACCCAACTCCTGGAGCATCTCCAGAAACCGGGCGCCGCGCCGATCTTCCATGAACGGGGGCGCCGGGATCTGGGTCAACTCTACCAGGTCGGAGATGGTCCGGGCGTCGGTTTCCTCCAGGAGATCCACCGCCCGCCGTACCACCGGGTGTTGTGCCAGCGCCCGGATTTCCTGGTCGACGTCCTGTCCTGTCGTGGCCGAAGGGAGAACCGCGAAGATCGTCGTTCCTGCGATGACCGCGGCCGCGAGGGTCCTGAACGTGGGTAGGGTTGTCATCGGATGTCGGTGTTGGGGTGAGACGGAGTCTGGTCCCGACCGGAACCCCGGGGTCGCCCCCTGGTTCCAGGACGATGGTGTTGCGCAGAGGCAACGCAAACATATGTTTAACCGAAATATCCGAACCTCATCCTGAACGAGCGCATCCCCCCGAATGTCCTCGGCCGTCGACATGAGTGCGCTGCGGGCCTGGTATCGAGAGGCCATGCGGCACCGCGTTCGCTCCCTGGAGGCTCTTCGCCGCGGGGTGCGCAGGAACGCGACGACGGCGATCCGTGATGCCCGCGCGGTTGGACATGCGTTGCGTGGGTCCGGTGGATCCTACGGTTTTCCGGAGGTCACGGTGGCGGGCGCCATGCTGGAGGAGGCGGCGGACCGCGACGTCCTGCGCCGTATCGAGGGAGTGCTGAGACTCCTGCGCGGAGTGACGTGTCCCGATAGCGCGGCGGCGACCGCGGCAGGGAGCTGGCTGGAGGAGGTCGTGGGGAAGCCGGTTCCGGAACCCGACGACCCGAGCGAGTTCCGGGGATGGTGGTCCACCGCGGCGCGGGTGGCTTCGGTGGGGGAGGACGACCTGGCCGCGCGCGTGGCGGAGTACTTCGGTCTGGCCGTGGCATCCCTGGACGCGCCGCAGTCGACCGCGACCCGCCTGATCCCCGAAGCGGTGCTGGCGGAGAGAGACGTGCTCCCCCTCCGCGAGGACGGGAAGCGCCTGTTCGTCGCCGTGGCCGATCCCGCCGACCTCTCTCTGGAGGCGGAACTCCACGCCCTTTGTGGGAGGGAGGTCGTCCTGGAGGTGTCGCCGCCCACACGGCTGGCGGAGCGACGCAGGTCGTTCCTCGAGTCACGCACCGAAGTGGTCGGCCGGGTCGGGCTCGCGCCGAGGGACGAGCCGGGACCGGATCGGATCCTGCTGGTGGACGATGATGAGGATTCGCGCACTCTGGCACGCGCTCTCCTGGAAGGAAAGGGCTACTCCGTCATGGAGGCCGCCGACGGGAGGGAGGCCTTGGACGTTCTCGCGTCCAAGGCGGTGACCCTCGCCGTCGTGGATCTTCAGATGCCGGTCATGGACGGGAAGGAGGTCCTGAGTCGGATGCGCACAGACCCGGCGCTCGCTCACGTTCCCGTGGTGATACTCACGGGAAACGAAGATACGGATCTGGAGGCGAGCCTCATCGAGGACGGCGCGGCCGACTATCTGCACAAGCCCTTGGATCCCCGCCTCTTCCTCGCGCGCGTGGCATCGACCCTTCGCAGGGCGCGGAGTTGATCCGGGGTGGACGGCGTGAAGCTGCTTGATCTGCGACGACTTTTCTTCGATGCTTGTGGGCTCTGGATTCACGGGGTCGGACCGTCTTCGTGGAACCAACCATGACCCTGGATCATCCACCTCGCCGAATCGTCACGTAATGCAGACCCGGATGGGATACGATCGCCTCCTCGGCACCGTGGCCAGGATCGGCCGCGTCACTGAGGTCACCCTCGAACACGCGGGGTCCATCACGCTGTTGGCGTGGCAGGTCGTCCTGGCCACGGCGCGGATGAAGGTCGCGGCCCGGGAGGTGGTGAACCAGCTCTACATCATGGGGATCCAGAGCCTCCCCATCGTGCTCGTGACCGGGTCGTTGGCGGGGATCGTGACCAGCCAGCAGGGTGGATACCAGATGTCGAGCGTGGTTCCCCCGTACATCCTTGGGAGCCTCGTCGTCGAGACCGTGGTACTGGAGATGGGGCCGGTGCTCACCGCGCTGGTACTGGTGGGGCGGATCGGTGCCCGCATCACCGCGGAACTCGGCACCATGGTCGTCTCCGAGCAGATCGACGCGTACCACTCCCTGGGGCGCGACCCCGTGGCGTTGCTGGCCGCCCCGCGGGTGCTCGCCGGGATCTTGGCGCTCCCCCTCCTGGTCGGGATCGCGAACATCGTCGGAATCCTGGCCGGGCAGTTGGCGGCGGAGATCGACTCGGGGCTCGGATGGGAATCGTTCTTCTACGGGGCCAAGCTCTTCTGGCACTCGTGGGACCTCTTCTACTCGCTCACGAAGGCGATGATCTTCGGGCTCGCCATCCCGCTGATCTCCGTCCACATGGGGCTGCGGACCAAGGGGGGTGCCGAGGGGGTCGGGAGGACGACCACGCAGGCGGTGATGTTCATGACGCTGACGATCCTGATTCTCGACGCGGTCTTCCCGCCCTTGCTCCTGAATTGAGGGAGGCCAGTCCGTGATCCACTACCAGCATGTGTGGAAGTCCTTCGACCAGCCGGTCCTCGCGGGTGTCGATCTGGAGGTGGCCACCGGCGAGATGTTCGCGCTCTTCGGTCCGTCCGGGACGGGGAAGAGCGTGTTGCTGAAGACCACCATCGGGCTCATCACCCCGGACCGGGGTGATGTGAGCGTGGCCGGCATCTCCGTTCATCGGGCGGGCAGGGAGGCGCTGGAAGAGGTACGGAAGAAGGTGGGGTACGTCTTCCAGAACGCCGCGCTCTTCGATTCGCAGAACGTGTTCGGCAACGTCACCATGGGATTGCCCGAAGACGAGTTGCGTCGCCTCTCGAATCGTGAAGTCGCGCGCCGGGTGTGGGAGTCTCTGGAGCTGGTGAACCTGGAGCCCCACGCGGTGCTGTCCAAGATCCCCGCCGAGCTTTCCGGTGGGATGCGCAAACGGGTCGGGATCGCGCGGGCCATCGTGGGCCGTCCCGAAGTGCTGCTCTGGGACGAACCCACCACAGGGCTCGATCCGGTGAACACGGCGGCCGTGGAGCGTCTCATCAAGCGGCTGAGCGACGACCTCGAGGTGACTTCGTTGCTGGTGACCCACGACGTGGAGGGCGGCCTTCTCATGTGTGACCGGGTCGCCATGCTGGACGGCGGAGTCGTCCGCTTCTGCGGTACGCCCGACGAGTTCCACGCCTGTCCTGATCCATTGGTCCAGGCATTCATCCATCGTGAGGCGGCGGAAGCCGCACTCTCTTCCATCGCGGCAGTTTCATGAGCAATTTGACCTCCGGGGGTGGCGCGCACGCCACCGACGACGAGATCCGTGCTTCCCTCCCGGCACTCGAAAGCCGACACGAGGTGCGGGTCGGGATCTTCGCCATCGTCGGCCTCATCTCCTTCCTCGCCGTCCTGTTTCTGCTGACCGATCCGGCGACGTTCCGGGGACGGTACCTGCTCGTCACCACCCTGGACGACGCGGGAGGTGTGCGGCGTGGCGATCCCATCCAGATGAGGGGTGTCAACCTCGGTCGGGTGCACTCCTTCCACATGCGGTCGGACGGGAAAGTCGATCTCAAGATGGAAGTGGAAGGCGAATGGGAGATCCCCGTGGGCTCGACGGCCAAGCTCGGCGATCCGAGCCTCTTCGGGGGGCGCACCGTCATCATCGATCGGCGGGAGGGGACCGTCTACTACGTCGATGGAGACACCGTCCCCACGTCCACGGGATCGGGAGGGGGATTGCTCGGGTCCATGGATGAACTCACCGGTGGGGCCGGAGACCTCCTGGAGAAGTTGAACACGCTCATGGATCCCACCACCATCGAGTCGGTGCAGGGAGCGGCGGGTGAACTCGAGATTCTCCTCACCCAACTCTCGCAGATCACCCGGGAGCAGCAACGCACGCTGGGTACGCTCACCGCCAGCTTGAGCCGCACGGCCGAGGGCCTCGAGGGGGCCGGACCGGACGCAGCTCGGGTGTTGGCCCGTGCGGACACGGCGATGATGGTGCTCGCCCAGACCACCACCAATCTGGACGCGGCGTCCGCGTCGCTCCAGGAGATCATGGCGCGCATCAACGCGGGCGAGGGTACGTTGGGGCGGCTCAGCACCGACTCGGCGCTCTACGTGAACCTGAACCGGGCGGCGGAGAGTATGGCGCTCCTGCTGACGGATCTCCAGGACAACCCGAAGAAGTACATCAACGTGTCGATCTTCTAGCAGGACCGTCCCGGGGAGTGCGAAAGGGGGCGCGGGCCGAAACGGCCCGCGCCCCCTTTGTCTGCCCCTCGCCGAGTTCCTACCCGGTCACCACCCCGGGGCGAGCTGGAATCCCCAGTGCCATCCCTTTTCGGGACGCTGCCAGGGGTACACGTAGAAGACCTCCGCGATCATCATCCCCAGGATGTTCATTCGTGCCGACACTCCGGACGACGCCACCGGGATCCGTGCGTCGCTGGTCCTCGACCACTCCCAGTCAACGCGGTTGTTCTCGTCCCAGGCCGCTCCGGCATCGGTGAACAGGACGAGTTCGGTGGGGAGATACGGGAAGTTGATGATCCCGTATTGTTCCACCCCGATGAGCGGGATGCGGAGTTCCATGCTGGCCACCCCGATCTGCTGACCCCACAGCCGATCATAGACCGGACATCCGGGCACATTGGGGTCTCCGCACTCGTTCTGGGTGAAGCTGTTGTAGTAGTAGCCCCGGACCAGTGTCTGGTATCCGATGAAGAGAGGACGAAGGAATCCGAAGCCGCCGGCCATGGCTTCCTCGGGGTCCACGCCGTACCGCCCGTAGTGGAGGCCCCTCACGCCGATGGTGAGGTTCTGCGTGGGGCTGAAGTACCGGCGCCAGTCGGCGACCAAAGTATTGTAGTCGGCGTCTCCTTCGGTTCTGCCGATCTCCAGTCGTGTCCTTCCTCCCCGGATGGGGCTCACGAACCCGAAGAATGCGTTGTCCTCCACGAAGGCCAGCGAGCCTTCCACCATGTTGATGGCATCCGCCTCGAGGCTGTCGTGCTGGATCAGCTCCCACCCGATGGGCCGTCCGAAGGCGTCCACGTAGAACCGGTTCTCCTCCAGGTCCATCCCGTACCGTGACGCGCCTCCGGAGAACTCCACCCGCCTTGTGGTCGAGAAGGGGTAGGAAAGCCGCGCCACCGCCGAGTTGATGAACAGGCGATATCGGAGGATCGACTCGTAGTACCCGAGTTGCGGGTCGACGCCGCGGGTATAGTAGTCGAGGATGTAGGGGATGCGCCCGCCACCCACCGCCCAGTTCCAACGGTCGGAGAGGTTCTGGTAGAAGGCCTGGCCCCCGATGTCCTTGAACGTTCCCTGGGCCGACACGGCGACGCCGAGCGATCGGTTCCCGAGCATGTCGCTGAAGAAGGCGGCCGCTCCTCCCCCGAGATAGTTTCCGAAATAGTCACCGGTGCTCACGCCGATGGTCGGCTGTCCCACGTAGTCGAGGGAGAGCGACGAGCGGTAGGCCTCGGCGTCCTCGGCGCGGAACGCGGAGCTGGCGAAGAGACCCGTCCCCGGGTCCGAGAGGTAGGTCGCCACCCGGCTGAAGTTCCCTGGATCCGCCGGCGACAGCTTTCGCCCCGGCTGGCTCCGCGCGTCGTCGACCACCACGGCCGTCGGACCGGAAATGGGTTGGTCTACCCGGTACACATGGTACTCGAGGCTGTCGAACACGGAATAGACCATCGCCCCGGTCCGCGCCGCGACGGTCATGGCCGGCGAACTGTATGTGATCCCGCTGATCCCGGTCGTCACGTTGGTGATCCGCTGGAGCGCGCCGCCGGCGAGTTCCAGCGCGTACACGTCGCTCACTCCGTCCTGATCCGAGATGAAGTAGAGTGTGCGGCCGTCCGGCGCGAACTGGGGATTGCTGTGCTTCACGTTTCCGAACACGGGGAGGTGGGTCACCTGCCGCGTCGCCACGTCGAGGAGAGCGAGCTGGAAGGCGCTGTAGCTCAACGCCTCGAAGTCGGTCTCCGGCCCCCGGTCGGAGGCGAACGCGATGGTCGACCCGTCGGGCGACCAGGCGGGCTGGAAGTCGGCGTTCTTGTCGTCGGTGAGCTGCTGGACCGCCCCCGACTCCAGGTCCAGCATGAAGAGGTCTCCGATCCCCCCGCGGGATCCCGAGAAGGCGATCCAGCGTCCATCGGGGGACCAGGCCGGCTGGGTGATGGATCCGATCCCCTCGTCCACGAAGGACACGATCCGCTCGGACGCGCCGTCGCGCGTGCGCACGATCTGGAGTTCGCTGTCGCCTCCGGCGGTGATCAC
>JAOUPR010000112.1 GCA_029879725.1 Gemmatimonadota bacterium | reverse complement strand
GCTGTGGCGGAGGATGAAGCACTTCGGGCTGGATGGCGGGGAGAGCGAGCCGGAAGACTGACGATGCCGGCCGGGCCCGGACCCGACGCGCGGCCTACACGGAAGCGTGGCGGGGGATGGAGCGGGTGGGCATATTGGGCGCGGCCGACCCGCTGACGGTTCGGGGCGGCATATCCACGAACCAGACCGCGAGCGTCAGACCATCTTGGCACAAGTAGAGCATCCTTCACGGGCCCGTTTCCTCTCTCGCGCCACGATCCGCGAGATGACGATCGTCGTCCTCAGCATACTGATCGCCTTCGGACTCGATGCCACGTGGGCAAGAGTTTCTCGGCACTCTGCCCTTCGTGGGCAGCTCCCGAGCGTGATCTCGGAGATGCGCGCCAGCCGGGCAGCGTTGGACTTGGCCATTCGCGCGCACGAACGACAAGGCCGCATCGCGGGCGGACTCGCGGCAATGCTCAGGGCCACGCCGGCGCCACATGCTGTGTCTGTGTCCGACACACTCGTAGGGCCGCTCTTCCCCCAGTTCACAATGGATCTTTCGACTTCGGCTTTGGAGTCGTTCATCGAGGCCGGCGGCCTGGACCTGCTGGCGGAGGCCGATCTCCGTGATGCCCTTCTCGCTTGGCCCACCGAGATAGACGACGCCCGTGACGATGAGATCTTCTTGCGTACGTATCCGGCGGCGCAGCTCGCGTCCTACCTTCGAGAGAACTTCGACGTGGGGGCAGCCGAGCTTCGCGGTGGGCCTTGGCTACGCGCTACTTCCACGGGCCAGCCGGTGACGGACCTGGAGATCGGTGTCACGATGCTGCGAGCAGACCAGTCGCTCTTCAACCTACTGGCCTCCAGAGAGAGCCACGAACTGGCGATGTTGCAGACTCTACTACCTCTCCGAGAGTCCGCGGATGATCTCATCATGTCCCTCGAGCAGGCCCGATAGTTGACGCGGCTGCTCGCGGTCTACCACCCCGTAATCCCCATGGCACCGGAACCCTTCACCGCACACCCCACTTCACCCCGCCCGTGGGCTCATCGGTTCTGCCCCTCCTGGCGGAATTCCGTCGGCCTGCTCCTCCTCGCCGTGGGTGGCTGTTCGCCGATGGCGCAGTCGGGGGAATCCGATGGCAGCGGACACCTTTTCGTGTGGGCCTGGGACGTCGACCATGACGACGAGGCCTTTCTGGCGGTCGTCGACGTGGACCGCGGTTCGGCGACCTACGGTCAGGTGGTGACCACCCTCCCCGCGGCGACGGGGAAACACGCGCACCACGTCGAGTACGAGATGACCACGAACGAACTCTTCGCCAACTCGTTCGACAATGGGCTGACCTTCGTGTTCGACCTCAGCGCCCCCGTCCACCCCGTTGTCGTCGCCGAGTTCGGTGACGCGGGGCCCTATACACGCCCCCACAGCTTCGCCCGCACGCCCAGCGGTACCGTTCTCGCCACCTACCAGGGTCTCGCGGCCGATGACGACGCCTCGGGTGGACTCGCCGAGCTCGATGATCGTGGGCACCTGCTCCGGGCCGCGAGCGCCGCGAGTCCCCTCGATCCGGATATTCGACCCTACAGCCTGGCCGTGGTCCCCCGGCTCGACCGGGTCGTGACGACCTCGGCGGACATGAACGGGGTGAAGGTGGGGAGGTCGGTTCAGGTGTGGCGGCTTTCGGATCTGACCCTGTTGCACACCGTGCTCCTGCCTCCCGGACCCCGCGGTGACGAGCACCTGCATCCCGCGGAGGTGCGACTCCTCGGCGATGGCGAGTCCGTGATGGTCGGGACGTTTCGCTGCGGGATGTACGTGGTCTCGGGGCTCGACGGAGTCCCCGTGGCCAGGCTCGCGCGTTCCTTCCCATGGTCGCCGGTGGAAGGGGAGGACACGGACTGCAACGTCCCCGTTCGGTTCGGCCGGTTCTGGGCCCAGCCTGTCGGCACGACCGGGTCGGTCGTCGTGATGGACGTATCCAGACCCGAAGAGCCGGTGATCGTGGACGAGCTCTCTTTCGGCGTCGATGCCCGCCCACACTGGCTGGCCCTGGAGCCCGGGGGAAGGCGCATGGTCATGACCGGCGGAGGAACGCTGGCCGGCGGCGTGTACCTGATCGATGTGGATCCGGAAACCGGCAAGTTGCGGCTCGCGGACGATCTCCCCGCCACCGGATCCGGGATTCCGGGAGTCCGGTTCGATCGTGATGAGTGGCCCCACGGCAGGTCCGGTCCGGCCTTCGCGCATGGAGCCGTGTTCAGTCTGGGGAATTGAACCCGACCACGGTTGCGCGGATCGAACGGGCTTCCGAAACTGTGACGCGCCATGGCGACTGGTTTGCTGGCTCATTGTCCACCTCCGTTCCGCCCTCCACCCGACTCCCACGATGGACTGGACCCTGGTTGGTGCTCTCTCCGAACTGCTCGGCGCGATGGCCGTCGTCGTCTCGCTGGTGTACCTCAGCCGACAGGTGCATCAGAACACGACTGCGGTGCGGACAGCCAATGCGGTGACCGTCCAGGGGAACTTCCAGCAGCTTGCTCGGATGTTCTATACCGATCGGGACATCGGCGACATCGTCCTTCGGGCCATGAGGGGAGAGGGCGACCTTTCTCCGGCTGACCGCATGGCGGCCTATGCGTATTTCTTCGATTTCCTCAAGACCGCCGAGCTCGCCTACTACCAGTTCCGCAACGGTGATCTCGACCCACCGCTCTGGGAAGCGTCCTTCGAGTTCTACCACGCATACTTCACGACTCCCGGATTCAAAGCGTATTGGGCGGAACGGCGCTCCGCGTTCGTACCGCTCTTCCAGGAAGCGATGGACGAGTGGGTGGGGACTCAGAGCACCATCAAGCGCCCGGACCTGCTCGTACAGACGCCATTGGCTACGGACGGCGCCGGCTGAACAGCGATCGCCATCGACACGGCAGCTCGGAGTGGCGCGCGCGTCCCGCGCGCGATATCCATCCTGCGCAGCGGCCGCAGACCCTTGGCGATCCACAGAACCAGCGCTGTGTCCCACCCCCGTCAACCGAGGATGACACGTAGATGTCGACCCATATCAACTGGCGCCTCCTGCTCGGCGAGTTCGTCGTCATCGTCGTGGGTGTCCTCATGGCGCTCTGGGTGGATCAACTCCGCGAGGCACGCGTCAACGCCGAACTGGAGATCGAGTATCTGAGGTCACTCGACACCGATCTCGAAGCGGACCTGATGCAGTTCGATTCGGCGGACGCGTGGATGCGCAGATCGGAAGCAGCCGCCGCGATCGTGCTCGCCCTCTATGAAGGATCGCCCCCGACGGACGACGCGGCCGATCTGGCCATGGCGGTGGAGACCGCGGGCTGGCAGTACGTCCCTTCGATCACCCGGAACACCATCGACGATCTCCGGTCGACGGGAAATCTTCGACTGATCCGGGACCCGGCCCTTCGGCGCGCGATCTCCACCTACTACGCCACCGTGGAGGGGATCAGTATCCCGCTCGCGGACATGCGGAATCGGATCTGGGCACAGTATGACGGCCGCGTGGCCAACGTACTCGGGCCGCGAGAAAGGTTGGGCGTGCTGCAACGGCCGGAAAGCTTCGGGTACGGCATCACATCGGATGCCATCACGGCCGCGGAGGCCCCGAGCGTGGACGAGCTGATCGCATCATTGAGGGCATTCCCGGAGCTCGAGATCGCGGCCGGCGAAGTTCTGTACCAGACCATCAACAGCCGGGCCGGCGTCGCGGAGATGAGGGTTGCGGCCCAGGAACTCAGGGCCGCGCTCGAGCAGCGGCTGGAAACCGGTCGGTAGAAAGCCCCGGGCTTCACTGAAGCATACACAGAGGTGGGGGGGCGGAGCCTTCGACCCATCTCGGACCTCGATACCTCGGTGAGCTGATCGAATGGCGGAGACAGTCAGAAAGATTCCCTGGATGCGGATCGGCGCCGAAGCCGTCGCCATCGTCAGCAGCATTCTCTTGGCCTTTTCCATCGATGCCTGGTCCGAGCGGCGCAGTGATCGAGCACTGGAGGCGGACTATCTGGAGCGGATCGATCACGAACTGAGAGACGCCAGGATCGTGCTCGATTCGATCCTCCTGAATGTGGACGGGAGCCTCCTCTTCGCGCCTGATCTGGCCGAGTTCTTCGATGGGCGGATGGCGGCGGGCGATCATGAGCGGCTCGTCGTGGCGATCTACAAGTTCGGCCTCGACCCGTTGGATCTCGGATTCGATGGGAGCACCTACGACGATCTCGTGTCCACCGGTCGACTCGGGCTGATCTCCGACCCCGAAGTGAGGCAGGCCATCCAGCGCGCCTACGCAGAATTGCAGCGGCTGGCTCCCATTGGCGCTCCGTATCGCGACGAATACATGGCCGCACTTCGTGCCTTGCTTCCCAGCGACATGAGGCGTTCGATACGGGACGCCTGCCCAGCGTACCGCATCTACTCGGATTGTCCCGGGCTGCACCTCGACGACGAGACGGTTCGCTCGATTGTCGCACAGATCGACAAGCGCGAAGCGCTGCTGGCGTTTCGGATGCGTGAACAAGGACTGGGCACGGTCCGCGGCATAGGCAGGTCGATCCTCGTAGTGCTGGATCGGACACTGGAACGGTTGGAGCAGTAGCCCCCCTCTTCCGATGATCCACCTGCGTGAGCACCGAAACGGAGACGGGTCCCCGGGGATGCGCCGCGGGCGACGGTCCCATGGCTCGGAGGCGCGTGCGGCTGGCTCCCGGCCTGGAGTTCGTTCACGTCTTCACGAAGTCCGCGGCTCACCGGGCCGACTTCCTCCCGCGAGAGAGAGACGCGATCAGTCCGGTATGGGTGTCTTGGCCCAAGAAGGCGTCCATGGTCCCCACGGACGTCACGGAGGACAGGATCCGGGAGATCTGACTTCCCATGGGCCTGGTGGACGTGAAGGTCTGTGCGGTGGACGATGTGTGGTCCGGGCTGAGGCTCGTGATCCGCAAGGATCAACGGCCCTCATCGGACACGGGGGACCCGAGTGTCCGGAGAGTGTCATCGGTCTGAGGTCGCCGACCGTGATCTGCGCGCGTCTTGGATGGTCACGATAGCGACATGGTCGGCATCCTCGTCGTAGGCGTAGAGGATCAACATCCAACTCCACGGCCCGAGCAGGTACCTGAAGCCCTGCCACCTCCCCGACAACGCCTCGCCACTCTCGGGGAACTCGGCAAGTTGGCTCAAGCGCGTCCGGACCCGCGCGCGTGTGTCGCGAGGGAGATCCAGTTCACCGATGAGTGCGTCGAGGTCTGCTACGGCAGCGGGGGCCAGGGCGACCTTCGCCACGGATTCAGAACTCGTCCAGAGGTATTCCCTTCCCGGCGTGCGTCTCCAGCAACCCCTGCCGAGCACGCTCGAAGGCGCCAGGAATCGCGTCGAGGAGCTCGATGATGGACGCGGGGTGGGGCGCAGCCTGCTCCAGAGCGGTGCTCAATAGCGAGCGCGCCAGGGTGCCCGGGTTCACATGGGTCCGTTCCGCCAGCTCGTGGAGCTTCATGGCATGGCGTTCGTCCAACTGGATGTTGAAACGAGTGGTTTTCTGGGCCATGGGCTCCTCCGTACACAGAACGTCACATTATGTAACCTATCGACACAGTTCGTGCTCGAGCAATGGTATCAGCAGTGCTGGTATGTACGAAGGACCGAGGCGGACTGGACCGTCGGTACCTGGTGGGCCGGATGCCGGACAGCCCTCGCCCGCCGTGTCTTCTCCGCCCCGGGGAACCAGTTCGCTACGCAGTGGCCCGCGGACACGCTCCTCCTCTTCGAGAGCACCGATGACGAGGGCGGTCATGGCCTGTGGATCCTCGACCTTTCCGACCCTGAGCATCCCGAGCCGAAACCGTACCTGACGTCCGAGGCCGAACTGAGGGATCTCGTGGTGTCGCCCGACGGCAGGCTCGCGGCATACCGTTCCGAAGAGTCGGGTGCCGAAGGAACGTATCTGCGCGGATTCCCCGATCCGGGCGTGCCGACAGCCATCACCACCAAGGGGGCGGGGTTCCCTTCTGGTCCCCCGACGGGCGCACCGTCTACTACGCGACGCGAATCGGGAGATGGCTCGTGGCCGCCCACCTGCAGCGCGATCCGGTGCCGAGGGTGGTGTCCGTCGATACGCTCTTCAGTGACCCGGGGATCGGGCAGATCCCCGCTCCCGGAGGGACCCTCCACCCGGCGGGCGACCGGTTCATCTTCGCGGTCCATCCGAACACGGGCGACACGGGCGACCCGGACGCCACCGCGTCCGGCCCCGGGCGCCTGATCCTCGTCCAGAACTTCCAGGAGAAGTTGGGGCGCCGGCCTCCCGGGAATTGAAGGTGTGCGTTCCGGCGCCGGCTCGGTGATGATCGTTGCGGATCAGCCGGATCGGGGGGATCTTCCGAGCTTCACCGTGAGCGCCGTGGGCTCCCCCCTGATGTGCAACCGTGCACGGACGAGCGGACTCTGGGGCGCATTCCGCGCATGCTCACGCACTCGATGGATGGTCCGGAGGAGCACTTGGTCGATTCATGCTAGACACGATCCGCGAGCGTTGGCGGGGGCTCCTTCTGGAAGGGATCGCTGTCCTGCTGGGTGTGCTCCTGGCGTTTGCCGTCGACTCCTACGGGGAGGAACGGTCGGAGCGGCGGTCGGAGGCTGCCTATCTGGGCGCGTTGGCTGAAGAACTCCTGGCGAACGACCTCTTGCTCGACTCGCTCATGGAAGCCTCTCGCCAGCGGATTTCGACGGTCGAGCGGTACCTGGGCGAAGTCGTGCACGCTCCGGCCGGCCGGGCAGAGGCGGCTTCGTCGGTCAACGAGATGCTCGGAATGGTGGGGCCCTTTCGAGTCGCGGCCTTTCAGAGGGGAGCGCTCGATGATCTGCTGACCTCTGGCGGCATCGAGTTGGTGCGCTCCGGGGAGACCCGACGAGGGATCCTCCTCTACGCCCAGCTCATGTCCCAGGAGAGGGTCCGTCAGGAGGCCGCACTGCGGTATTGGGAAGATCAAATGGCCCCGTACTACTATGAACACGCGAGCTTCTTCGACTTCATGACGTGGGAGGAGTTCGAGATGGAGGCGCTTCCCGATGCTCTCGACCCTGGCGCATTCCATCGATCCACGCAGTACTCCAACCTGTTGCTCGAACGACGAGTCCGGGATCAGAGCCTCATGGACACCCGTTGCACCCTGGCGGACCAGATCGACGCGCTTCGACAATTGCTGACCGACGGGTCCGGTTGAAATCGACTTTGAAGTGTCATACGGAAACACAGAGGCCGTTCGCGCCATGCCCCGGGTGTAGGCTGGTCGCCGGTGCGGAAAGTTTGCGAGCCGTTGGAGCACGCGACGTCCCCGGCGGTGGACTGGGGAGTCGTGCGGATATCTCAAAGAGGAGGAGAACCGGATGAGTGGACGTGCAGAGGCGTTGGCGAAGCGAATACTCGATGGAGCCGAAGGGCTGGCTGGATACGCGGAGGGGTTGGACGCGGAACAATGGGCGAAGCCGGTTCCCGGTGATGGACGGTCGGTTGGCGTTGTCGTGCATCATGTGGCGTCGGCCTACCCCATCGAGGTGCGACTCGCTCAGACCATTGCGTCCGGCACGGCGATCGAGGACGTCGGGTGGTCGGACATTCACCGGATGAACGCGCAGCATGCCGCGGACCACGCTGACGTGTCGCAGGCCGAGGCGGTGGAACTTCTTCGTCGGAATGCCTCCGAAGCCGCGACTCTGGTGCGCCGATTCAGCGACGAAGAACTCGATACAGCCGCGCCGGTGTCGCTGAATGCTGGCGCGCCTCTGACGGCCCAGTTCTTCATCGAGGACCATGCGCTGCGCCACAGCTTCCACCACCTCGCCAAGATTCGAGAAGCCTTTTGACATGAAGACGGTCGAGAGGGCGTGTGCGTTGACATGTCGGGTGGGACGTACGCCCTGACAATCGATTGAGGCCGATACGGAAGTACATGGCGGTCTGCACGGTTGCGGATCACGACCCCGCAGACACATGTTCGCCGAACGACCGCGACCCATGAGATCGAGGCGACGCTCTCGGGCCGTCCCGATGTTGTTCGTGCAGCTTGCATCACCGCTGGAAGGTACATCGGCCACCCTACACCGGACCGGAAATCCTGAGCGAACGAAAGGACAGGGCGCGGAGCACGCTTTCGCGTGGGCTGGTCGAGTTCGTGGTGATCGTCGTATCGATTCTCGCCGCCTTCGGACTCGATACCTGGTGGGACACCCAGGTAGAGATCCGACGCGTGCGTGCGCAGCTCGAGACCCTTCACACTGAATTCAACACCACCCGGGAGGAACTCTCGGGACTCCTTGTCAGGCTGGAGTCCCTTCGCACCGCCGTGGCGGCCATCCTTCCTCTCGTCGGTCCGGACACCGATGTCGTACCCACCGACTCCATCAACTATCTCATCGATCGGAGTTTCCGACTGGGAACCGTCGAACTCAAAACCGGCTCGGTGCAGGCGTTGCTGGCGTCAGGGGATCTGGTGTCCATCGAGAATCCGTTGCTCAAGGCGCTGATCGCTGGATGGCCTGCCGAGGTCAGCGACCTTCGGGCACAGACGCGACTGATGGAAGCGAACCGGGAGCTCATCATCGACGACCTCCACGACCGACTCCCGACACTGGATGTGACGCACCACACCGGCCAGATGGATCGGTATCCTCGTTCGAGTTTCTCCGTGAGCGCGGAGGGCTTCCAGCGTGACATGCGGATGGAGGGGCTGTTCGCCAATCGGGGCATGATGGTCGAGGACACGGACCAGATCGTCGCCGCACTTCATCAATTGGCGTCACACGCTCTCCAACTGCTCCAGGCCGAGTTGGACGAATGAGGGCAACAGGAGCTTTGCGTTGATCGAAGACCACGGGCGACCCGGCCGGAGGCGCGTGACCCCGGTCTCAGAGCGGGTCTGTGAATCGCACCCCATCCGTGTCCGAGCAGGATCCCCATTCCTTTGAGTGCGAGGTAGCAGATGGCCGAAGGTAGAGGTGTCGAACTCCGGATCCGGAGCGCCGTGACCGAGTTGATGGTCATCGTGGCCGGTGTCTTGATCGCCCTTTCCGCCGATCAGTGGTGGGCCTCGCGCTCCGACGCCCTCACGGAGGCCACCTACCTCGCGGGCATGCTGGACGACCTGTCTGCCAGTCGAGACACGCTCGAGTCCGACCTTCGGGAGATCGAGGCCTATCTCTCGGCGGCTTCGGCGCTGTCACACCTTTCGCGCGACGCACCGCGGATCACCCGCGATTCCCTCGTCACCCTCATCCACGATGCGCTCTTCCCCCTCCCGACGTGGGATGCTCAACTCTCGACGCTCGATGACCTCAAGAAC
>JAOUPR010000175.1 GCA_029879725.1 Gemmatimonadota bacterium | reverse complement strand
GGATACGGGGTGAGTGCTCCGGCGCTGGGATACGACGACTACGCCGGGGTGGACGTCGCCGGGAAGGTGGTGGTGTTCCTGAGCGGGCGCCCGCCGTCGTTCCCCAGCAACGAGGGGGCCTACTACGCGTCCGGCACCACCAAGGCCGCGGAGGCGGTGCGCCGCGGCGCCGTGGGGACGCTCACCTTCTGGGATCCCGACGATCCGAGGTTCCGGTGGAACGTGAACGCGGCGCGTAACAAGCGGGGGAGCTTCGCCTGGCTGAGCGCGGACGGCACCCCCAGCCGGGGCGACGCCGCCATCCTCGGGTCGGCCTCCCTCAACCACTCCGCCGTGGCTTTCCTCTTCGAGGGGTCGCCCCGGTCCATGGAGGAGATCCTCGCGGCCGCCGCGGCGAGCGAGCCCCAAGGGTTCGATCTCCCCGCGCGCGTCTCCATGAAGACCTCCACCACCCATCGCCGGGTGGAGAGCTGGAACGTGGTGGCGAAGCTCGAGGGGAGCGATCCCGAACTCCGGGACGAGCACGTGGTCTACGTGGCCCACGTCGACCACTTCGGGATCGGGGTGGCGATGAACGGCGACAGCGTCTACAACGGCGCCCACGACAACGCGTCGGGCACGTCCATCCTCCTGGAGATCGCCCGGGGGTACACGTCACTCCCCACCCCGCCGCGGCGCTCGGTGATCTTCCTGGTGGTGACGGCGGAGGAATGGGGGCTCCTGGGGTCGGACTACTTCGCCCGGAATCCCACCGTGCCCCAGGAGAGCCTGGTGGCCGATTTCTCCCTGGACATGCCCTTCCTCTTCCATCCGCTGCTGGACGTCGTGCCGTACGGGAACGAGCACTCCACGCTGGGACGTTCCGTGGCCACGGCGGCGGAGCACATGGGGATCGGGATCGGTCCGGATCCCATTCCGGAGCAGGTCCTCTTCATCCGGAGTGACCACTTCAGCTTCATTCGCCAGGGGATCCCCGCCCTCTTCATCAAGAGTGGGTTCGAGACGGGAGATCCGGAGTTGGACGGGGCCGCCATCAACGCGGGGTACCGTTCCAACGTGTACCACACGCCCTTCGACGACATGACGCAGTCCTTCGACTTCGGGGCCGGGGCCGCCCATGGGCGGTTGAACTTCCTCACCGGGTACATCGTGGCGCAGGAGTCGGCCCGTCCATCGTGGAACGACGGGGACTTCTTCGGAGGGTTGTTCGGGAAGAAGTGAGGCGGGTCGGCCCACCGGCGGCGGACGTGCCGCTGGTGGGCCGCCCACCGCGGACGGATGACCCCGGGGGATCATCGCAGCCGGAGTTCCGCCAGGATGGGGCGGTGATCCGACGCCATTGGCTCCTCCACCACGAAGTGGTCCAGCACGTCGAAGGCGCCCGCGGGCCGGAAGAGGACGAAGTCGATCTCGCGATCGGGCGCGTCGGACGGATAGGTGTCGGGCTTCCCGCGCTTGCCGAACATCGTCCACTCGCCGGCGAGCGCGGTCATCACCGCGTCCCCCCGCCGGGAGTTGAAGTCTCCGGCGAGGATCACGGGATGGCTCCGGCCGGTGAAGATGCGGGTGAGGGAGTCGGCCTGCGCGAGGCGCTCGTCCGGCGTTCCCGCCAGGTGCACCGATACCACCGACACCGACCCGCCCGGTGCCGTGGATACCTCCACCTCCACCTCGTGGACGGCCAGACGGCTTCCTCCCGCTTCGGGGATGGGGTGGACGCGCACGTTCCGCACCGGGAGGCGCGTGAGGACGGCGTTGCCGTACTCCCCACCCTGGTAGGGGCGGTGGGCGCCGTGGAAGCCCTGGACCCCGAGCAGCTCGGCGAGGACGGCGACCTGGTCCACGCCGCCGGTGCGCTCCGTGTTCCGGTCCACCTCCTGGAGCGTGATGACGTCGGCGTCGAGGGCGCGGAGGACGTGGGCGATGCGTGCCAGATCCACCTCACCGTCCATCCCACGTCCGTGCTTGATGTTGTACGCGGCGACGCGGAGGGTCTCCGAGCCTTGGGGTCGGGAGGAGCACCCGAGGGCGAGCGCGCTCAGGAGGAGGGCGAAGACGGCGGACCGACTCATCGATCCACCTGGAAGGTGTAGCACCACGCTTCGCCTTCGAGCACGACTTCGCCGTCGTTCCGGACCACCTCGACGCGGAGCTGACAGACCGGCTTCTCGTCGTGGACCTTCACGACCTCGGCTCGCCCGGTGACCGTGTCTCCGATGAAGACGGGTGCCGTGAACTTCCAGTTCTGGCTCAGGAAGACGGTGCCCGGACCGGGCATGTCCTCGGCCACGAGGGCGTGGAGGATTCCCGTGGTGATCCCCCCCTGGGCGACGAGGGCGCCGAAGCGGGTAGCGGCGGCGAAGCCCTCGTCGAAGTGGAGAGGGTTGTAGTCTCCCGTGATGGCGGCG
>JAOUPR010000053.1 GCA_029879725.1 Gemmatimonadota bacterium | reverse complement strand
GCCCTCCGGAAGCCCGGACCGTACGAATGCCCTCCCGAACCACGCGGAATCGAGCCTGCGTCGGGTCACCTCGACCGTGACCGTCCCCTTCCCCGGACCGGCCATCACGGCCTCGGATCCGTTGGTGACGAGATTCAGGAGCACCTGCCTGAACTGCGTCTCGTCCGCCTCCACGGTCACCGGCTCCTCGGACACCGCGAGGGCGAGATCGACCTCCGTCGACACGCTCACGGCCAGGAGCTTCTCGAGCCCTCGCACGGACGCGGCGAGGTCGACCGGCCCCATGTCCAGACTTCCCTTCCCGGCGTAGGCGAGCATCTGACGGCACAGCTCGGACGCGTGGCCGGCAGCCGTGATGATGCCGTCCACGTCCTCGACGGCCTCCGCGTCCAGGTTCTTGTCGAGGATCAGGAGATCCGCCCGACCCATGATTCCCGCCAGAAGATTGTTGAAATCGTGGGCGATTCCGCCGGCCAGGACGCCGAGGCTCTCCAGCTTCTGTCCGTGCAACACCTGCGCCTGGAGATGCTCACGCTCCACCACAAGCGCGCCGGCCATGAGCGCCGCGACCAGGGAAACGCTGGAGAAGCTCCAGGTCAGGAACAATCCCTGGTTCTGGCTCCCCGCCATGAAGGGGCCGTGGTCGAGCACGGCGGCGCTGATGGCCGCCGTGGTCACCACGAGCCCTCCCAGGGCCGCGCCGGTGATCCCCTCCCGGACGGACACCCAGAGGAGGAACGGCATGGAGAGGAAGAACAACTGAGACGGCACCGACCCCGGAGGCGAGAGGAAGGGGATCCAGGCGATGGCGGCCAGAACGCCGATGAGGCCCAGGGACGACAGGCTGATCGAGATCGCGTGCGGTCCTGTCCTCCGTCGATCTCCCTTGAGGAACGCCAACGCCGGCGGCACCACGACGAGGATCCCCATGGCGTGGGTCAACCACCACATCCCCCAGATCCGCACCGCCGCCGAGACCGGCGCCGCCCCGGTGAGGACGAAGGCAGACACGCTCACCACGGCGGCCAGGGACGCGATCATCCCCGACGCCACGACGACGAGCCGCAGGACGTCCTTCAGGCGGTAGAGTCCCGTCTCGAATCCGCGGGTGCGTAGCAGATGCACGCTGACCCCGACCTCCATCCCGTTGGCCACGGCCGTGGCGGCCACCAGAAGGGCATTCCCTCCGTCGAGGAAGGTGGCCATGGCGCCGCCGACCGCGACTCCGGGCCAGATCCGGAACGGAACCGCGAGCCCCACGGCAAGGGCGATCCCGACGGGGAGCCACACCACCCGGCGCAGCTCCACTCCACCCACCTCACCCAGAGCCAGCGTCCCGTATCCCACCGCGCCATACACGAGCGCCACCACGAGGTTGGTGGCCCAACCCCTCCAGCGTTGATCGTTCATCGGGACGGCGTCAGCGCTCCATCCGCCGCCTCACGGCGCCGTTGTCGGGATAGCGCTCGGCCAGGCGTTCGAGCTCGGCACGGGCCCCCTCGGCGTCTCCACTCGCCTCCAACGCGTCGACCCGGAGCAGCCCCGCCCGCGCACCCATCCGGGCGTCGGCCTCGGAGATGGTGACCCCGTCCAGCGCGGACAGAGCGGCGGCGGGATCGTCGCGATCCACCAGGAGGGACTCGACCGCCAGGAGCGACACCTCGACATCACCGGGGAAGCGGCGGGCCATCTCCTCCATCAGGCGGGCGGACGCCTCGGAACGTCCGGCCTCCCTGTCCAGGCGTGACTGGTGATACAGCCCGGCCTTGAGCAGGTTGGCCACGTCCCCCGCTTCCCCGCTGCGCGTCCCTACGCCACCGGCGTACGCGTACACGAGTTCACCTCCGTGCTCGGACGCCTCGTAGAGCTGGAAGAGGCCGAACGCTCCCACCAGGGCGGCGACGGCGCGGATCATGGTGGGCACGCGCCGCGCCGCGGAGGAGCCGTTCGCATCCCCATCGCTCTCCATGAGCGTGGCTCTGCCGGCCGCGATCTCGCTGAGCCTCGGACGACCGGAGATGACCACCGCCCCGAACTCCAGCGCCAACATGATCAGGAATATGTTGCGCACGCGTTCGCCCAGCTCCTCGTGCTCCACCACCGCGGGACGTGCCCCGGGGATGCGCTCGGCGGGTCCGTGGGCATCCATCCCCGACTTCACCGCGGCGACGGTGGCCAACGTCCCCACCAGCAAGAGAAGGGAGGCCGTGGGGCGAATCCACGCCGGGCGTCCCAGGAACGCGATCCAGTACAGCGGCACCGCGAGCACCAGGCCCGCGACCACGAAGTGGACGATCTGTGGGTGGAACTGCGCGATGTCGAACACGGTTCGTTCTCCCTGACAGGTATGAGGTCGAGGTGGAGAATCTACTGTCCGGCCCGGCGGCGAACCACTACACCCACGGACGGCGCGTCACCACCCCCTCGAGTGTCGAAGCTCCGTCACGTGAGCCGTGTGGTGCCGGCAGTGCCATGCGTACACTTCCAGCAGCGTATCCACGGTGATGCTCCCCATCTCAGGGTGATGTACCGTCCGGGAGAAGTCCTCGGGGAGCAGGCTCGAGAGGAACGTGGACCAGCGGCGATGCAACGCCGTGATCAAATCGAGGGACACCGAGATGTCGTCCCGGGTGTCCTCGAGGTCCGCCCAGGCATCCTGGTCGTACGTGCAGATGGTCGGATGGTCCGCCGTCACCGCCATCTTGAACCGTACATAGGAGTTCATGTGCGAGTCGGCGATGTGATGGACGAGTTGACGGACGGTCCACCCGTCCTCACGGTACGGGGTGTCCACCTGCTCGTCGTCCAGACCGTCCACCGCCGCGAGCAGGTGCTGGGGATGAAGCGCGATGATCTCGATCAGCGCAGCCCGTTCCAGAGGGGTGAGTGGATCGGACTTTACGTCGAGGCGGCCCACGGGAAAGCGAGGATCGGTCATGGAAGGTGCACCGGGGTTGGGGGGAGTACGTCCCAATCTACGCGGGGAGTCGGAGAACACCAGACGATCGTGGCCACGGTGAAGACGGCATTCGAGCGCATCCGCCACGCCGTGCGCACGATCCCCGAGGGGCGCGTATCCACCTACGGAGCAGTGGCGGATCGCGCCGGGATGCCCGGTCAGGCACGGATCGTGGGATGGGCCCTCGCGGGCCTCGACCACGAGAGCGATGTGCCGTGGCACCGCGTGATCAACTCCCGTGGAGGGATCAGCGTCCGCGGAGCGGGAGGCCACCTCGTGCAGCGCGCGCTCCTCGAAGCCGAGGGCGTCCGCTTCGACGCCGGCGGCGTAGTGGATCTGGACCGGTACGGCTGGTAGCACCCCCTCCTTTCGCGACGTCCTCGACGTCGATACCGTCGGGGATGCGTAACTTCAATTTCGTTCCGGTTCTGATCCTGCTGGCGGCGTGCGCGCCCACGGCCGACGATTCATCGCTCACGGCCTTCGTGGGCGCTACCCTGTGGGATGGGACGGGCACGCCCCCCGTTCCCGGAGCCACGCTGGTGGTCCAGGACGGACGAGTCCTGGCGGCGGGATCGGAGGTCCAGGTCCCGTCGGGAGCCACGGTGGTGGACCTGGCCGGACTCTGGATCGTGCCCGGACTCATCAACACCCACGGCCACGTGGACGGGCGCTGGGCCTCGCCCTCCACCACCGACGACGTCGCGCGCATGGAGGAGGACCTCCTCCTGTACGCCCGCTACGGCGTCACGACGGTGAACAGCCTGGGTGGTGGGGGGCGTCCATCGGTCGTGGTCCGGGACGCTCAGGAGGCGGGGACGCCGGGAAGGGCGAGGCTCCACCTTGCCGGCGAGGTGGTCACCGGCTCGACCGCGGAGGAAGCCGTCGCCGCGGTCGACCGAAACGCGGCGCTGGGGGCGGACTGGATCAAGATCCGCGTGGACGACAACCTCGGGACGACCACGAAGATGCCCCCCGAGGTGTACGTTCCGGTGATGGCCCGGGCGCGCGAGGCGGGGATCCCCATGGCGACGCATCTCTTCTATCTGGACGATGCCAAGGCCCTGCTGCGCGAGGGAACACGGTTGGTGGCGCACTCCATCCGGGACCGGGACGTGGACGACGAGGTCGTGTCGCTCCTGAAGGAGAAGGGCGTGTGCTACGTGCCGACGCTCGTACGGGAGGTGTCGACCTTCGTGTACGCCGAGCGACCCGGTTTCTTCGACGACCCGTTCTTCCTCCGGTGGGCCGACCGGGCGGAGATGGAGCGGGTGAGCACCCCCGCGTTCCAGGCGGAGATGGCGGCCAGCCCGGCGGCGGCGGCGTATCGGGACGCCCTGGCCCAGGCCCAGCGGAACCTCGCCGTCCTTTCCGAAGCGGGCGCATCCGTCGCCTTCGGCACGGACTCGGGCCCCGCCGCCCGCTTTCCCGGATATTTCGAGCACATGGAGATGGCGTTGATGGCCCAGAGCGGGATGAGCGCGGAAGACATCCTGAAGAGCGCCACGGGCGTGGCCGCCGGGTGTCTGGGGCTGGACGACGTGGGCACGCTGGAAGCCGGAAGGTGGGCCGACTTCCTGGTGCTGGACGCCGATCCCATGGACGACGTCGCCGCGCTGCGATCCCTCGAGGCGGTCTACGTGGGGGGAAGCCGGATCCCCTGAGTCAGCGCGCTCGCCCCGCGCGGAGGAGGAAGATCGCGAAGGCGTCGTGCGCCCAGACCAGGTCGGTGGACGTGAACCCCGTGGCTCCACCCAGGGCCAGCACCTCCCACACCGTGGGCGGGAAATCGTCTTCGGCTTCCTTGCGGAAGTTCTCCTCCACGACCTCGGAGGGGCATCCGGCGTCGAGGGCGAACTTCTTCCTGAATTCCAGGATCGCGGCCTCGTGACGCGCATCGTGCTTCCGCACGAACTCCCCCCAGACGAACACCCCTCCCGGAGACAGCCATCGGCGCACGTTCTGCAGCACCATCACCCTCTCGTGGGGTGGGACGTTGTGGAGGACCAAGGAGGACGTGATCACGTCCGCCGTCCGATCGGGCTCGAACTCGCGAACGTCGTCCTGCACGATCCGGACCCGATGTCCGAAGCGCGCAAGCCGTTGCCGCGCGACCTTGGACATCTGCGGCGAAGCCTCCAGCGCCTCCGCCCGAGCGGCCGGCAGTCCATCCAGGTACCGCGCCACCATGTCTCCGTTGCCCGTGCCGATATCCAGGATCTGCGACGGGTCCTCCACCTTCACCAGTTCCACGAGGGTATCCGTGTACGCCCGGTACTGGGGCACGAGGGCCGGAATGAACTCCTCGTAGCACTCCGCGATGGAGTCGTAGAACGCCTCTTCTGCGCCGGACATCATGAACCCGGGAGCGCGTAGCGCTCGAGGTATGTGAGGTCGAATTGATCGAAGGCGGCCACGTACATGGAGCCGGCGCCGAACCCGACGATGCGTCGGGTCCCATCCAGGACGAAGGTCCGGAGGAACTCCGCGGCGGGCCCGAAGACATCGTACCGGCTCGCCTCCCCGGCCCTCGTATGGACGCGGATCCACGCCCGGCCAGATCCGTCCACGGGGATCCGGCCACCATGGAAGGGAGGCTTCACGGGGTTCCAGGTATGGGCGTCGAGCTCCCGCCCGGAGCCCGCACCGCGAGCGAAGCTCATGCTGACCCGACCGTTCACGTTCTCGACGCTGATCCCGATCCCGCCCCCGGACCGGCCCGATTCGGCCAGATCCTCTTCTTTTTCCGACTCCCCGACGGGGATGGGGCGGAAGGTCCGCGGCGCGCCCCGGACCACGGATCCCCCGGGATGGAACCACTCCACGTGATAGTCACCGGCCCGCGCCACCACCACGGAACCGTCGCCGGCCACCCCCCAGGCGTCCTCCGGCGAAAGCCGTACGGGCTCGATGCGGACGCTCTGGTCGCGCGCGCCACCGCTCACGGAACGGCGCACGTCCGGGGTCTTGAACCTGGCCACCGTATCCACCTCGCCCGTCCCCCTGCGGATCCGCAGGATCGCGGCCGAATCCGGCATGACACCACCCATCCCCCCACCCAGCGAGCGCGCGTACAGGTGGCCCGAGGCATCCACCCCCTGGGGAAGCGCGAGCACGGGGGCGCGTCCGGCGGAGAACTCCCCCTGGGTGATGGGCATGGTCGGGCCGAAGTCCAGACCGGGACCCAACGCCGTCAGGCGGCCGTTGCCCAGGTCGACGAGAAGCGTGGAGTCACCCGGCAGAGGCCACGTCGCATCCGGCTGAAGGTACTCGCCGGGACCCTGCCCCTCGCTGCCGATCCGCACCCGGGTGCCTCGGTCCATGTCCACCAGATAGAGGGCCTTCCCCAGAGGATCGGCTACCAGCAACCGCCCGTCGGGCATCTCGCGGACCGTCTGGATCGCCCCGAAGTCCTCCGGGAACACCGCGTTGGGTGCCCCCGGGGAACGCTCCTGGCCGGCGAGCCCGAGGGGGACGAGAAGGAGAGGCGCGGTTCGAAGAATCGGTAGGCGCATAGGTCGGAAGCCGGGTGGGACACGGATGCATCCCGGAGGGGAATGTGTGTTCCTGTGATAGTAATATCGGCCGGCCGAACGAAACAACTTGAGAACGAGGGGGTCATTGACGGCACGACCGCGCGGGTGACATCATGGCCCTGCGCTCCTCCCGACCCCCCTTCGCCGGCTCCCCTCCCGTGCCCGAACCCTCCGAACACACGCGCAGACGCCGATTCGGCAAGGTCTGGCAGGCGCTGGGCATCTATCTCGCCGCGTCGTGGGGAGCCCTCCAGGTCGTGGACACCCTCGTGGACGCCGGCGGGCTCCCCGACTTCCTCCCCGGGCTCGCCCTGGTCCTCCTGGTCATCGGATTCCCCATCGTGCTCGCGACTTCTTTCCTCCAGTCCGGGGCAAAGCTCGGATCGGAAGCGGGCGAAGGAGCGAAGGAGCCGGCCCGGATGCCCACGCCACCGGTGGTGGAGCGCGTCCTCACGTGGCGCAATGCCCTCGTGGGGGCCCTCGGTGCGACACTCCTGTGGGGTGCGGTGGCCGCCGCCTGGATCTTCGGCATGGGAGGAGATCCCGAAGCCCCCGGCCGCCGGGTGGTGCGCTCGGTGGCGGTCCTCCCCTTCGTGGACCTGAGCCAGAGCCAGGACCAGGAGTACTTCGGGGACGGACTGGCCGAGGAGATCCTCCACACGCTGGCCGCGATCCCCGATCTGCGGGTACCGGCGAGAACCTCCTCCTTCGCGTTCAAGGGGCAGAACATCGACGTTCGCGAGATCGGAGACCGGTTGGGCGTGGACGCGGTGCTGGAGGGGAGCGTGCGCAAGCAGGGCGACGAGGTCCGCATCACGGCCCAGCTCATCGACGTGGAAGACGGCTTCCACCGATGGTCGCGGACCATCGACGGGCGTCTGGAGAACGTGTTCGACCTCCAGGAAGAGGTCTCCCGTTCGGTGGCGGCCGCCCTGGAGGTCCAGCTGGGTGTCGCGGACGCCGTCGAAGATCCGGGGCGGTCGTCCGCGCCCGACGGAGTCGCCTTCGACCTGGTCCTCCAGGCACGTCATCAGTGGAACGAGCGGACCCCGTCGTCCATGCGGAGCGCCATCGCGCTCTTCGAGGAAGCCCTCAAGGTCGATCCGCTCTACGCGGACGCGTACGTGGGCCTGGCCGATGTGTACAACCTCCAGGCGCTCAACATCTACACGGTTCCCCGCGATTCGTACGCCCGCGGGATCCACTCGGCGCGGCGGGCGCTGGAACTGGAGCCCGGGAACGCCGGGGCCTACGCGGCGCTGGGTCTCGCGCTCTTCCAGTACGAGCGCAAGTGGATCGAAGCGGAGAACGCGTTCCGGGAATCCATCCGGCTGGACCCCCGCAACGCCGACGCGCGCTATTTCTACTCCATGTACCTGTCGGCCGTGGGGCGCCGGCAGGAGGCCGTCCAGCAGGCGAGGGAAGCATGGGCCCTGGACCCCGCGTCGCCGCCGGTGGGGATGGGCGTGGGGATGGCCCTGTACAACGCGCGCCGTTTCGAGGATGCCATCGCGGCCATGGAGGAGGTGGTGACGCTGGCTCCCGACTACTTCTTCCCCTACTCGTGGCTGGGAATCAACCACGCCGCGCTCGGGGAGTGGGGGGAGGCCGAAGAAGCCGCACGCCATGGTGTCGAGCTGAATCCGCAGAGTCCGCTCACCCGGTCGTTCCTCGCGGAGATCCTGGCGATGGAAGGCCGTGTGGACGAGGCACGCCCCATCCTGGACGAGCTGGAGGCGCTCTGGGAAACGGGTCCGGTGTCCGCCACCTACATCGCCCGCGTCTACGCGGCCATGGGTGACGGCGACGCCGCGGTCCTCTGGCTCCAGCGCGGACTCGACCGCGGCGAGGGCCAGGCCACCCAACTGGAAGCGCCGGGCTTCGAGAAGATCCGCAACCACCCCGGTTTTCAGGAGCTGCAGTTGAAGTTGAACCTACCTTGACCCCGGAGGCCATGATGGCCCGTCGACCCTCCCTTCCCGCCTTCCCCCCCGCCCCCCGTTCCGTCACGCTCGTCATCGCCGCCCTCGTCCTCCTTGCCGGATGCCGCTCCGAGGCCCCGGTCGGAGACGACCCGTTCTCGGCCAATCCCGCCCTCCGGCAATACCACCCGCCCCCGCCCGTGAGGAGCTACCCGGCCACGGAGATGCGCATCAACTCCTGGATCGCGGCGAACCAGTTCGACTCCATGCGCGCCCACGGATGGGATCTGTGGGAGTCCATCACGCGCCCGGCCACTTCCGGGCTCCCCATCTGGGAAACGTGGTACTCGGGCCACGAGCTCTTCGTGTACGAGGAGATCCCCCTCGCCGAGGAGCGGCAGGCCTTCCGTGACTTCGAGGCGCCGCACCAGCTCTCCCACGCTCCGGACGAAGGGCTCGGGCGGCCCGCGATCCCCTTCACTCCCCACGAGGAGATCACCTCCTTCAATCGTTTCACCGAGCCCACGGCCCGCTACATCTGGGTGAACGGATTGAACCGGCAGGACGTCCTCCAGGACACGCTGAACGCCCTGCTCGAAGCGGACGTGCCCATCGCCGACCAGCAGGTACTCGTCTCGGGAGACTCCACGGACACCGGGTCCATCGTGCTCAAGGTCGTGTGGCAGTTCATCTCCGGGGACTCGGCGTCCCTGGTGCCGTACTGGGCCGGGAACACCGTCGAAACCACCACCGACACCCTCATGCCCATCGTGAAGAGCTGGAAGCAGGGGATGTGGCTGGATCCCACCGGCGGCCTCCAGCCCGGTGACTCGGTGAACGGATCGGTCCACGGTGGCCCGGTACGGCCGTGGCCGGTGATGTCGCTGGACGACTTCTACTCCATCGTCCTGGACAGTGCCGACGTGAAGGCGTTCAGCAGGTACGCCCTCGTCTCCGGGGACGACGTGGGGGCCAGCGACAGCACCAGCGCCGACAGCCTCCGGGCGGCCATCCGGCCCGGGAACGTGGCGCTCCTCATGGCCATCCATCTGACCACCAAGGAGATCCCGAACTGGACGTGGCACACGTACTGGTGGGCCATGGACCCCGAGAACCCCGACTACGGTGACGACCGCCCGGCCTCCATTCCCGCCCCGTGGAACCACTACAACCAGCGGGCGGCGTACTCCATGACGGTGGTCACCGGCGACTCGGTCCAGCCCAACGTCCAGTGGAATCCCTACCTCGAGTCGAACCTCACGGGACAGTACGCCACGGTGTCGAACCCCACGGAGGCGCTGACCTGGTGGGGATCGCAGACCAACTGCATGAGCTGCCACCGCATGGCGAGCTTCCCGGCCGCGGACAGCCTCTGGGAGCCGGGATACCGACCGGCCATGTTCATCGCGGTGGACGACCCCGCCTTCGCGAAGTTCCTCAAGACCGACTTCCTCTGGTCGGTGGCCGGGCGGGCCGGGCCGCCCGCCGGCGGGAACCACTGACGCGGGAAGGGGAACGGCGGTACCCACGAGAACGGGCGGGGCTCCCCGGAGGAGCCCCGCCCGCCTTCGTTCGTTCCACGATGTGCGTCAGGCGCTGATCTCGTGGGCCTCTCCCGCCCCGCGTGGAACACGGATCAGGTCCACCAGCACCTGCACCGAAGGCGGCGGCTCCGGCGTCACGCGGGACACACTCCACGTGACCAGGAAGTTCACGGCCATTCCCAACGTTCCGATCCCCTCCGGGGAGATCCCGAACCACCAGTGCGCCGCGTTGTTGGCGGCCGGGTCGATGAACTTGAAGTACACGATGTACGCGGCGGTGAGCGTGATCCCCGACACCATCCCCAGGATCGCGCCCTCCCGCGTGGTGCGCCGGGAGAAGATCCCCAGGATGATCACGGGAAAGAACGACGAGGCGGCCAGGCCGAAGGCGAAGGCCACCACCTCGGCCACGAACCCCGGTGGGTGGATCCCCAGATAGCCGGCCACCACCACCGCGGCGCCCGCGCTCACCCGGGCCGCCACCAACTCGCCCTTCTCGGTGATGTCGGGCCGGATGCCACGCTTGAGAAGGTCGTGGCTCACCGCGGTGGATACGACCAGGAGGAGCCCCGCGGCCGTGGAGAGGGCCGCGGCGAGGCCGCCCGCCGCCACCAGTCCGACGACCCAGTCGGGGAGCCCCGCGATCTCCGGGTTGGCCAGCACCATGATGTCGCGGTCGATGGTGAGCTCGTTGCGGATGGGTGCACCCGCGGCATCCACCGCCGACGGCCCCACGTACTGGATCCGCCCGTCACCGTTCACGTCGTCGAAGGCGATGAGCCCGGTCTCCTCCCATTTGCTGAACCACTCGGGGACCTCCGCGTAGGGGCGATCCGAGACGCTGTTCAGGAGGTTGGTCCGGGCGAAGGCCGCCACCGCGGGGGCCGTGGTGTAGAGGATGGCGATGAACACCAGCGCCCACCCGGCGCTGATGCGGGCGTCGCGCACCCGGGGCACCGTGTAGAAGCGGATGATCACGTGGGGAAGGCCCGCCGTCCCCACCATGAGGGCCGCGGTGATGAAGAAGACGTCCAGGGTGGACTTGGTCCCCCCCGTGTACGCGGCGAAGCCCAGCTCCTGGTGCAGCCCGTTCAGCCGCTCCAGCACCCCCACCCCGCTGACCTGATCCACCCCGCCGAAGCCGAGCTGGGGGATGGGATTTCCCGTGATGAGGATCGAGAGGAAGATGGCCGGCACCATGTACGCGAAGATGAGCACGCAGTACTGGGCCACCTGGGTGTACGTGATCCCCTTCATCCCGCCCAGAACGGCGTAGAAGAACACGATCCCCATCCCGATGTAGACGCCCGTGGCGATGTCCACTTCGAGAAAGCGCCCGAACACGATCCCCACTCCCCGCATCTGTCCGCCCACGTACGTGAAGGAGACGAAGATGGCGCAGATCACGGCCACCATGCGGGCGGCCTGGGAGTAGTAGCGGTCCCCCACGAAGTCGGGAACGGTGAAGGCTCCGTACTTCCGCAGATAGGGCGCCAGGAGGAGGGCCAGGAGCACGTAGCCTCCGGTCCACCCCATGAGGTACACCGAGCCGTCGTATCCCAGGAAGGAGATGAGCCCCGCCATGGAGATGAACGACGCCGCGCTCATCCAGTCCGCGGCCGTGGCCATCCCGTTGGCGAGAGGAGACACGCCTCCGCCCGCCACGTAGAACTCCTTCGTCGAGCGGGCCCGGGACCAGATGGCCACTCCGATGTACAGGGCGAAGGAGAGCCCCACCATCACGAAGGTCCACGAAGTCACGGTCATGACTCGTCCCCCTCGTCCACGTCGAACTCCCTGTCGAGGCGGTTCATGAGCGCCACGTACACGAAGATCAGGATCACGAAGACGTAGATGGAGCCCTGCTGCGCGAACCAGAAGCCGAGGGGGAAATCGGTGCCCGGGATGGTCACCGAGTTCAGGGGTTCCACCCAGAGGATCCCGAATCCGAAGGACACGAGAAACCACACCCCCAGAAGGATCCCGAGGTACTTGATGTTCCTCTTCCAGTACCCCTCACGACGCGCACGTTGCTCCGGATCGGTCACCGAAACGTGCCCGTGCCCACCCGACCCACCGCTGGAATGATCCGCCATGCCGTCCTCTCCGCTGGAGTGATGGCGGACGAGTTTAGCCGCCGCCTCCGGGGAAGGCAAAGACGACGGCGAGGCGCTCCGTCATTGGTCGGGGCGCGGAACTCTCCGGTAGCTCCCGGGAGCATCGTCCCAGGCCCTGCGGTAGCGGACGTTCTGGGCCACCTCTCCCAGATAACCCCCGGCGAAGGAGACGACGAAGGCCAGACCACCGCCCACCAGGATGACCGCCATGGGGAACGGTGCCCGGAATCCGACGATGACCAGCACGGCGTCCAGGACAATGACGAGGATCGCGGCGGTGGCGGGTTCGAGCATGGTGACCCCCGGCGAGAAGTACCCCACGAAGAAGCCGGTGAGGGCGAAGCTGGCCAGGAAGGCGACGAGCACCTGCAGGGACGAGATCCCCAGGAGCGCGTGCAGGACGAACACAGCGTAGTTGTTCAGCATGAAGCCGAGCACCGTCCCCACCAGGACCCAGGGCCATTGGAAGCCGGCCGGAGAGTTTCGTTCCTCCACCAGCGTGCCCTGGAGGACCTCTCCGACCCAACCCCCGACCACCGAGAGCATGACGCCGACCAGCCACCCGAGGGCCACCAGGAGAGGCGGAATCCCCAGGCCGTAGAGAAGGTGGATGGACACCATCGTCAGGATTCCCAGGATGCCGCCGGCGACTCCCGCCTCGGCCATGGTGTTACCCGGAGAGTGATATCCCGCGAGGATCCCGGTGAGGGCGAAGGTGAGAGCTCCCACGACGATGGCCACGTCGGGCCGGGGGGGCTCGTTGCGTACGACGGCGACCAGACTGGTGATGAGGACGGTCCCGAGGGCGACACCGCCCACGACCCACAACCAACGGAGACCGGCGCCCTTCTCTCCGGCCGCCGCGACGGGAATCGGAGCGGAAAAGGTTTCGTTCGAGGTTTCCATGCAGGCAATCCCGGTAGGAGCGCCAGAGCGGCGCGGCAGGAAGGCAGGTACGGTGGATATACGGCCCACCATGCCGACCTGCAGTCGGGATTTCCGCGACGATCGGTGTGGGGAAGTCTCCCCCGCTACCGCCCCCTCCAGGGCCGGCGCTCCACGCCCTCCACGGGACGGAACGTGCGCGCGGGGCGGACCGCCTCTCGCGTGCGCAGGTCGAAGCGGTCGCCCGGGGCGAGGAAGTAGAAGCGGCCTCCGTCGCCGACGGTACTCCGGTTGTCGTACACGAGGACGTACGACGCTCCGATGACCTCGGCCTGGTCCCCCTGCACCACCAGGGCGGTGTTCTCGTCGATCCCGATCCCCAGGAGCTCGGGGTGGGCCTCCACCACTTCGATGAGGTCGAAGTGCCGGTTGCGCCGCAACACGTGTTGGTCGATGGCCACACCACGCAGATACCCGAAGCCGACCTGGTGATCTCCCATCATCACCTCGTTCGTCTCGGTGTCTCCGCGCACCAGGAAGGACCCCTGGATCGAGGCGCCCGCGGACGAGCCGCCCACCACTCCGCCGCGGGCGAGCACCTCCCGGATCTCCCGTTCCGTTCGCGTACCTCCGTAGGCGTCCACCAACCGCCACTGCCGTCCCCCGAAGAAGAAGACGGCCGCGGCCGTCTTCAGTGGAGCGACGAAGTCCTCGCTGTCCGCCACCGCCCTGTCGGTGGTGTGGAGCACGGTGAGATTGCGGGCGCCCTGGGCCCGCCAGGCGTTGAGTCCCTGGTAGAAGTCGTCGTATTCCTCTTCGCCTCCGGCCGTGGGAATCACCACGATGTGGGCGTCGGGCCCGCCGGCGAGCTGGATGAACCGCCCGTAGATCTCGGGAGACCGCATCGCCCCGCCCACCACCACCAACGCGCCGGACTCCGGTCCCACCACGGGGGCACCGGCATCCAAGATCTCCTGCGCGGCCATGGGCGAGGCCGCCACCAACCCGGCACCCACCACGAGAGGAAGCCACGGGAGGAGATCACGACGCGTGAGGGAACCTCTCCCGCCCTGTCCGGCCGATACGAAACGCATCATCCTTCGCTCCTTCCGTAGACGAATTCCTCGATCTCCCCGTGGACCCGGCGCACCGTCTCCGCCGACGGCCCCGGGGTGAACACCGACACCACCACCGCCACCGCCGCGTTCGCCAGGAGCCCCCAGATGGCCCCGTGGAGCCCCATCGGGTGGGGAACCACCACCAGCGTCAGGTACAGCACCGTGAGCCCCACCCCCACCCCCGCCAGCACGCCAGCACGGGTGAAGGTCCGACCTCCGGGAAAGCACACGCCCACGATCCCCGGCATGAGTTGAAGCGCGCCCGCGCCCGAGAGGGTGACCAGGACCACCAGGAAGTCGAAGGTCTTCACGGAGAGGAAGAAGCCCACCACCAGAAGGAGCGCCACGATGGCGCGGCCCACCCGGACGTAGTGCGCCTGGCTCCGGTCCGGCGCCACGTAGCGCTGGTACACGTCCCGGGTGAGCACCGTCATGTTTGCGTGGAGGATGGAATCCAGCGTGGACATGGCCGCCGCGGTGGCGCCGGCCAGGATCACCCCGGTGAGCAACGGAGGGGCGTAGCGGAAGAGGAGTTCCGGGAAGATGGTGTCCGGCACCTCGAGCCCGGGGATCACCAGGGCGCCCCCCAAGCCCACCATGGCCGCCGGGATGTACAGCGTCATGAGGTAGATGGGGGTGGTGGCTCCCAGAAGCCGCAACGTCTTGGCGTCCACGGCGGTGTAGTAGCGGATCAGCATGTGGGGCTGGAAGACGATGCCGAAGGAGAGGGTGACGGTCATCCCCAGCCACATCCCCGGCGTGAAGAAGCCCTCCGGCCCGGGGAGGGAGAGGAGGTCCGGCCGCTGCTCCGCCACCGCGCGCCACAGTTCCAGGGGTCCGCCGAAGAGCTCGTACGACAGGACCAGCGCCCCCACCCACACGGCGACGTACATCCAGACCCCCTGGAGCACGTCGGTCCAGTACACGGCGCGCAGCCCGCCCACCACCAGATACGTGCCCGCCACCGCCAGGAGCACGAGGGTTCCCACCTCGAGGGAGATCCTCCCGCCCGACGCGATGTTGATGATGTACCCGAGCCCCTTCGCCTGCACCTGGATGTAGAGGATGGTGAAGACGACGGAGACCACGGCCACCATCACGCGCACGGCCTCGGACTCGTAGAAGTCCGCCAACATGTCGGCGGGCGTCACGTACCCGAAGGCCTTCCCCAACGCCCAGATCCTCGTGCCGAGCACGTAGGTGATGGCGCCCACCAGGACGGTCCAGGTCCCGGCCATCCAGAAGCCCACCCCGTGGGTGTAGAAGAATCCACCCGAACCCAGGAAGGCGAAGGCCGAGTGGAAGGTCGCCACCACGGTGAGATAGAGGACGATGAAGCCCGCCTTCCGCCCGTACAGGAGGAAGTCCTCCATGTCCACGCTCATCCGGCGGTTGGCCACGACGCCCAGCACGATGGTGGCCACGAGATACACGAAGATCAGCCCCGTCGCGATGACCCACGGCTCCATCAGACGTTCCTCCGATAGGCCCAGATCAGCACGCCGATGAGCGCCACGTAGACCGTCAGGAGCGCCACGTACAGGAAGGGCATTCCGAGGATCCACGGCTCGACGCGGTCGAGCACCGTGTGCGTGACCGGCGGCATGGCCAGGGCGAAGAGGAGGAGGAAGGCCACGAGGGCGATCCAGCCCTCGCGCGTGCGAGGCCGGAGGTGGGATCGGTATCCGGGTCGTGTATTCATGGGCGCGAACATGGGCCGGGAGACGGGGGCCCGCAAGCGGGGGGCGGTGTCCACCCAAACGGGGGCCGAGCGGGGGGCTTCCGTCCTCGCGGGAGGACATCCACCCCGGGAGCCAGGGCCCGCCTCCACGGACTCACGACCCGTCATCCCTTTGCCGCACAACCACTTGGGCACTGGCCGGCGAACCGGGCACACGTCCTGCACTGGTATCGACACAACGACTCCGGCTGCAGTGGGGGCCGTCCCGAGTTCCGGACCGGTCACCTACTCCATGGGCGGACCCCCACTGTGGCCGGGTTGTTCCAGGACCAGCGACCGGGCTCGATCCCGGTCCACCTTCCCGTTGGCGTTGAGGGGAAGGTCGTCCACCGGCCGCCAGCTCCGCGGCCTCTTCGGCGGAGAAAGCCGCTCCCGAACGAAGGCATCCACCTCCACTTCATCGAATTCCCCCTCCACCGGCACCACCACGGCGACGAGCCTCTCTCCCCACTCGGGATCGGGGAGCCCGACCACGCACACGTCGCGGACCGCCGGATGAGAGCGGATCACCTCCTCCACCTCCGCCGGATCCACCGTGACGCCCCCGGACACGACGCGGATGGAGCGCCGCCCCGTGACGTGGAGATGCCCCTCCGCGTCCATGGCGCCCAGGTCGCCCGTGTGATACCACCCCTCCCCGTCGGCCAGGGGGGGACCGCCGCCCAGGAACCCACGCGCCTGGGTCGGGCCACGCGCCAGGATCTCCCCCTGCGCGTCCACGCGCACCTCCGTCCCGTCCAGGGGAGCGCCCACCGAGCCCGGCTTTCGCGCCACCAGATCCGGTGGGGCGGTGGCCACCTGCGACGACATCTCCGTCATCCCGTACGTGAGGGCGACGGGCCACCCGGAGTCCAGGGCACGGGCCACCAGAGCGGCCGGAGCGTGGGCACCACCCACAAGGACGCAGCGGAACGACGGTGGGGGAGGGGTCCCGTCGCGGTGGTCCAGGACACGGAGGAGCTGCGTGGGAACCAGGGACGCGTGGGTGATCCATCCCTCGTCCACGAGGAGCGACGCCTCTCCGGGATCGAAGGATCCGTACGCCACCAGTTCCGACCCGAGGAGGAGGGCCCGCGTGACGAGCGCCAGCCCGCCCACATGGGCCACGGAGAGGGACGCCAGCCAGCGGTCGTCCGGACCGAGGGCGAGGCGCTCCGCGGCGGCTCCCGCGCTCGCCCGCAGGTTATCCGGCGTGAGGACCACCCCCCGAGGGACCCCGGACGTCCCCGATGTCCACAGAACCGCCATCCCCTCCGGATCTCCGGGTCCGTCCAGCGCCTGGCGTGCGCGGCGCGACTCCGTCTCGGTGAGCCTGGGGTTGAGGGGCGCCACCGTGTATCCGGCCCGCATTCCGGCCAGGAGGGCCGCGATGCCCTCCGGCGTCGCCTCGGCGACCAGGGGGAGGATCCGGCCGCGGGGAACCGGGCCGCTTCCGTGATGCCGCTCCGCCAGCTCGGACACCCAGGTGTCGAACTCGGCGAAGCTCCACCGACGGGTCCGTCCGCTCAGCGCGGCGCGCCCCGGCCAGCGCCGGGCCGCCTCGGCCAGGAAGTCCGACATCACCCCAGCGCCAGCGCGCCGCCCAGGAGGATCCCGTAGAGGGCCACCACCCGCGCCGTCTCTCCGAGGGCGGGAAGGAGTTCGGCCGGATTCGCGAACCCCAGCACCCTGCGCAGGGGAGCGGCCGCGGCGATCATCGCCGCCCACGCCACCACGACCGCGGCCGGCCACCCCCACACGCTCCACCCCACCCCCGGAACCGCGAAGGCCACGGCCAAGAGGAGGAGATACTCGATGCGGCTACCCCGTCGGCCCAGGCGCACGGCGAGCGTCCGCTTCCCCGCCCGCGCGTCCGTCTCGATGTCGCGCAGGTTGTTCGCCACCAGGATGGCGGTGTTGAGCGCGCCCATCCCCACCCCGGCGAGGAAGGCGTCGGCGGGCCAGGCCAGGCCTTGCACGTAGTACGTCCCGCTCACCGCCACCAGACCGAAGAACACGAACACGAACACGTCACCCAGGCCATGGTAGGCCAGCGGGAACGGGCCGCCGGTGTAGAGCACGGCGCACGCCAGGGAGGCGAGCCCGATGATCACGATGGGCCACCCGCCCACCTGGACCAGGTAGACGCCCACCAGGAGGGCGGCGGCGAGCGTGACCCACATCCCCCGCTTCACGGCCGCGGGCTCGATGAGACCGGCCTGGGTCACCCGCGTGGGCCCCACCCGCTCCTCCGTGTCCCCGCCCCTCACGTAGTCGTAGTAGTCGTTGGCCAGGTTGGTGGCGATCTGGATGAGGACGGCGCCGACCAGGGCCGCCACTGCCGGGAGGCCGTCGAACACGCCGTGGTGAGCCGCCAAGCCCATCCCCACCAGGACCGGGGCCACGGCCGCGGGAAGCGTCTTCGGGCGGGCCGCCAGGATCCACACGGCCGACGCCGACGGTGGCGCAGCGGCCGGGCCCTCCCCCGGACCGTTCATGGGGTGGCCGGCCGAGGCCAGTCCTTGCGGAAGACGAGCTCCTCGATGCGGTAGGCATGGAGGAAGTCGTGGAAGGCGGCGTGGCGGAAGAGCACGAACACGGAGTAGTGGTTGTACTCCGAATGCCGGGCCGTGCGCTTCCAGTCCGCGTCGGACAATCCGCGGAGCCTCTCCACCAGGCGCGCCCGGTCCGCCGTGAAGCGCTCCAGCGCCTCGCCCAGGTCCACGGCGAGGAGCGCGTCGGGGTCGTCGTCGCGCCCCGGGTCGTACGAGGAGAACTCGGGCACGTCCTCGGCCAGAAAACGGTCGAGGCGCCCGAAGAAGAGTTCGTGCACGTGGGCCAGGTGGCACGCGTGCTCGTGGATGGACCACTTCCCCGAAGGGGGACGCCGCTTCAGGATGGACGGATCCGCCTCGCGCACCAGGGGCACGACGAGGCGGGGTGTGCGGTCCAGCGCGTCGATGACGTCGGCGACGGTCTCCATGAAGTCTCCTGGTGTCGTATGCGGATGGGTATGGCGTGTGGTCACCAGGGGAGCCAGGGGAACTTCCTGAACTCGGGCTTCCGCTTCTCCACGTAGGCGTTCTTCCCCTCCTGCCCTTCCTCGGTCATGTAGAAGAGGAGGGTGGCGTTCCCGGCGAGCTCCTGGAGCCCCGCCTGGCCGTCCACGTCGGCGTTCATGGCGCTCTTGAGGAGGCGGATGGCCAGCGGGCTCTTCTCCAGGATCTCCTGGGCCCACTCCCACCCTTCCTGCTCGAGCCGGTCCACCGGCACCACCTTGTTCACCAGCCCCATCTCCAGAGCCTCCGCGGCGGAGTACTGACGGCAGAGGTACCAGATCTCGCGAGCCTTCTTCTGGCCCACGATGCGTGCCAGGTATGCGGACCCGAACCCTCCGTCGAAGGACCCCACGATGGGACCGGTCTGCCCGAACACCGCGTTCTCCGCGGCGATGGTGAGATCGCAGATCACATGGAGGACGTGGCCGCCTCCGATGGCGTACCCGGCCACCAGCGCGATGACCGGCTTGGGCATGGAGCGGATGTACCGCTGCAGCTCCAGGACGTTGAGTCGCGGCACTCCGGCCGTGCCCACGTACCCGGCGGAGCCGCGGACCTTCTGGTCGCCGCCCGAGCAGAACGAGTACTTCCCGTCCTTGGCGGGGCCGTTCCCCGTGAGGAGCACCACGCCGATCTCCGTATCCTCTCCGGCGTCACGGAACGCCTCCTGCATCTCCAGGAGGGTGTCGGGACGGAAGGCGTTGCGCACCTCGGGCCTGTTGAAGGCGATGCGGGCCACGCCGTCACACTTGTGGTAGGTGATGTCCTGGTACTCCTTCACGACCTTCCAGTCGGGCTTGCTCATCAGTCCGTCCTGTGGATGAATCGAAGTTGGATCGCCGTCGGGGGTCGCCTACCCCAGCGCCCGGCGAACGCTCCCTGCCACCGTCTCCCGGACCTCACGGCGGCGGACGTGGCTCGCCGCCCGGTCGGTACGGACGCGCACGATGGCGGTCCGCCCTCCCCGCAACGCCCTCGCCAGGGCTTCCGCAGCGCCCTCCGCCGCCACGTCCTCCCAGGGGATCCCGTACTGCCGCGCGGCATGGCTGAAATCCAGCCCGTGTGGGGTGGCGAAGTACGGCGTGAAATGGGGCTCGTGCTCCGCCACGGGAAGCATGTGGAAGATCCCGCCGCCGTCATTGTCCACCAGGACGAACACCACCGGCGCGTCGCTTTCGCGACTCCAGAGGAGCCCGTTCTGGTCATGGAAGAAGGCGACGTCTCCCAGAAGGCACACCGTGGGCGACCCGCCCGACGCGGCGGCCACACCGAACGCGGTGGACACCACGCCGTCGATCCCGCTGGCCCCCCTGTTCGCGAGCACGCGGAGTTCCGCCTCGCCGGGGACGCCGAAGGTGTCCAGGTCACGCACGGGCATGGAACTCGACACCACGAGAGTGCTCCCCCCGGGGAGCGCTCCGACCACCGCCCCGGCCACGCTCCCCTCGTGGGCCGCGCCGGCGTCCGCGGGCCCGGACAGCACCGTCCGCGCCGCCGACTCCGCGTCCCGCCATCGGGAGCGCCAGGCCCCGTCCACCGTGCGGCTCGCCCGCGGCCCGAGGCGCGCCAGCGTGTCGGCCGCGTCGGCCTGGACATAGTCCGTGGCCAGGAGGGCGTGATCCTTCCAGCGCGCTCCCGCGTCGACGATGACGTGCCGGTCAGCCCGGGTGCCCCCCAGGAACCGCTGCAACCTCATGGACGTCGGGGCACCGCCCACCTGGAGGACGAGTCCGGGGCGGAGGGCTTCCTCCACCACGGCGTCCCCCAGGAAGGCGTCGTACGCCGCGATGACGTCGGCTCCGTGATCCGGACGGAAGCGCGCGCCCGAGAGCGGATCCGCGAGGACGGGATACCCGGTGGCGGCTCCGAGGCGGACCACGGCCTCCCCCAGCCGGTCCGGCACGGAGGATGGGCCCGCCACGATGACTCCCCGGGGGTGATCCTCGAACGACTGCAGGAGCGCGTCGATCTCCTCCTCCGAGCAGCGTGCCGTGCGAACGGATACCGCGAGGGAGGGATCCCTCTCCGGGAGCGACACGGGCTCCGACCCCGCCGGCCCGTCCTCGGGCTCCAGCGGCTTGGAGAAGGGGAAGTTCAGGTGGACCGGCCCCGCGGGCCCCCCCACCGCGGCGGCCACGGCCCGCCCGGCCTGGCGGCGAAGGTGCGCGAGGGCGGCAGGATCGTCGCTGGGCGGCGCCATGTCGGCGAACCAGCGAGGGTACCGACCGAACAGGTGGATCTGGTCGACGGACTGGTTGGCGTCGGAGTCACGGAGGTGATGCGGGCGGTCCGCCGTCAGGAGAAGGAGAGGGGTCTCCCCCCAGGACGCCTCCACCACTGCGGGAAGGAGATTGGCGGCGGCGGTCCCCGACGTGGTCACCACCACCGCCGCACGCCCCGAGGCCTTTCCCACGCCCAGCGCGAAGAAGGAGGCCGAACGCTCATCGAGGTGGACCCTCATGCGGAAGGACCCGTGCTCGGCGAACGCCAGGACCAGGGGAGTCGAGCGCGAGCCCGGTGCGATGCACACTTCACGGACGCCCGCCGCGTACAGCTCTTCCACGAAGGAGCGCACCCAGGTGGTGGTGACCCGCGCGGCGCTCATGAACCCCCGTCTCCCGGCGGGAGCGACGCCTCCATCGTCACGTCCACTCCCACCGCCGCCAGCGCGCGCAGCACCGGCTCGAACTTGATGCGGGTCTCCTCCCACTCCAGGTACGGGACCGACCCCTCCACGATCCCGGCGCCGGCGAAGAGCCGCCACCGCTCCCCCTGCATCACCCCCATGCGCAACGCCGGAGCGAACACGCCGTTCCCTTCGGTGTCGAACCACCCCACGGGGCCCGCGTACCAACCGCGCCGGAAGGGCTCCTCCTCCGCCAGGAAGAGGAGCGCCTCGTCGCGAGGCAGCCCGCACACGGCCGGCGTCGGGTGGAGGAGGCTCAGCACCGCCAGCACGTCGGTGCCCGGCGTGACCGGCGCGCGGATGTGCGTCTCCAGGTGCTGGATGCGGGCCAGGGTGAGCACGTGCGGCTCGGGCGCCACTTCCACGGCTCCGCAGACGGGAGTCAGCCTCGCGACCATGTCGTCCAGGGCGATGCGTTGCTCGGATCGATCCTTCTCGCTGGACAGGAGCCGGTCCGCCAGGCGCCGTTGTTCCTCGTCGTCGTCCCCCCGCCGAATGGACCCGGCCACCGCCGTGGCGTGGAACATCCCCGCCTCGATGGTGGCCACGGTCTCGGGCGCCGCGCCCAGGATGGCGTGGCCGGCCTCGGGCTCGAAGAGGAAGACGTGGGTCCCCCGGTTCGCATCCCAGAGCGCCATGGCGACGCGTACCGGGTCGACCCCCGTCGTGATGGACACGTCCAGGGTGCGGGCCAGGACGGCCTTGGAGATCCGCCCCGCGTGGATGGCGTCGAGGGTCTCGGAGACGGCGGCTTCCCATGCGCCCCGATCGGTCTCGATGCCGCGTCCCTCGGCCCGGACCGGATCGGCCGCGTCCACGAAGGACACCACCTCGCCCCGGAGCACGACGAGATCGTCGGCCAGACGGGCTTCCACTTCGGATTCCCGGCCGGGCGCGGCGAGCGCCCATCCACGGAGTCTCACCCCCCCGTCCCTCCCCCCCACCAGCTCCCACTCGGGGAGGTGGAAGAGGGCGGAGGGGAAGGCCTCCCAGACGTCACCGGAGGCATGGCCCTCACGGAAGGAGAACCCGCCGTAGAAGCGAGGAGCAGCCCGAGCGTGCCCGGCGGCGCCGTCTGGAGACGACACGGGAGCCACCGCCACCGCCGCGGAGCGGACGTCGTGGAACCGATCCGCGTCGGACGAACCCGGTGCGGCATCCACGGATACCGCCACACCCCTGTGCGCGACCCAGTCCTCCCCCCTCGCCCAGAAGCCCCTCGCCACTCCCCTCCCCTGAAGGAGGAAGGCCCGCGCCTGCATCCCCTCCGCGGGGATCTCCACCGTGACCAGGCGAAGGGCCTGTACGGGGGGGGCGGCGCTACGCGCTCCTTCGGACTGGGACGTGACGGTCAACGCGACTCCAGGACAGGTTCAGCGGTGCGGACGAGACCGATGTCCGCGCCGGGAATATAGGGGTCGAGCGGGAATCTTGAAGGAGCGGCGTCCCCCCGCGTGCCTCAGAGTCCTTCCACGTCCTGCGTCACCTCGAACCCGAGTTCTTCGTCCACGGCGTGCTCGTCGTAGTCGATGGAGACGCCCCGCGGATATCCGAGAAGCGGATCGTACGTCACCGCGACGCGGAACGCCCCCTCGGAGATGGCCTCCTCCAGGATGGTGAAGAGGCCGTCCACCGTGGGGAAGGCCGAGGCGATCTCCTGCGGCACCGGATCACCCGACGCGACGTAGAGGCGCTCCGTCGCCACCCCGCCGGACACCTCCATCACGACCGGACCGACGTATCCCTCGGGGCAGAAGCAGTTGCGCCGGATCGCGTACCGATAGCGGTCGGGGCCGGCGGCCATCCACAGCGCCCGCGCCTGATCGAGCTTCTTCATCCCGTCATCCTCCGGTCCGAACGACGGGAAGATGTCGCACGCCAGCAGGGCAGCGAGCACAGCCGCCGATGCAACCAGCCTGATCGTATCCTTCATCGGTACGCCTCGTGGAAACGGAATCGGGATCTCATCGGAACAACGACCGGCACGCCTTCCTCCTGACGAACTCGCGTCCCCTTTCGGCGGACACGGCCTCTCCCGCATGTTCCCACGAACCGACCGGGGACGCTCGGCCCAGGACGCGCCCGACGCCCCGCCTCACGTGAACACCGCTCCCGGACCCACCCATGGCGCACCGAGCCCCGACCCGATTCCGCGACTCCGTCTCCGCACCCACCGCCCCGGGATGCGAGTGGCGGGCCCGGCGACACGGCGCCGTCCGGCGGTGTGCCCTGTCGCTCTCGGTGATCGCCGGGGCGTGTACGGCCGCGCCACCGAACGACGCGGCCACGACCGGGACCGACGTCCCCCCGGGAACCGACATCTGGGTGGCCTCGCTGACGGCGTCGGCCGACGGGACGCTGGTGTTGGGGAGTCCCACCAACGCCACCCACCGCGATGGGTACGACAATCAGCCCCACTTCCTCCCCGACGCCCCGGCCTTCCTCTACACCGTCATCGACGAGGCCGGTCAGGCCGACATCTGGCGCTACGACCTGGTCGCAGGGCGGGCCTCCCGCGTCACGCACACCGCGCCGGAGAGCGAGTACTCCGCCACCCCCCTCCCCGGCGGGGGAGGCTTCTCCGCGGTGCGGGTGGAGGCGGACTCCACCCAGCGGCTGTGGCGGTTCGACATGGACGGCACGGCCCCCGCGGTGGTCCTGGAGTCCGTCTTCCCCGTGGGGTACCACGCCTGGACCGACGATCACACCCTCGCCCTCTTCGTGCTGGGAGACCCACCCACCCTCCAGGTCGCGGACGCGAACGCCGGAACGTCGGTGGAGGTGGCCGCGGGGATCGGTCGCTCCATCCAGCGCATCCCGGGAACGAACGCGGTGAGCTTCGTCCTGAGGACGTCGCCGGAGGAGTCCCGAATCATGCGGCTGGAGCCGGGGAGCGAGCCGGAGTTCCTGGTCGCCACACCGGGTGGCGAAGACGATCACGCCTGGACGCCGGACGGCACCCTCCTCCTCACCCGCGGGAGCACCGTTCTCTGGTGGCGGCCCGGCGGCGGAGTGGACGGCTGGACCGAAGTCGCGGACCTCACCGCCCACGGGATCACGCTGAGCCGCCTGGCGGTGAGCCCGGACGGCGGGACGGTCGCTCTGGTGGGCCAGGCGATATCGGAGGGGTGAGCCATGACCACCCGGTTCGCGGTTCTGGCCGCCCTCGCCTTCCTCACCGGCTGCGGCGTCCGCCCCGGGGACGCCCCGGCCGACCTCGTCTTCCGGGGCGGCGCAGTCCACACGGTGGACGACGCCCTCCCCACGGCGGAGGCCGTGGCGGTGCGCTCGGGGAGGATCGTCTACGTGGGGGATGCCGCGGGCGTGGAGACGTGGATCGGCGAGGGCACCGAGGTGGTGGATCTCCAGGGAAGAATGCTCCTGCCGGCCTTCCACGACACGCACGTCCACCCGGTGTCGGGTGGGATCGAGCTGGGTGAGTGCGACCTGAACCCGGCCACCGACCGGGCCGACGTGGTCCGCATCGTGAGCGCGTGCGCGGCGACGGTGGAGCCGGGTGGATGGCTGCGCGGTGGAGGATTCCAGCTCCCCATCTTCCCCGACGGGGCACCCGGGAGGGAGTTGCTGGACAGCCTGGCTCCGGACGTGCCCGCCTTCCTCGCCTCCGCCGACGGGCACTCGGCCTGGGTGAACTCCCGTGCTCTGGCTCTGGCGGGCGTGGACGCCGGCACGGCGGACCCGCCGCCCGACGGGGTCATCGTGCGACGCGAGGATGGAGAGCCGCAGGGGACCTTGAGGGAGAGCGCCATGGGCCTCGTGTCGCGGCTCGTACCGGCCCACACGGACGAGGAGGTCCTCGCGGGGCTGATGCGCGGCGTGGAGATGGCCTCCCGGCTCGGCATCACGACCCTCCACGAAGCCAGCGCCGACGAGAGCTACCTGAAGGCGTACGCCGAAGCGGAGCGCCGCGGGCTCCTCACCACGCGGGTCGTGGTGTCGATCCGGGTGGACGGCGACCGCGGGACCGCCCAGGTACCGGACATGGTGGCCGCGAGGGATCGCTACCAGGGGCGGCTCGTCCGGCCGGTGGCGGCGAAGATCTTCCTGGACGGCGTCATCGAGGGGGGAACGGCGGCGCTCCTCGAGCCCTACCTGGACCGCCCGGAGTGGCGCGGCGAGCTGACCATGGCGCCCGACACCCTCGACGCGGTGGTGGCGGCGCTGGACGACGCCGGCTTCAAGGTGCACGTCCACGCCATCGGCGACCGGGCCATCCGCACGGCCCTGGATGCCTTCGAGTTCCAGCGCGCCCGTGACGGCGGCGCCGGCCCTCGCCACGTCATGGCGCACATCCAGCTCTTCGATCCCGCGGACGTCCCCCGCTTCGCCGAACTCGGGGTCGTGGCCAGCTTCCAGCCGCTCTGGTCGTACGCCGACACGTACATCACCGACCTCACCGAGCCCCGCCTGGGACCGGTGCGCTCGCGGTGGCTGTACCCCATCCGCAGCCTGGTGGAGAGCGGCGCGGTGGTGGCGGCCGGGAGCGACTGGTCCGTGAGTTCCATGGACCCCCTTCCCGCCATGGAGGTGGCGGTGACCCGGCGCGACCCCGACCTCGACACCGGAACTCCATGGATCCCCGAGGAGCGAGTGGGGCTGGAGACCATCCTGCGCGCGTATACGCTGGGCGGCGCGGTCGCGGCGGATCTCGAGGAGGAGACCGGATCCATCACGGTGGGAAAGAGCGCCGACCTGGTGGTTCTGGACCGGGACCTCTTCTCCATCCCGCCCGAGCGCATCTCCGACGCGAAGGTGGAGATGACGGTCTTCGAGGGGCGCGTGGTCTACCGGCGCTGAAGAGGCCCGGTGGTCAGCCCACCCACTCCTTCCAGGTGTCCTCGGCGGGACCGACGGTGATCTTCCCCTCGTTCCTCACCAGCGGCATCCGCAGGATCAGGGGCTCCTCCGCCGCGATCTCGACCCAGCGATCGTCGCCGTAGTAGGCGGCGTGAAGGCCCAGGGCCTTGAATCGCTTCGACTCGCGATCGATGATCGCGTCGGCGCCGAACTTCTGCACGAACCGGCGCAACTCGCCGGCCGAAGGAGCCCGATTCTTGAAGTCGTTGAAGTGCACCTGGATGCGGCGCTCCTTGAAGAACCGCAGAGCCTTCCGCGTGGCGGCGTCGTTCTGGACTCCGAATATCTGAACGTTCATTCTCCAAAGGTACGGACGGCACGTCGTCGGTTCCACCGGGTACCTGCGCGGTCCCCCACACTTCTCGAACACGACTCCATGACGGATCAGCTCGGCCTCTTCGACGAGGGTGCACCGACTTCCGCGACGCCGGAAGTGGGCGCGCTCGGGGTCGACCCCGGGATGGACGCCGTCGCGGCGCGACTCCCCGCCGCGCTGCGCCTGGGGACCTCCTCGTGGAGCTTCCCGGGATGGGCCGGCATCGTGTACGACCGTGCCGCGTCGGAGCGCGACCTCGCCCGGGAAGGACTGGCCGCCTACGCCCGCCACCCCCTCCTCCGCACGGTCGGGCTGGATCGCACGTACTACCGGAGCGTGGACTCCTCGGTATACGCGCGCTACGCGGAGCAGGTCCCGGACGATTTCCGGTTCCTGGTGAAGGCGGATCGACTGGTCACCTCTCCCCACCACCCGGAAGACGGCACCGAACGGGGGCCCAACCCCAACTTCCTCGACCCCACCTTCGCCTTCAACCAGATCGTGGAGCCGGTGGTCGAAGGACTCGGCGACAAGGCCGGCCCCATCCTGTTCCAGTTCTCCCCCATCCCGCCGAATCTCGTGGGAGGACCCCGGGCCTTCCTCCACCGGCTGCACGAGTTCCTGGCATCGCTCCCCCAGGGGCCCCTGTACGCGGTGGAGCTGCGCACGCCGGAGTTCCTGACCGTGGATTACGGGGCGATCCTCGAGGAGACCCGGGTGTCGCACTGCTACGTGGTGCATCCCTCCATGCCCTCCATCCC
>JAOUPR010000174.1 GCA_029879725.1 Gemmatimonadota bacterium | reverse complement strand
ACCGCCTCCACCGGCGTGTCCGGACGCTGGTACCCGTACCGCTCCTCGTGGGAGGTGTGGTACTCGGCCACCCAGTCGGTGAACCCGACGCGCAGCTCGAAGCTCTGTCCGCGGTAGCGCGCGTCCACCCACCATTCCACCACCAGGGTGTCCGGGTCGGCGCCCTCGGCCAGCATCTCCGCGCGGCTCTGCGACTCCAGCTCCGCGAACACGCGCTCCATGGCCGCGGCCAGCCCGTCGTCTTCGGTGCTCATGAGAACGGTCCGCGAAGCCTCCCGGGTGACGGGCGAGGCCAGCATCCCGTACGCCGAGAGGAGGCCCGGGTCCGGCGGGACGATGGCCCGCGAGGCGCCCACCCGCGAGGCCAGCTCGGCCACGTGGAGGGCGCCGGCGCCGCCGAAGGCCACCAGGGCGAAGTCGGCCGGGTCGTAGCCGCGCTCCACGGAGATGACGCGCAGCGCCCGCTCCATGGCCGTGTCGGCCACGGCGAGCACGCCCTCGGCGGCTTCCTCGAGGGTGGTGCCCAGCCCCTCGGCGATGGCGGTGAGGGGACCGCGGATGGACTCCCGGTCCAGGGGCTCGCCCCCGCCCAGAAAGGCGTCGGCGGGGAGGCGGCCCAGCCAGACGTGGGCGTCGGTGACCGTGACGCCCGTTCCCCCCCGCCCGTAGCAGATGGGCCCCGGGTCCGCGCCCGCGCTCTGGGGGCCCACGCGCAGCGCGCCGCCGGCGTCCAGGCGGGCCAGCGACCCCCCGCCGGCGCCCACCGTGTGGATGTCGATGACGGGCACCGCCACCGGCTGCCCGTCGATCTGGAACTCCCGGGTCTGCAGGGGACGTCCCGGACAGAGGGAGACGTCGGTGGAGGTCCCCCCCATGTCGAAGGTGATGACGTCCGGGTGCCCGGCCCGCTTCGCCCAGGTCAGGGCGCCCACCACCCCGCCGGCCGGGCCGGAGAGGACCGTGTGGGCCGGCTCGCGCCGCGCGCGCTCCACCGGGAGGGCGCCGCCGTTGGAGCCCATGATGGTGACGCGGTGCGCCCCGGCCTCGTCCTTGAGGCGTCCCAGGTAGCGGGACATCACCGGCGACACGTAGGCGTTCACCACGGTGGTGGAGGTGCGCTCGTACTCGCGGAACTCGGGGAGGAGGCGCGAGGAGACGGAGAGGGGGAGCCCCATGGCCTCCAGCACCCCGGCCACCCGCTCCTCGTGCTCGCCGTTGGCGTAGGAGTGGAGGAGGCACACCGCCACCGCCTCGGCGCCGGTCTCGCGTACGCGCTCCACCAGACCCACCAGGTCCGCGTCGCCCAGGGGGCTCACCTCCTCGCCGCGGGGGCCCAGACGCCCGGGAATGCCCAGCCGGGCGTCGCGGTCCACCAGGGGAGGCGGCCGGTGTCCCACCAGCGCGTAGAGCTGCGGCCGGTTCTGGCGGCCGATCTCGATGACGTCCTCGAACCCCAGGTTGGTCACCAGGGCCACCTTCGACCCCCGGCGCTCCAGGAGGGCGTTGGTGGCCACCGTGGAACCATGGAGGAGGAGGAAGTCGGCGTCGTCGCCGAGGATGGCGCGGATGCCGTCGAGGACGGCCTGGGCCGGGTCCCGGGGAGTGGACGGAACCTTCAACGTCTCGACGCGCCGATCCCTCAGGAGCACCAGATCGGTGAAGGTGCCGCCGGTGTCCACGGCGAGGAGTGCCGTTGACGCTGTAGCTTCGGGTCGGGACATTGTGCGCTCACAGGACCAATGTGGTGGCTTCGGACACCCAAACGTCCACTTTCCGGCCAACTTTTCAACTCACGGCACATGGACATTCGACCCTCGCGCGAGGAATTCCGGCGGCACGCCTCCGAAGCCAGGGTCGTTCCCGTGTGGCGGGAGTTCCTCTTCGACGTGGACACCGCCGTGACCGCGTACGGAAAGCTGGCCCGCCCCCCCTTCGGGTTCCTCCTGGAGTCGGTGGTGGGCGGCGAGCAGTGGGCGCGCTACTCCTTCCTGGGCACCAGCCCCGCCGCCGCCTGGCGGCTCCAGGACGGCCACGTCTCCTGGTGGACGCCGGAAGAGGGATGGGCCCCCGTGGACACCGACGACCCCCTGGCGGACCTGGATGCCCGCCTGCGCGAGCGCACCCCGGCGAAGGTGGAGGGCCTGCCGCGGTTCTGGGGAGGCGCGGTGGGGTTCTTCGGGTACGACGTGATCCGATACGTGGAGCGACTTCCCGACGCCCCGCCCGACGACCTGGACATCCCCGACGGCGTGTTCGTGTTCACCGAGGTGGTGCTGGCCATCGACAACCTCCGCGGCCGGGCCATGGCCATCGTGTCGGTCCCCGTGGAGGACGGGGTGGCGGCGGAGGAGCTGGACGCCCGCTACGACGCCGCCTCGCGGCGCATCGACCAGGTGCTGGAGGAGCTGCGGGAAGGCTC
>JAOUPR010000111.1 GCA_029879725.1 Gemmatimonadota bacterium | reverse complement strand
CACTGCATCCCGGGCGGGGCGCTCTGGGGGCCGTCTACGTCGCCGGGGTGAGGGTGAGTTCCGCGGTGAGGGCGGCGGGCTCGACGTGGCACTCCCCGGCCAGGACCACGACCCCTTGGCGCGTCCAGTCGGCGTAGCCGGTGGCCTGGACCTGAACGGTGTACGTTCCTGCCCGTTCGCCGGCGCCCATGAGCCGGTTGTCCCACACCGCCATCACCTCCGAGAAGCTCCCTTCGGTCAGGGTGCCGCCCAGTCCCTCCGTGATGGGCGACCCGGAGCCTGCGTCCACCACGGTGACGTTGACGCCGTATCGCATTTCTTCCGTGCACACCAGGTCCGGATCCAGGATGTCGCATCCGGGGAGGAACAGCGTGACGCCGAGGGTCCAGAGGGGTGCACGGGTCCTCCTCCTGCACGGACCGGTGGGCGGATGGGCGGCGTGGGTGCCGAGACCCTGTGGCGCGCGGGTACGAGTCATGGTGCTCTGCCGAAGGTGGGTGGGCGTCGTTGAATGTCCGGATACCCAACGAGGGGGCACGTGGGAACGTGACACCGGGGGCCGCTGTCCACGGATGTCCCACCGACGCATGTGTCCCACCGGACGAGGCATCCCCCGAGCCGCTGGAGCCGGCGAACCGGGTCCCGCCCCATCCCGCCCCTCAGTACCCGACCGCCTTCCCCCCCCGCCGCGGATCCGACCACGCCGAGAGCGTCCCGTCGGCTTCCACCAGGATCACCTGGGCGTCTCCCGACACGTCGCCCCGCTCCACCAGGGTATGGCCCATCGCCTCCAGAGCCGCCACCACGTCGGACGTGAGGCCGCCCGCCTCGTAGTAGATCTGGTCGGGGAGGTGCTGGTGGTGCACCCGGGGCGCGTTCACGGCCTCGGCGGCGTTCATCCCGTAGTCCAGGACGTTGGAGATGGTCTGGAACACGGTCGTGATGATGGTGGCGCCCCCCGGCGTGCCCGTGACCATGCGGAGCTTCCCGGCGGGGTCCACCACGATGGAGGGCGTCATGGCGGAGAGCATGCGCTTCCCTCCGGCGATGGCGTTGTTCTCCCCCTGCACCAGTCCGAACTGGTTGGGCGTTCCCGGTTTGGCGGCGAAGTCGTCCATCTCGTTGTTGAGGACGAACCCGGCGCCCGTCACGGTGACCTTGCTCCCGTACCACGAGTTGATGGTGGTGGTCACGGCCACGGCGTTCCCCGCGGCGTCCACGATGGAGAAGTGGGTCGTGTGCTCACCCTCGGTGGGTACCTCCATCCCGGGCCCGATCTCCAGGGAGGGGGTGGCGGCGTCCAGCGAGAGGGTGGCCGCCCGCTCCCGGGCGTACTCCGGGGAGGTCATGCGCTCCAGGGGCATCTCCACGAAGTCGGGGTCGGCCAGGTAGTGGTTCCGGTCCGCGTAGGCCCGCTTCCACGCCTCGGCGTAGAGGTGGATCATCTCCGCGCCGTGCCAGGGGAGGCCGGCGAGGTCGTATCCTTCCAGGATGTTGGCGGCCTCGGCCATGGTCACGCCCCCCGACGAAGAGGGAGGCATGGAGATCACCGTGTGGCCCCGGTACGTGAAGCTCACCGGGTCGCGCCAGGCGGAGGTGTACGACGCCAGGTCGTCGTGGGTGATGATTCCGCCTCCCCGTTCCATCTCCGCCACGATGAGGTCGGCGGTCTCGCCGCCGTAGAACCCTGCGGGTCCGTCGGTCTGGATGCGCCGGAGCGTCGCCGCCAGGTCCGGCTGCCGGAGCGTGTCCCCCGCCAGAGGGGGTTGGCCGTCCCGGGGAAGGAACTGCGCCGACGAAGCGGGGAAGACGGAGAGTTCCTCCACCATGGTGGAGTCCAACGACCCCAGGAAGCGGGGCCGCACCTCGAACCCTTCGGCCAGGCGGATCGCGGGCGCCACCAGCTCCGCCCACGCGAGCGTACCGAACCGCTGGTGGGCGGCCCACATCCCGCTCACGGTCCCCGGTACCCCCGCCGCCAGGTGCCCCACCACCGACCGGTCCGTGAGGTTCCCCTCGGGGTCGAGGTACATGTCCCGCGTGGCCGCCGCCGGCGCCTGCTCGCGGAAGTCCAGCGCGGCGGTGGACCCGTCGGCCATGCGCGTCACCATGAACCCGCCGCCGCCGATGTTCCCCGCTTCGGGATTCACCACCGCGAGGGCGAACTCGACGGCGATGGCCGCGTCCACCGCGTTGCCTCCCGCCGCGAGGATGTCGATTCCCACCCGGCTGGCCAGTTCGTCGGTGCTCACCACCATTCCGTGCGTGGCCGTCACCGGGGCGGCGTTTTCGGCGTATCGCCACGCGTCCGGGAAGATGCCCGTGGACGTGCCGCACGCGGAGATGAGGAGCACGGCGGCGATGGCCAGGCCGCGCCGGAGCTGGACGCTGGAGCAGGTGGAGAGAGTCATCGTCTCGGTTCGCAGGGGTGATGTCGTCGGGGAGAGAGACCGACGTCGTTGCCCCCGCCGCCCCCCCCGGGATAACGTTGGGGCCCGAGAATAGATTCACGGCCCACCCGCCACAAGCGCCCGCCGCCCATGCGCGATCCCCGACTCACCGAACAACGGAATCCGGCGTCCACCCACATCGACGAGATGTCGCCGCTGGAGATCGTGGACCTGGTCAACGCCCAGGACCGCGAGGTCGCCGAGGCCGTGGGCCGGGAGCGAGAAGCCCTGGCCCGGGCGCTGGAGCTGGCGGAGGACGCCTTCCGCCGCGGGGGGCGGCTCGTCTACGTGGGTGCGGGAACGTCGGGGAGGTTGGGCGTGCTCGATGCCGCGGAGATGCCCCCGACCTACGGGACGGATCCCCTCATGGTGCAGGGTGTCATCGCCGGCGGGTACGAGGCGCTGGTCCGGGCCCAGGAGGGAGCCGAGGATCACCCGGAAGACGGCGCCGCGGCCATGGACGCTCGCGAAGTGGGGCCCGCCGACTTCGTGCTCGGGATCGCCACGTCCGGCACGACCCCCTACGTTCACGGGGCTCTGCGGCGTGCTCGAGAGCTCGGGGCGCGGACGGGCTTCCTTCTCTGTACCCACCCGTCGGACGAGTTGCGCGAGACCCATGACGTGGTCATCGCACCGCTGGTGGGGCCGGAGGTCGTGACGGGGTCCACGCGGATGAAGGCCGGCACGGCCACCAAGCTCGTCCTGAACACCATCACCACCGGGGCGATGGTTCGGTTGGGCAAGGTGTACGGGAACCTGATGGTGGACCTGCAGGTGACGTGCAGCAAGCTACAGGACCGGGGTGAGCGCATCCTCATGGAGATGCTCGACGTGGAACGGGACGAAGCGCGAAGACTCCTCGCGGGGGCCGGTGGGCACGTGAAGACCGCCCTGGTCATGGGGCGCACGGGTCTCGATGCGGATGCTGCCCGCGCCCGGCTGGCCGCCGTGGACGGAGTGGTCGCGCGGGTCACGGCCGGGGAGGTCGTGTGAAGGGTCCCGCGTGGCTCCAGGCGCGGTGGCCGCTGGTGGTGGTCGTGGCGCTCTCCACCGTGGCGGTGATCGGTGCCTTCAACCCCGCTCCACACAGTGGGGGCGACAACGCGGGGTACGTCTCGTTGGCGTACTCGCTCCTGGCCGACGGCAGCTACACCGACGTCTACGACCCGCTCGGACTCCCCCACTCGAAGTATCCCCCGGTGTTCGCCGGGCTCCTGGCCGTCCTCATGTTCCTGGGCGCGCGTAGTTGGGTGGCGCTCAAGTCGGTGGCCGCGCTCTCCACGGTGGTGGCGGTCTCCGTGACGTACCTGTGGGCACGTCGCCGGACCACCGATTGGGCCGGATTCGGAGTGGCGGTGGTGCTCGCCTTCTCCTCGGCCGTGGTCTACTACAGCCACTGGATCCTCTCCGACCTCCCCTTCGTGGCCTTCACCATGATCGCGCTCTGGTCCCTGGAGCACTGGGAGTTCGACGAGGGCCGATCCAGGGGGTGGCTCGCCGTGGGGGCCCTGGCCACGGGGTTGGCGTACTTCACGCGCTCGGCGGGGCTCCCCCTGCTCGTATCCGTGTTGGCGTGGTTCGCGCTGCGCCGCCGGTGGAGGACGCTGGGCGTGGTGGGGCTCGCCTTGGGGATCCCGGCCCTCTTGTGGTGGGCGAGGGGGACGGGTGCGGACCCCGGGGCCTACGGGTCCGAGTTCTGGCTGGTGGATCCGTACGATCCGTCTCTGGGGCGGGTCGGGCTCGTCGGCCTTTTCGCGCGGGCCTGGCACAACCTCCTGGGGTACGCGGGCACGCACGTTCCGGCGGGGATCATGGGCCGGGGTGCGCCCGGCCTGCCCGTGCTGGGATGGGGTCTGGTGATCCTGGGAGTGTGGGGGTGGGCCTCCCGCGCGCGGAAGGGTCTCGGTGCCAGCGAACTCTTCTTCCCCATGTACGCCGGGCTGATCCTCCTCTGGCCCGAGGTCTGGTCGGGGGACCGCTTCGCGCTCCCCCTCTTCCCTCTCCTCTTCCTGTATTCCTGGGACGCCATCGCGCGCCTGGTGGAACGGTGGGGTCGGGTCGGGTTGGGGACGGCCGGAGCCGTCACCTTTCTCGTGGTGATGGTGCCTTCACTCCTGACCTGGCTCGGGGCGGCGCGGGAGTCCTCCGCGTGTGGGGCCCTGACGCGTTCGGAGGGTCCCTTCGCCTGCTCCGGCCCCCGCTTCGTGAGCTTCGTCCACGCAGCCGAGTGGTCCGGCGCCAACCTCCCGGACGGGGCGGCCGTGCTCTCCCGCAAACCACGCACCTTCTTCGTGATGAGCGGCGTTCCGAGTCGGACCTTCCCCTTCAGCGAGGAGTCGGGCGTGCTCCTGGCGGAGGCGGAGGCGGTGGGTGCCCGGTACGTCCTGGTCGACCAGTTGGACAACCTGGCGCTGAGGTACGTGGGGTCCGCGGTCCGGGCGACGCCCACGGCGTTCTGTACCATCGCGGGGTTCGCCGGGCCACAGGGCAGGGGGAGTCAACTCCTGGGCATCGTCCCGGAGTCGGGGTGGGCGGAGTCGGAGGCGGCGGCCACGGCCGACGGCGTGCACCTCCCGCCCTGCGATCGGACCTACGTGAAGTCGGAAGTGACCGAGGTCGACTACTCGTCGTCGTCGCGGATTCCGTTGCTGGACCGGCTCGACCCGTAGAGGAGGGCCAGCGAGATGGCGAAAGCGAGATGCTCGACGAAGGTCCGGTCGTGCGGTTCCAGTGCCTCGAGGAGCGATCCGACGACGGGCGGCATGGCGGCCGTTCCCAGCAGGTGGGTGAGGCCCCCCATGGGGTCCACCGCGTATTCCGCCGCTCCGTACAGCGCCCCCTTCACCATGGGAGGCCCGGGGACGGTCGGTTCGACCACCGAGGCGTACAGGATCCCCTGGCCCACGCCGGCCAACAGTCGCTGCACCGTGTCCTCGTCGAGTTCGGGCCATTCCGCCTTTCCCCGGAGAAGCGGCCGGGTCAGTTCGACGGCCAGCGCCGCGGCCGCCCCTGCCGCGCCCGCGCGCACCGAGCGGGGGAGCCCGGCTCCGCGGCTCGGCGCGTGCCGGTCGAGGAGCTTCGTGGCCAGAGCCACCGCGCCGGAAGCGAGGAGCGTATCCGCCGATGGCCAGGAATCGGGGTCCGTGTGACGGCGGGGGCGCTTGACCGGCTCATCGGGCTCGCGGGAACGCTCCCGGAGCGAGTGGAGCTTCTTGCCGAGGGACCCTCCACGGCGGGCCCGTTCCAGGGCGTAGCCGATCTTGTACCAGACGTTGTCTTCGGAGGACATGGGTGATGGAGTCCCGAGCTGGAGAGTACACTTCAAGGGTGGCGACGGTGGCCATGAAATTCAAGGCGGCGTGGCGCGGCGTGCGCGGCATTCTGGGCGTCTTCGCGGTCCTCTGTCTGGGTTGGTCGTCCGGTCCGGACGAGGCGTCCGCCCAGCTTCCCCCCGACGAGGATTGGCGGACGCTCACCACCGAACACTTCCGGGTCACCTTTCCCCGGCATCTGGAGGCGCTCGGGCGACGCGCGGCCGTCCGCGCAGAGGCCGCCTATGGCACTCTGGCCACGGCGTTCCCGCCGGCCCCGGGGGGGACCATCGATCTGGTGGTCACAGACCATGTGGACATCTCCAACGGGTACGCGTCCGTGATCCCGTACAAGCGCATCGTGGTGTACGCGCGGCCCCCGGTGGACGATCTGGCGCTGGGGTATTTCGACGAATGGATGGAGCTGGTCGTCACCCACGAGCTCGCGCACATCTTCCACCTCGACCGCACCGGCGCGTTGGGCAAGGCGCTCCGGGGGGTCTTCGGGCGGGTGCCGGCGTCGTGGCCCTTCTTCCCCAGCCTCGACGTTCCCCGGTGGACGGTGGAGGGTCTGGCCACCTGGTACGAGTCCAGCCTCACGCACGCCGGCCGGGCCCACGGGTCGTATCACGACATGGTGCTCCGTACCGCGATCCTCGAAGACCGGTTCGAGGACCTGGACCAGGCCTCGGGGATGTCTCCGGAGTGGCCGGGCGGGGAGCGGTCGTACGTGTACGGCTCCCTCTTCTTCCGACACCTCCTGGAGAAGTACGGCGAGGAACGCATGGGGGCGTTCGCCGACGCCGTGGCGGGGCAGTGGATCCCGTACCGTCTCAACGCCGCCGCCAAGGATGCCTTCGGGGTCTCCTTCTCCCAGGAGTGGCGCGCCTGGAGGGAGGCGCTCGCGGAGGAGGCCGACGTCTGGCGGGGCACGGTGGCTACGCTCGGCGATCCTACACGAGGCGAGATGCTCACGGAGGGGGCGCGCGTGGCCTGGTACCCCCGGGTGTCCCGTGACGGGGAGCACGTCGCCTTCCTGCGGAGCGACGGGCGTTCGGATACACAGATCCGGATCATGGATCTGGACGGAGGAGGGGAGCGTGCCCTGACCCGGGTGAATGGTATCGCCACCTTCGACTGGGCTCCCGACGGGTCCATCGTCTTCTCCCAGCTCGAGCTGGCGGATCCGTACCGGGCCTACGCCGACCTGTATCGGGTGGACCGGTCGGGCGGGGTGCGGCGCATCACCCGGGGCGGCCGGCTCTCCCAGCCCTCGGTGGCTCCCGATGGACGGACGGCCGTGGCGGTGGCGGAAGGCGAAGGTACGAGCGCGCTGGTCCGGGTGGACCTGGCCGACGGAAGCGTGGAGACCCTGGTGGCGCCACGGGCCGACGTGCACTGGGGCTTCCCCTCGGTGTCGCCGGACGGCCGCTGGATCGCCGCCACCCGATGGACTCCCGGCGCCCACCTCGACGTGGTGGTGCTCGACGTCGACGGGCGGGAGCGGATGGAGGTGACCGCCGACCGCGCCATGGACCTGGGTCCCACGTGGTCTCCCGGCGGAGATGCCCTCTTCTGGACCTCCGACCGTACCGGGAGTTTCAATGCGCTCACCGCGGAGGTGGATCCGGTGGCGCGGAGCGTGGGAGAGGTCCGGTTGGCCACCAACTCCCTGACGGGAACGGCGTACCCGGCCCCCGACCCCGGCGGTCGCTGGCTGTACTACAGCGGATACCACGCGGACGGGTGGGAGGTGGAGCGCATCGCCCTGGCGGGGAGAGGTCCGCTCCCTTCCGCTCCGGCGCCTCCCGCGGAGGTCGCGGGTCCGGCGGGTGGGCCGGAGAGCGTGGAAGACGGGTCGGGCGCCGGGGAGATCCCCGTCCAGGGATACTCGTCCGGCGCCACGCTCCTCCCCAGGTACTGGCAGCCCATCGTGGATCCCGCGGTTTCCACGCCGTCGGTGATGACTCCGGACATCACGGTTCCGGCCAGGCGGGTCATGGGTCCCGGCTTCGGCGCGGCCATCGGTGGGCAGGATCTGGTGGGGCGGCACGGATACGCCGCCTTCGTGCGATACCGTCCCGAAGGGAGCAAGACGGACGGCGGAGCGACGTACTCCTACGCGGGGTTGGGAAATCCGGTGATGTCGGTGGGATACCGGTCGGCGTGGGACGAGGACGGCGTTCGCCTGGGTCGGAGTGCTCCGGGGGCACCCATCGACGTGCTGTATGCCCTGGAACGCGAGCGGACCCTGTCCGGGGGGGTCACGCTGCGCCGGAGCCGGTGGCGCAGTGCCCTCTCCCTCACGGTGTCGGGGGCCTACGCGTGGAAGTATCGCGAGCTCCTGGACGACACCCTGGAGCCGAGCACGGCGTATCGTCTGAACCGCCCGGAGGAGGAGCTGGCGGACGTCGCCGCGACCCTCGCCTTCTCCACGGCCCGCGGCCATGCCTTCCAGCTCGGCGGGAGCGGGGGGATGTCGGCGTTCGTGAGAGCGCGTACCCGCACCCACAGGAACCTCCCCGACACTCTGGTGGGGGCACGATACTGGGACGAATCGGTGGACGACGTCATCGGTCGGTTGGTGGTGTTCAAGGCCCTGGGCGGTCCGGGCTACGCGCCCCATGTCCTCGCACTGCGTGTCAGCGGCGGGAGCGCGGTCGGTCCGGGGGCACACGGAGGGTACTTCGAGGCGGGGGGAGCCTCGGGGATGTGGGAGGGGCTCACCGGTCTCTCCCTCTTCGGAGGCCCCTCGTACTTCTTCCCCGTGCGGGGCTACCCGGAGGGGATCCGGACCGGGCGGAGGGTCTGGTCGGGTTCGCTGGAGTACCGGTTCCCCCTCTTCCTGGTCAACCAGGGAATGGGCACGGTGCCTCTCCATCTCGACCGCCTGGCGGGGTCCCTCTTCCTCGACGCGGGGAACGCGTGGGGCCCCGTGGGGGGGCCCGTGGGGTACGACAGTCCCATGGGGTCCAGCGTGGTGTCGGGCGGGGCCGAGGTCACGGGGCAGTTCCTCACCTTCTGGGTCGTCCCGCTCCAGGTCAGGGGCGGTGTCGCGTTCCCCTTCGAGGCCGGGGCTCCGCCCCGGTACTACGTCCGTCTGGGGCTCTCCTTCTGATCATGGGACCCCTTGATTGCCCGAAGGAAAACCGAAATATTGGAGAGTGGCCACGGGGTCGTGGAAAGGAACTTGACCCCAACATGTAGTATCGGTAATATGGGTCCGCCCCAACATTTAGTGGTCCCCTACGGGCTTTCCACATAGAAATATCCGGCGGATGCCGCACCTGAGCGGTTTTCCACGCCTTTTGCAGGCTTTTCCACCCCATTGTCCACAGGAGCCCCACACGATGCCGCGTGTTCATGAGCCTCGTGCCCCCCGGGAAGCCGCCATCTTCTCCGACGAGGTACCCGCCGACATCCCCGCCGCCGAACTCACCGAGAACGCTCGGATCGTGCTGGAGAAGCGGTACTTGAAGAAGGACGCAGAAGGGACCCCCGTCGAAGCGCCCGAGACCATGTTCTGGCGGGTGGCGCGCACCATCGCCGACGTGGACGCCGACTACGGCGCGTCCGAGGCGGCGGTGGAAGAGGTGGCCCGCCAGTTCTACGACCTCATGATCTCCG
>JAOUPR010000173.1 GCA_029879725.1 Gemmatimonadota bacterium | reverse complement strand
ACCGTGGGCTACCCCGCGCCTCTGGGATGCCCCGGTGCAGGTGCGGGAAGACCCGGCCATCCGCTCGCTCTCGGACGTGCCCGGCCACTTCGTCGAGGCTTCCACCGCGCCGGGGTTGTTTCTCGCGGTGCTCCCCGCGCGTACCGAGGCGGTGGCCTGGGTCTACGGTGACTCGACCCTCCTCCTCGGGGTTCTGGCCGCCGTGGCCACGGCGCTGCACCTCCGGGGCCGCCTCGTCGTTCCCCTGGTGCTATCGGCGTGCGCGTACCTGGTGCGGGAAGATGCCGTGCTCCTCCCCTTCGCCCTCCTGGTGGACCGGAATCGGGCGGGCGGAGCAACTCCCCCGCAGCCATAGGGGACGCGCCGACGCATAGCCTCGGCGATACCCGTGGCTGGGCGGGAAGGCCCGAGTAGGAGTATGTCGCCGAGGTCGTCCGGGAAATCCTTGTCCTGCGCGAAGCAACGTCAGGAGAGCGTCGATCGACTGACGCGGGACGACGAGCGCGCCGTTCGGTCTAGAAGGAATGGAGACAAGACGTGGCTCGCGCAGGTTGCCGAAGTCGCGGTAGCCGCGGCGAACGAGTGTGGATGCTGGACCCCGAAGGTCGTGCGCCGGGGCTGGGGGGAAACTTTCATACAGGAACGTGCGTCAGAATCCACGGGAACGTCGTGTGGGATGCAACGGCCAAGCGGAATGTGATTGTCCTTACCGAAGATCGAGGAGAGAGAGCATGACCGAGGTTGAGCAACTTCAGATGCAAGTCGCGGTCCTTCGAGTGGTGGTACGACGTCTCACTGCGGTGGTGGTATTGGTTGTCGCAGGCCTCCTTGTCGCTGCGGTCGTACCGGACGATTCGATAATAAGGGCCCGTGGGTTGGTGATCACGGATGCAGCGGGTAGGGAGCGGGTGGTTGTCGGTGCTCCCATGTCCGCGGCGACTGACGATCCGAAGCTGGCGGACGCTGTCGGTGTCGCGATCCTGGATTCGACCGGCCTTATGAACGTGGCCTTGGGAGCCCGGAACCCTCTCATGTTGGCGGGAGGCCGTGTGGGAACAAGGATCGCGGCGGGTGCGGGTCTGACGATCTATGATCCTCGCGACGGCAAGGAGCGAGGCGGTATGAGCGCCTACAGGGACGGCCGTGCCAACTTGTGCCTCGACTATGACGCGACACAGAAGGAGGCCGCGTGCTTGAGCGTAGCTCCCGGGGACGAGTATGCGGCGGTCATCCTGAACGGGCTGCCAGGCGAGCCGCAGTACGATCGCGTTGTAATGTTTGTCGGAGAGGACGGACACGGGTCGATCAAGGTGTTCGGCGGTGGCGAGAACAACGGTGGAGTGCTGCTTCGGGCAGGCCAAGGAATGCCATCGATCACGGTCTACGATACGACGGGCACGCCGATCGGCGAGGTCAAGGCGACCGTCGGTACGCCTGGAGGCGGTTCCTGATGTGTGGAATCAGACCAGCCTCGTCGACTCTGCCTCTGTAGTAGACCGCGCCGCGTCCTTCGTCGGACTGATCTGACCTCCCTCCTCTCATCTGGACCGGCCAAAACCTGTAACTCGGCCCGGTCTCGGTTCAGGGGGTCAGATCAGTGCGTCGATGTCGGCTTCCACGTTTCGGAGCGAGTGCCCCGCCCGGGGGTCTCGGCGGGTCCAGCCACCCCCTCGCGGCCCGTGGCCTCGCATGGCATCTTACGCGGCATGTCCGTCATCCAACGCCTGAACGCCGCACTGTCCGGCCGCTACCGCGTCGAGCGAGAGCTCGGTGAGGGCGGCATGGCGACGGTGTATCTCACCGAAGACCTGAAGCACGAGCGAAAGGTCGCGCTCAAGGTGCTCAAGCCGGAGCTGGCGGCGGTCGTGGGTGCCGACCGCTTCCTCGCCGAGATCCGGACGACGGCCAACCTCCGCCACCCCCACATTCTGCCGCTCTTCGATTCCGGGGAAGCGGACGGATTCGTCTGGTATGCCATGCCCTGGGTGGAGGGCGAGAGCCTGCGGGACCGACTCGACCGCGAGCGGCAGCTTCCCATCGACGAGGCGGTGGCCATCGCGACCCGCGTGGCGGGCGCCCTGCAAGCGGCCCACGAGACGGGCGTGGTCCACCGAGACATCAAGCCGGCGAACATCCTGATCGAGAAGGGCGAGCCGGTCGTGGCCGACTTCGGGATCGCGCTTGCCGTGCAGGAGGCCGGGGGCGGGCGCCTCACCGAGACCGGGCTCTCCATGGGCACGCCCTACTACATGAGCCCCGAACAGGCCACCGCGGATCGGGATCCCGACGCCCGTTCGGACGTCTACTCGCTGGGGTGCGTGCTCTACGAGATGCTCACGGGTGAGCCTCCCCATACGGGCGCCACCGCGCAGGCGGTGCTCGGACGGATCCTGACGGGTGAGCCGCGGCCGCCCACCGAGGTCCG
>JAOUPR010000172.1 GCA_029879725.1 Gemmatimonadota bacterium | reverse complement strand
GCGCCAGTTGCTGATGAGCACCTTGGTGTAGGTCAGCGGCACCTTCACGTTGTACGCCAGCCCCTCCTTCTGCGCCTCGGGAAGTTCGGGGACGATGTAGGGGATGGCGGCGTTGTAGCAGGCCATGACGCACTTGCCGGCGCGCACGGTGTGGGCGGTGCCCTGGTGCACGAAGGTGACGTCGACGGCGCCGGCGTCTGCGGTGTGCTGCGCCTGGACCACGGTGCTGTTCAGGCGGATGCGCACCGACTCGCCCTCGCGGTCGAGGAGGGAGTAGTCCACGCGGGCGGTCACCACGTCTTCCATGGTATTCCCGGGGACGGCGTCGGGGAGCATGGCGCGCACCAGGAGCCGGGCCACGGACGCATTCCCGTCGGGGAAGTGGAAGATGTAAGGCTCGTCCCCGCGGTCGCCCACCCGAGGCATGGTGTGGGTGAGCCCCGGGAGGCCGCCGCCGTCTCCGTACTCGCTCACGATGAGGGCCGGCACGTCCTTGGAGCCCAGCCCGTAGTAGGAGCGGAACCACTGCCGGTAGATCCCCAGCACCTGCTCGTCCACCTTGGCGTAGTCGCGCAGGAAGTCGAGATAGCTGATCCTCGACAGGAGGGCGTACTTCTCCTCGTAGCTCATCCCCGGGAGGTAGTCCTTCTGTTCGGTGAAGACGCGCACCAGGTCGGCCCTGGCCCGGTCGTTCATGGGCGTCTGGGCCGCGAACTCCTCCCAAGGCAGCGAGCCGTAGCCCCGCGCCAGCTTGCGCTCCCCGTAGGTCTCCTGGTCGAACATGATGGCGTGGTCCAGCCCGTACCTCGAGTGGAGCTCCTGGTCGAAGTAGTCGTAGAAGCGCTCGGTCTCGATGCCCAGGTCTTCCAGGAGCCGGCGCGACACCTCGGCGTAGCCCGACGGGGTATCGATGGACTCGGTGCCCCCGTAGGTGATGCGCGTGCCGCCCCGGGCGCCGAACTCGTTGCGCTTGGCGTGGCCCCCGAAGTCGTCGTGGTTGTCGAGGATGAGGACGCGGGCGCCGGGGTTGTCCTTGCGGAAGAAGTGCGCCGCCGAGAGCCCGCTGATCCCGGCCCCCACCACCACCAGGTCGTACGCCTCCTCGGGCCGCCCCACGGGCCAGCTCGCGCCCCGGACCCGCCGGTGCATCGTCTCCCACGCTCCGTCGTGGCTTCCGCGCAGACCCGTCCGCGCCGGCGGGTAGTAGTCGGGGTCGAGGCCGGCCCACGGGGGGACGGAACCGAAGACGTCCACCCAGGGGGAGATGAGCGAAGCACCGATGGCGATGCTGGTGCCGTTCAGAAAATCGCGTCGCGTGATGTCCTTCTTCATGATATCTCACCCCTCACGGGTTGGTGGGACCCTGGCCGTGGGTGTCGGCGCCGCGGGTCACTCGGCTCCGCAAGCGAGCGGATATCGTACGCCACGGAGGGGCGCTGCGCACGTGGGGGGTGGGGTGGGGCCGGGGGCGCGAGGAGATCCTTGCACACCGGAGGGCGGGCGCCTAGATATGGCGTGTAAGATCCGCCCTCACCTACCTCCCGTCACCGCCCCGGCCCTGCCGCCCGTCACCGCGTTCGACGTCACCTTCCCCGGGGCACTCGTTCTGGATTCCTCGTTCGTCTCCCTACCCTTGGAGGTCGTGACCATGCGCACTCTTCATCGCCTGACGCTGACCATCCTCTGCGCGCTCACGATCCTGCTCCACACCGACGCACTGCAGGCTCAGTCGACGCGCGACGCATCTCCCTGGGGAGCCGGCCTGGGGGCGGTGGCAGGAGGACTGGCGGGCACCTTCATCGCTGCCAGCACCGTGGATAACGGCACCTGTGACGGCCTCTGCTCGGAACGTATAAGAGCGTTGGTGATCGGGGATATCCTGGGCGCCACCGTGGGCGCCCACCTGGGCAACCGGGGGCGCGGAAACGTGCTCGCCGTCCTCGGTGTGAGCGCTGCGTTCGCCACGGTCGGAACGGTTCTCGCGATCGAGGCCGACGGCGGCGGGACTTCCGACGCCATCGTGCTGAGCACCGTGATCATCCACCTGGCGGGTGTGACCTGGATGGAGGTACGGACCTCACCCCTGGTGACCGTGGAGCCGGTGGTGCGGCCGATGGAAGGCGGGCTTGGCGTGGGGGTGCGGTTGCGGTGGTAGGCGCGGGGGGGCCGTCACTCGCTCCCCGCGTCCCCCCGCCCTGCCCCATCGACCTCCCGCACCAGCACCTCCATGAGGCGGTTCGCCCGGGCCCGCACCGCCCGGGTGCTCCGCCCCCACAGGGTGCGCGCCAGGGTGAGCCCGCCGCCGAGCCCCGCGGCGAGGATCACGGCCACCATGGTCTTCTCCGGGTCGACGATCCCGCCCGTGATGCCGGCCGCCACGAAGCCCCCCGTGGCCGACATGATCCAGGTCAGGACGCACGCCGCGTCG
>JAOUPR010000110.1 GCA_029879725.1 Gemmatimonadota bacterium | reverse complement strand
GGTGGGGATCACCCGGACCACGTGCGTGGCGACCATGCTGCGGGGCGGGCACGCCGAGAACGCCCTCCCGCAGAGCGCCACCGCCACGGTGAACTGCCGCATCTTCCCCGGCGTGGAGGTGTCCGACGTGCAGGCCAAGCTGGAGGAGGTGGCCGCCACCCCCACGCTGACCATCGCCGTCCTGGACGATCCCAAGGCCAGCCCCTCGTCTCCCATCCGCGACGACGTCATGAACGCCGTGACGCGCGCCGTGGAAGCGCGCTACCCCGGCACCCCCGTGATCCCGTACATGGCGCCCTACGGCACCGACGGACTCCACGTCCGCGCCGGCGGGATCCCCACCTACGGCGTGAGCGGAATGTTCATGCGCGACGCCGACCAGTTCGCCCACGGGCTCAACGAGCGGGTGACCGTGAAGGAGTTCTTCTCCGCGCTGGAGCACTGGCGGATGATCGTGGAGGAGTTGGCGGGGCGGCCGGCCACGTGAGGGGGGGCGGCCGAACCGCTCTTCGTCCGCCTCAGCACCCCGCCGGATGCGGAGATCACGGATGACGCAGGGACCCGCCGCGACAGGATGGGATCAGCGAGGCTCCACGGATACCAGAGCCGTGTGCCGGTCCTGTCCGCTCGACACATAGATCAGCCCGCTCCCCACGGCGTATCCGGTGACCCATCCCTGGTCGTCGACGGTGAGTGGGCCGGATCCGTTCCACTGCAACGCGGTCCCGGGAAGTAGAGGATACCCCGTCACGTCAACACCGAGCGGACGTAGGCGGAAGGTATCGCCCACGGTGATCACCGTATCCGCCGGGGCGACACCCGTCAACCGACCGGCCTCCTGACGTACCGTGGCCGATATGATACGAACGAAGTCACCGTACGATGCCCCGAGCCTGGCGTTGCCGTTCGATCGAGGGACGGCTCGGTTGCCATCGACGATCCCCACGATGGTTGGGTCTGTCGACCGCCAGACCACCAGAGCTCCGTGAAGCGTATCCCCGGTCGCAACGACCACGGCGGATTCGAGGGTGACGGATTGTCCGAGGCCGGTGAATATCGGCACACTCGGCGGGATGGATATTCCGACCACGATGGGGGTCATCGGAATCGTGGTCACGGTGCGAATCCCGTATCCGGCTGGGATGTGGATCGTGCCCTCGAAGACACCGGTGTAGTAGGTCCAAAGCTCCGCATCCAGAACGATGGGGCCGGATCCGGAGAGAGGCGGAAGAGACATCCGTGCGGACATCTGGCCACCCTCGTTCCGGAGCGGCAGGACCGTGTCCCACACCTGATCACCGTGCGCGATGCTCAGCACCACCCGGTCGAGTAGGGGCGCGATCCTCGCCAACGCGTCCTCGGAGAGGGATCCCACGGAAAACCGGAGATCATGTTCGATCACCGCCGGCTCGACCAATATCGCCTCGCAGGCGACGGTGCCCACGGCGAATGCCACCGCGAACCACCTGGCACGGGCCGCCATCACCGTCCTCCCATGATGCGCAGGGATAGGCCCGCCTCCCACCCGAGAACGTTCGACTCGGCCCCCTCTCGCAGGATCACTCGTCCCGCGCTCCCTCGCACCGAAGGTCTGACCATGAGACGTCTTCCCGCTCGCATTCCCCATGCCTTCCAGTCCGCGGTGGCACCCACGGAGGTGAGCCAGCCCTGACCAATTCCGTCCGCGCTCCTGAGGACCCTGAGTTGAACCTCCGGAGCGACCTGGAAGCGTTGTCGCGCGACGAAAAGCTCCGCGCCTACCGCCATGAGCTCGCGAGACACCACCGACTCGGCCGTGCCTGGAAGAATATTTCGTGAATCTTCCCGTCGGAATCCGCCGGGAAGCAGGTCGAACACGCCGGCATTCCGGTGCCGTATACCTCCGTAGACCTGGATGCTCTCCCTGGCCCCGACCGGACTCGCAAAGCTCACGACCCCTTCCATGCGCACCCCCGGGCGGTACAGGTTGAGTTCGTCGTAGACGTCCTGGTCGTATCGCTGCGCCCCAAGACGAACGGACAGCAACCCCGCCTCGCCTACCGCCGCCTCCACGAACAGCTTCGCGCGCTTCTGATCGCCGGGTCTGTAGAGAGGCACCTCATCCTCCAGGGGGGCGTACGCGCGCGCCGACACGTATCCGAGCGACCCCATGGCGGCCACGCGCCCGAAGGTCCTGCTGTAGCCCAGATCCACTCCCGCGCTCCCACCTCCTCCCCAATGCGTGATCTCGAAAGGCAGAAGGTCAGAGGAGAGCACCCCCACCAGAGCGACCTCTTCCAGCGTCGGCGAGGCGTCTCCCGTGGGAAGTGTCGCGGACGCGTTCAGGACGAACCCCATTCCCTCCAGCGTCAGACCAATGGACGTATCGGTGAGTCCTCTCGCCTCCACCCGCGCGCCGTTGGAGAGGAGCGCCGATCCCGCCGCATATCCGCCGTGCAGTTCGATGGTGGTGTGAGGAAGCGGAGTCACGGAAGCGCCGAAGGGCACGGTGAGGAGCTGCACATGATGGATCTGGAGCCCTGAGGGATCGGGAAAGCGGAACGCCTGAAACGTCGCCCGCCCATGAGCCTCCTGCGCCAGCCCCGTTGCCGGGAACGACAAGGTGAGCGCGAGACCCACGGCGAGCCGCCTCACCTTCCATCCCTCCATGGGAGTTCGAACATGAGTTCGAGCATGAGGTCCAGACCCACGTGGTCCCTCCCCATGACCTCCGCCACGACCGACCTCGCTCCGGCACCCAGCGCTCGAAACTCACGGTACCTCAACGATCCGGTCCACGCGACCACTCCGCTCACCACCCGCCGGCGCTCCCCCTCCCTCCCGGAGTGCTCCACGGTCACCGTCATGGGAACATTGGACGTCTCCACGACCAACGACACCCTGGTCGAACTTTCCCGAGCCAGTTCGAATCCGGGATCCAGTGCCGCGGCCTCGTCGAAATACGCGACAGCCTGCTCATGCTCGCTGGCGGCGAGGGCGCGCAAACCTGCGCCGAAGGCGGAGAGCGCTTCGAGACGCACGGTCTGCCTGCGAGCAACGAGAATCGCCTCGGCGGGCCAGAGGCGCACCCCGAAGGCGTCGTTGAGCCTGATGGCGATCGCCTTCTCCAGATCCAACACACGTGCCGACGGACCCGAGGCACGCACCGGAACCAATCGAATCCCGCCATCAGAGTGGAACGTGACCGCGAGGGCCTCCCACACCAACTCCCGAGCGTCCTCCGTGCGGAACGTGGCGCCGATCACGGCCCGGCCAGCACCGGTGAGTAGAGCGAGGCGCCTGGTGAGCGAGAGATCCGCGGGAGCCGCACGATCCACGCCGACGCCGTCCAGAAGCGCTTCCACCATCGCGCGGTCGACGACCTGGAATCCATTGGACGTCAAGTCCCGTCCGAGGAGGTCGGCAAGCCCAGTGGATAGCGCCGCGTCCCGCTCGTCTCCGTCACCCAGAGGAAGAGGGATGACAAGGACCCGTGTGGAGTCCAGGCCCGACCTCCCCGACCGGCTCGGAGCGTCGAGGAGTGCGCGGGCGTCCACCCGGACTACCTCGGGTTCGATGGCGTCCAACCGTGCTCTCACCCGATCCGCGAAAGCGCCGGGGTTCCGTGCGAGGTACTCGACGTACCGGTCGCGCGCGGCACCGAAGTGTCTCAACGCATGCTCGGTCAATCCCAGCATCACGGTGACGGTCGGATCGTCGGGCACCATGGAGTCCGTGGCCAGGAGAACCCGACGGGCTTCCTCGTAGCGCGCCTCCGCGAAGAGCGCGGCGGCAAGCCCCGCGACTGCCTCTACGTCGGTGGGATCCGCGCCCACCCGGTCGGCCAACTCTTCCTGTTGCGCGGGCGTGGGAATACCGAACGGCTCGGAACGGAGGCCACACCCCGCGAGCATCATGCTCCCTCCCATGAGCACCCAGACGGCACCCCGGACGCCCGTGTGCATCATAGATCCAAGGACCGGATGAACAGGATCACGACTCCATGCTCGCTTTCGTAGCGGCTTCCCCTGCGTGTGAGCTCCGGGGGCACGATGAGGAAGCTGTCGATCTCGGCGGGAAAGTAGTCCTGGATCGCTCTCGGCCCATTCGTGTCACCGACCACCTCGACCCTGGCACAGTCGGAATTCCGCCGGATCCGGACGCAACGCTCCTCGTCCGTGGATCGATCCAGATCTTCCACCAGGCCCGAATAGGCCAGCAGGTCCAGCACGTACGCGACGCGTGTCAACGCGAATGCAAACTCCTCTTCGCGCCACAACGTTCCGCCGGTCTGCGTCGCCGCGGCCTCCGCCCTGGATCTCACTTCCCGCTGCTCGTCGGTCTGGGGCGCGAAGTCGACCCTCGGGCGCAGCACGATCTCGAGACGCCACGGGATATCGACCTGAGATCCGAGCGGAATCTCCGAGGGTTGGAAGTCGGGGTGCGTAACGCGAAGCGATCGGACCTCCGCCCCTGGCAGATCGATGAAGGAGAAGCGCCCCTCTTCGTCGGTGACCACCCGTGCGCCCGATGGTCGGAGCGATACCACGGCGCCCGGGACCGGAGTGCCCGTCAGCGCATCGAGAACCGTGCCGGAGGGTGATACGGCGCGAGAAGCCGTGCCTCCCACGAAGGTCATCCATAGAAGGACGAACGCGAACGGCCTGGCGGAAGTGGAACGCAAGCGTGCTCCGACGGGAAGATGTTGAGTTCGAGTCTCGCTTGACCGCCACATGTTACGCTGGAGCGTGGCGAATCGCGAGAGGGTCGACCCAGTGCCGGACGGTCGTATGCTTGCCACCGACGCTCCGTTGCAGATAATCTGGATTCAGGTCGTGAGCGATACCGTCATCCGTACCAATCAGAGGTCCATGACTCGCCCGAGCCTTTGGCCTGCCGTAGCCGTCACGCTCTGCGTCACGCTCCTGTCGTGTGAACCGGACATCGAGCTGTCGGCTCCGGAGAACCCGCTTCCGCTTCTCTTCAGCGTGGCGCCGGCCGTGATGGTCACGACTTCCGGCACACCGGTGCTCGAGGTGCGCGGGCAGGACTTCATCGGTGGGGCGCAAGCCCACTGGAACGGTGCGGATCGACCGACGGACGTCGATAGTGATTCCATCCTCACGGTGACGCTCCTTGCGGGAGACGCCGCTGCGGCAGGGTCGCACCGGATCTCCGTGACGAATCCCGGACCGGGAGGAGGAACGTCCGGGGAGTTCGAGGTGACCGTGGTCCACGACGCTGCAGTGATGGATTCCATCTCTCCACGACAGGCGCTCGCCACATCGAGCAGCGGGTTCACTCTGGATGTGTTCGGGTCGAACTTCGTCGCCGAGGGTGGGGGCGCGACGGTGTTCTGGGGCCAGTTGCCACTCGTCACGGAAGTCCTGAGTGGCACGCACCTCAGAGCGGTGGTTCCCGACTTCCTCCTCCAGTTGGGAGCGGTCATCGACGTCGCCGTGGAGAATCCCGAGCCGAGCGCCGGACTTTCGGGCCCGGTCTCCTTCCGGCTGGAGAATCCAGTGCCGACCACCACCGGGACCGACCCGGACAGCATCACCCTCGACTCGACCGATCCCATCTCGGTCATCGGCACCGGATTCGTTCAAGGCGCGGTCGTCTGGTACAACGGCCGCGTCTACACTCCGCGGCTCCTGAGCGCGACTTCGGTCACCGTGGATATTCCCCGGGAGGAGCGGGTACGGAGCAGTGGCATCATACAGGTGGAGAATCCCGGTCCGGGTGGCGGCCGGTCGGATACACTCGAAGTCACCATCCGTGAGCTCACTCCGCACCTGCGTACCGTGCAGCCCGCCAGCGTCGTGGCGGGTTCCCCGACGTTCGCGGTGACCGTGGGCGGGTGGTACTTCGCTCCCGATGCCACGGTGCTCTGGAACGGCAATCCCCTGCCCACGACTTCGCTGGGCGATGGAACCGTGCGGGCCCAGGTGGACGCGTCGCTCGTCGCCGACCTGGGTTCTGCCCTGGTGAGCGTCGAGAACCCCCGTGGGGGAGGGCGGTCGAGCGCCAGGGACTTCGGCATCACACCGCCCGGACGAGTGGTCTGGGACCGATACTCGGATTCCTGGTCACTTCCCAAGGTGCTGATCTCCGAGTTCGACGGGTCCATCGTCGACTCGCTGCTCACGCAGTTCCGGAACTCTCCGCTGGACGTGACCGTCGGCGGGAGCATCCTCTATTCGGGCCCGATCTGTCATGGAATGTGGCCCGCCACGTGGTGCGAGTCCCGCGCGTACTCTCTGACCCGCACCACCGAGTATCGTCGTGTAACCGCGTTCGACTCGACGAGCGTCGTGTTCGGAGAAGGCTGGCCCAGGGCGTCGGCCGACGAGTCCTGGATCTACTTCTCGGCGGCCATCCAGATTCCCGACAGTGTGTGCGGAAGCCTTCCCTGTACCAAGCCGGAACTGTGGCGCGTCCGCCCGGACGGAAGTGGCGCCGAGTTGGTTCATCCCGCCCCCTCCGCCAATGCCGAGCCCCGGTATCCGGCCCCGTCGTCCGGAGGCACGAAGGTCGCGTACTCGGCGTATCGATACTACCAACCCACCACGGATGCTCTCGAGATCCTCGATCTGCAGACGGGTGTGGTGACACCCCTCGGCGTGTCGGGGCACGAGGCCTTGTGGGCCCCGGATGACAGTTGGATCGCTTACCGTACACCGTGGGGGGGAAGCCTGCACCTGATTCGCCCGGACGGTACCGGTGACCGCTCCCTCACCGCGGGAATCGTGGGCACCGTCGAGAGGGGTTTCGATTGGTCACCCGACGGCCGCTTCATCGTGCTCACGACGACCGACAACAGTGGGGAATTCGACCCGACGACCGAGAACCCGCGACGGGCTTGGCTCGTGATCGTAGACACGGGACAGGTCATTCCGCTGTCGGGGCTCGTCGGCGCCACCACCATCGCGTGGTACGGTGGACCCTGAGATCGACGAGTCTAGCGCACGGCTACGCCGGTCATGACTCCGGTCGGCGAGGCGATGATCAGGCGACCGCTCTTCGCCATCGCCAGGTTACCCGTCCGGGGGATGCTCCAGACGGAGTCCCGCGTGCCGAGGTGGATCGCATGGGTGCGGACATCCGTGCTGAGGAAGATGAGGTTGTCCGTAGCCACGATGGTCCAGTCCGTCATGCGCTCGCCCGCGGGGGGTGTCCACGTCCAGAGTAGGCTCCCGTCCTCCTCCGAGCGGGCCTCGAGGTCGCTCTGGGACCTTCCGTACACCACACCGTTCGCGACGAGCAGAGGCTTGGCCTGGAACGTGGCTTGTTCCCACATGATGGACCCGGACGCGATATCGAAGGCGACCAGACGATCGCGCTCGGGTACGATCAGTCGATCCATTGGGGTGACCAGGGCCGTCTCGGCCATGAACGAGTAGTCCAGCGGTGCCGCGGGATCGGCGATGGTACCCAACACCGCCCCGGTGGCGGCATCCACGATGACGATCCCCATGCCATCCTGTGACATGTGGACGTAGGCGCGGCCGTCCTTCACGGACGGACTCCATCCGGCTCCCACTTCGGAGGAGTTCACCACCGTGGACCATTGCAGGGAGCCGTCCAACTCCGAGAGCCGGATCATCCGGTCTCCGGTGAACCACGCTCCCGCCCCCAGGAGGATGCCGTCGCTCAGCACGACCGGAGCGCCCCGGGGGTAGCCCAGGTCCGTGAAGGACCTGGTGAAGAGATCGGATCCAGTGGCCGCGTCGAGGCCCTGGACCACCATGCTGGCCCCGTTGATGCCGACCAGGTACACGACCCCGTTCCGAAGCACCGGATCCTGGGACGAAGCCATGCTCCGGATGGCCTTCACCCACCGAATGCCCCCCGTGGAGGCGTTCATGACCCCGACCACCCAATCATTGAAGTAGTCGTAGGTCGAGAAGGCGATGGCATCATTCTCCACGCTCACGGGCCGGATCGCCCGGGTTCCCGCGGCAACGACCGACCACTCCGTTCTGAAGTCGCTCACGTCCAGCGCCACCGGCACGAATCCGGTATGGGCGACATTACCGTCGGGCGCGTACCAGTCTCCCACGGCGTTCCAATCCACCACCGGTACCACCGACACGCCGACGGTCCGCTCCAGGCCGCCGAAGGAAGCGACGACGGCGGTATGCCCCTCTCCAGTGCCCACCACTCCACCACCAGGGGACACGGTGGCCACGGACTGGTCTCCGGACGACCACTGAACGTCCACGGTGGCCATGGGACTGCCCAAACGGTCCGCCATTACCGCCACCACGTCGACCGCGTTGCCCACGCCCTCGATGAGCACGAATCCCGGCGAGACATCCAGGGAGACCGCGACCTGCTCCACGATGATGGAGATCGAGTCCTGTACCGCTCCCGCGGAAGCTACCAGGTACGCTTGCCCGTTTCCGACGGTGGTCACGAATCCACCCGGCGTCACGGTCGCCACGCTCGGGTCCGACGACCGCCACTGGATCGCGACGCCGTTCACCGGATTGTTCAGACGGTCCACGGCTCGGGCGGTCATGCTGACCGTATCCCCGACTGCGTCCACGGCCAATTCCGGAGGCGAAGGCAAGACGGAGTGAACCTCCTGTTCCACCGTGACTTGCGCGCTCCCTTTGACGCCGGAAGAGACCGCGGCGGTGACCACGGCCGACCCGTTCTCCACCGCGCTGACGAATCCGTAGGAGGAAACCGATGCCACGCGGGGCAGATCCACTCGCCAGACGAACTGCTGCCCTCCAACCTGGTTTCCCTGAGCGTCGAGAGCACGGGCCACCAGTTGCACCGTATCCCCGAGCGCGGGAAGCCTTACCTGGCTGGGGGATACGACGACCTCCACCACCGCCCCTGGAAGAGGTGGATCAACAGGATGGTCTCCGCAACCGACCAGCAACGCAGCCGCCGGCACAGCGAAAGGTCGGAGTCGGATCAGGATACTCGGCGAGCGCATCGATGAGATCTCTTCACCCCGAGAAACGGAACAACCCACCCAAGGGGAGCTCTGGCCGCAATGTATCGCGCGGATCTGGTGGCGGCTACGGTCACACACCCGTCGCGTTCGGCGCGCTGGATTCCGTCGCGGAGACCTCCGGATCGGCGGCGCGAGGGGGATCTTCATGGTCGTAGGTCCAAGGCAACTACCAACATCGTAACATTTAGTGGATCGCTGGGATTCCCGGGGACCGTCAAGCGCGTTGTACCAATTTCTTCGAAAGTGGTAAGAGCCTGGCAGATCCAGCGCGATCCCCCCCTCCCCCTCAGAACCCCGCCGGGTACCGCGCCGCCAGGACCGTGGTGGGCCGCGTCTCGCGGACGTGGATCATGACGTCGAACTCCGAGGACAACGCGCTCTCGATCCAGTACTGGTGGGGTTTGGCGTCGTCGTAGCAGCACCCGATGAAGCGGAACCGCCGCGGACCGCCCAGCCACGAGGTG